>CAZSTZ010000109.1:0-20612 GCA_964609515.1 uncultured bacterium | reverse complement strand
GAGAACTGTTAGCGTACCGTTCCTCGTAAAGCTTCCGCATCGATGGGTTTAACTAGGAACAGGCGCAACAAATTCCAGAAAATGCCCGCCTTTAAAGGCAAAGTCTTGAAGAACTTAACAATGCCCGGCCCGTCGCTTTGGTAGATTTCCTTCATCTTCATATTATAATCGGAACAGCGGTCCATGCGCGGCCAATATTCGGGATGGTCTACATCTAACATCACCGGGAAAGCGCGACCGGCAGTTTCGTTAGTCTTGGTAACAACCTCGCGATCGTACTCCGTCGGATCCAGTCCCACGGACTCGTAGAAGTCCGCCCGTTCTTGAACCGTGAGAGTGTGAGTGGCAAATACAGTTAATAAAAAGAAACGAGACCAGAGACGGGCCTTCCAATCTTGCCAGCATTGAGGCTGCGATCGCAACAAAGCAGTAAAAATATCTCCGTGGCGGTTCTCGTCCTGGCACCAACTCTCAAACATATTGAAAATCGGATAATACTTATTCTCTGGATGCTTCTCTAAATGGCGGTACATCGTAATATAGCGCCAGTAGCCAATCTTCTCCGACAAATAGACCCCATACATAATCCATTCCGGCTTAAAGAAAGTGTAAGTGCGGTTTTTCGTCAAGAAAGGCAAATTCAACGTCACCTTAAAATCCCCCATCGCCTTATTGAGGAAACCGGCGTGGCGGGCCTCATCTCGGGCCATTAAATGGAACACTTCCGACAACAAAGGATTGCGGTCCTTAATGCGGCGAGAGAGTTCCTTAAACAAAATAAAACCCGAAAACTCCGACATGGTGGAACGCTCTAAAAAGTCCGTAAAAGCAGCGCGGGTTTCCTCATCCAAATGGTCCCAAGACTTCTTAAATTCTTCATTCCTAACAAAATGGTCCCGGTTGTAGTCCGTCTTCATTTCTTCAACCATTGCCCGGATTTCCGTTTCTTGGGAGCTAATGTCCATATTAGCCACGGCATCGAAATCCGTAATGTAAAACCGGGGAGTTAACAAGTTTTCTTCAATAGAGGTTTTAACAACAGTTTCGTTGTTTTTTCCCTCGGGTTTGGGTAAAGTATTAACCATATTTATTTATTGCAAAAACAGCATCTTTAATTTATAGCCGATGCCGGCAAAAATAAAAACGGATTTCGGAAAAATTTTACAATATTTAAAATGGACCGAGTTTTTGTTACATAAACTTGAGATTGATTAAGAGTTTGTTACCTTTTTTGATGAAATGCAATATTTCCCCATAATTATTAACCCTACCCCAGAAACCCGGTTTTTTGGAAAAACCGGGTTTCTCGTAGTTTCTTGTAGGTTGTGCGGACCTCCGTGGAACCCAACATCAAAAGTTTCTCGTAGTTTCTTGTAGGTTGTGCGGACCTCCGTGGTTAGCAGCGGTATTGTACGCGGATGTAGCGGATGTGGCAACGGATGTTGGGTTCCGTTGCACTTCACCCAACCTACAAAATGCCCTTCCTTGGGTTTTGTGTTGGGTTCCGTTGCACTTCACCCAACCTACAAAATGCTTCAGCGATTCAGCGATATAAATCGCTAAAGCGATTACTACGAACGGGCGCTACTAATCCTGAGCCGGTAAAATCTGCTTGGGGGTTTCCTCCTGGGAGGAGGGGAGGAGCAATACGTCGGGTTGGTTGAGATATTTAACCTTAATATCTTCGAGCCAATCTATTAACAGAAGTTCTATTTCTTCTGCAGTACCTTCTCGTTCCAGTTTGGAAGTTAACTCCCGAGTAAAATGTTTTACCAATCGTTCTTTGAGGGCGCTGCCTTGGGGGTCTGGGGGAGAGCCTTGATAGGCTTTTTCCGGTCCCGTGGCGATCGCTGCCGAGATTTGACCGGCTATTTTATTAGCAATATCTTTAGGAAGGCGTCGGACTAAAGGTATGCGCCGAATTTGTCTGTAAATAGTCGATTTTTCTAAAGCCTTTTCTACTTGGTAATCGAGAAAATCTTCTAAGTCTGTACGAACTTCGGGAAGCACTTCGCAAGCGGTTAGTTCTAAAACTTCGTTGACTATTGCTGCGATGGTAGGGTTGTCTTCTTTTAGCTTGGCTTTTTTCCCCCCTTCCTTCCTCTCAAATAGAGCTTTTTTAATTAAACCCTTACCAACAGTATTTTGCAATTGGTCGATACCTTGAGCGATTACCACTTGAGTAACTTCCTTACCAAAGCTAGCAATAAAACTCAAACCAAGATATCTTTTAGAAGTTTCCAGGTTTAAAATTTTCACTTGGTCGAGGCGAATTATCGCAGTAATTACTCGCAGTATTGGCAGCCAAGGTTGCAGCAATAAAACATCGTACCAACGATATTTAACCGCCCCCCACCAACTGAGACTGGTGCGGAAACTCAACCATAAAGTGCGGCAGAGAAATTCTAGGAAAAACAGCGCCATCCACGGCAAATCTATCAGCCAAAACCTATCGACAAATTCGCCGTCGATGCCAATATTTCTAAAGTAAAAAGAACGCATTAAAAACCTAATTTCTGCGTCGAAATATTCTAACTCCCCTTGCCATCCATTAAGGGCAAAATTCGGGAGACTCCAATAAGTATTAAATGCTTCTTTAGAGGATTTGTCTGCCCAGAGAACTTCTGGGGCTATGTATTCTAAAACGTTTATCGATTCTAAGATTTTGAGGGTGGGAGGTAAACTAGGGTAGGTTTCCGGGTCGCGATCGTAAATATGATTTTTAACTTTGTATTTAATTTTAGTTAAATTGCTGGTTTTATTTACTAGCTGGAAAAAATACTCGCTGTCAATAAGTTCCGTGCTTTTGTCGCGCAATTCTTGTAATAAAGGTTCGACCCGTTCTCCAGTTAAACCCTTTTCTTCTAATTCATTTTTCAGGAGAGTCACCGTTATGAGGTATTCTTGGGAATCGCGATAAGGTTCGATGCCTTTAATAATATCGTAGGGCAAAACAGGTTCGTAAAATAAGATTAAATAGCGAATTTGATTCTGAAAAAATTCTAATTCGTTTTCCCATCCCTGTCGTTCTAAATATTCGGCGCTCCAAAAAGTTGTCACTGCCTCCTCAAAAGTTGCTTCTGGATTAACCAGCTCTATCCGCTCTCTAAAAAGAGCTTGAATACTTGCTAAAGTACCATACCTATTTGTCAAGCGAAAAGGAGGATTTGTTATAAAAATTTCTTCGCTTAATTGTTGCAATTCCAGCAGTAATTCTCGAACAATTGGAGACTGCAAACCTTCTTGTTTTAATAACTCTTGAAGTCGCTCTACTTTTTGAACGTATTGCTCTTGGGGGCTTAAAGTCCGTTCTTGCAAATATAAACCTGCTTTTAAATACCAATTGCGTGCCTTGATGTAGGTTAAATCGAAGACTACCAAGCCTAAATTTGCCAATACCAGCAATGCCATGAGTCTTTCGGCTAATAATAGAAAAGGCGATCGCTTTCGTCTTCGAGGTTGTTTTACCATTGGGGAATGGGGAATTGGGGAATTGGGGAATTGGGAATGGGGAATTGGGGAATTGGGAATTGGGAATTGGGAATTGGGAATTGGGAATTAACGGAGAACAGGCAGGATGCCTGTTCTACGACGAAAGAAAAAAGAAAAAAGAAAAAAGAAAGAATTAAGCCGCAGCTTGTAAAGATTTGGGAACAAAATCTATGGGCAACCAACTGCCGCCATTATCGCTAGACCGATAGGTTTTCTCAATAACCTCAAGAGCCAAAGCAGCCTCTTGTAAAACATAAGGTTCAAAATTGCCGCTATCAATAGTCTCCATCATGTCATCAATTAAGCCATTAAACCAAT
The DNA here is from genome assembly GCA_964609515.1 of uncultured bacterium. GTDB lineage: Bacteria > Cyanobacteriota > Cyanobacteriia > Cyanobacteriales > Microcoleaceae > CALKCV01. The sequence goes on along the minus strand of CAZSTZ010000109.1, from coordinate 16,802 downwards.
TAGAATGAGCCGGATCGTCAAAATAAGTTGGCACAAAAGTATGCTCGATTCCGGTATTCTTTTTGCTGAGGAAAACATCGTTATTCTCAATGTTAATTTCCCCTTTAGTTCCTTGAATTCGATAAGAGCTTTTACCCATCGAATCTCCCAGCAAGCTTAAATTAACATTAATTAATTTACCTTGCCAATCCAAGCAAAAAGTAGCCAAATCTTCCAGTTGATTGTCGCCTTTTTGCAAATTTCTGATATGTGCCGAAATCCTCTGGGGCGAACCTCCGAAAAGAGTTTGGGCCATAGCAAGGGCATCCAAACCAAAATCCATCATAATCCCACCTCCGGCGATGGATTTATCCCGTCGCCAGTCAGGGTTCCACTGTGGTATGCCCTGGGGATAACCTCCAGCAAAGACGTTAAAAGAAGCAAACAGGGGTTCGCCAATCTCCCCGGAACTAATTAAGTAAGAAGCGTGGACCACCGATGGGGCAAATTTAGAAGCGTGACAAGGATAAAGGAGGCGCTTTTGCTCCTTGGCCAATTTTAGTAATTCGTCGTATTCTCCCCGACTGAGGGCCATTGGCCTTTCGCAAACGACGTGTTTTTTGGCCTTGAGTGCTTGTCGGACTGCATCTTGGTGCAGGGAATTGGGCAAGCAAACGTCGATGATATCTATTTCCTGGGAGTATTCTTCGAGCAAATCGGCGAACGATTCGTAAACGCGGATGTCCCGGTATTGCCGCAATGCTGCTGCCCGGCGGGAGGTTATGGGATCGACGACTGCCGTTACGCGAACGTCGCTGCGATTCCTGTAGGCTGGCAAATGACCTTTTTCGGCGATGAATCCAAAGCCAACGATGGCTACTCTCACGATTTAAACCCTCTTTTTAACTGATTTGGATTTTTTAAGCTTTTTGACATCCTCCCCGTACTGAAGATCCGGGGATTCCTACTATTGCTAATTGAACAAATTGTATTAGCTCAAGGTGGGTTGACGCATCCCTGAAGCGAACAATCTTTTTTTAAACAGATTGAATTACCGCCTCTCAACGTCCGTTTAAAGTCTCGGACTGCCCGCCCGCGACTTTTAGTCACTTTAACAGCAGATTTAGCAATTAGCAATCTTAGACTTTAGAAAAAGCCGCCCTCAAAGGACGAGGCTTTAAACCCTGTTTTTTGGTAAAAAAATAATTGACGGGTACTCATACTCATGGTCATACTCAAAAAAATAACTTTTTAGAGCATGACCATGAGTACTCGTTATGAGTATGAATAAAAAATACCGACCGCCAAGAAACCCGGTTTTTCTAAAAAACCGGGTTTCTGAGGTTCCCCCACCGGGACTGTCAATTGTTAATTGTTAATTGTTAAAGGCGAATCGGAAATTAAGGAAGATATCAAAAAAAGCAGGAATTTAAGGAAGATAATAAATTAGCTGCCAGAGTTAAGAAAAGCCATTAATTAACTTTATCTAATTCAGCAATAGTGCCAAAGCAACAAACGCAAGCAATTGAAGAGCGAGGATAATTTTTTTTAGCTTCTTTTTGCTTAAAATCCAATACTGACCTTCGGGAAAGCATAAGATTTTTTTAGAATATTATCATGTAGGATAGATCTGGATTACTTGCCATGAAAATTTCATCATTAAAATCTGTTATTGCTGCTTCAATAATTGCCTTAGCAACTAACGTCGGTATTAGCGCCCCAGCTCGCGCCCAACCGACATCTTTCTTCTGCGGAACTTCTGGAGCAACTCCGGCAACAATTGCCAGTGAAAACGGCAATAATGTTCCTGTTATTATTTGGGGCGCTAATAATTATTTTGCAGAATCGGGAGAGGATGCTTTAACCCGGTGTACTAGAGTTTCTGGTATTTTAAATAATTCTAGCATTCAGGGAACTTTAGAACGGGTTATTACGACGGGTTCCTCCAGAAATGGGGAACCAATTATTTGTGCTGCCAATCCTCAAGATGGTTCTTGTAGATTATTATATCGGGTTCCCGGAGGTCAAAATCCCGAACGAGCAAGACAAGAATTATTGCAAAGAATAACTAATCCTAATTTAAGGAATCCAGCGATCGCTGTTAATTAAATTAATTAGCAATTCACATCGGAAACCCGGTTTTTTTAAAAAACCGGGTTTCTTAGTTAATGGGTAGTTCGTAGTAATCGCGGAGCGCGATTTAAAGTAATTCCCCATTCCCCATTCCCTATTCCCCATTCCCCATTCCCATTTTCGCAAAGCATTTTCCCCCGATTATTGTAATTAGGTAACTGCTGAAAAAACAAGCAACTATCCGTTAATAAGTCATTTAAACTTTCAACTCGCCGCAACCAAACCTTACCGTTACTACCCGCCACCGCTAACAACTTACCATCGGGACTAAAACTAATACTAATAACGTTATCCTCAAACTCAAATTGAGCTAGCTGTCGCCCTGCCAAATTCCAAAGTCGAACGTTGCGATCGATTCCCACCGTAGCTATTATTTCTCCATCGGGAGAAAAACTGACTAATTTGGTATCTAAATGTAAGGTTTGAAACTCTTCAATTAATCGAGCTTTTGGGACGTTCCAAAGTTGAACGGCACCGTTAGAAGTTGCCGTCGCTAATATTTGTTTTTGCCCCGAACTAAAGCTCATACTAATAGCTTCAACTTCTAATTTTTGGGACTGCTTTTGCGATAAATTCCACAATTTTACCGTTGATTTTCCATCCAAAGTTGCTAAAAAATTGCCCTCCGGGCTAAAACTTACTTTCCTAACTAAACCGCTTTCTCCTAATACAAAATTGGGAGCAATACTCGGGGGAGATTCCGAGAAATTCCAAAGACGAACGGAGTTATTAATAGTAGCTGTAGCTAAGAATTTCCCATCGTAACTCAAACTAATACTATGAAGTGATTCCAGAGATTTTTTTAAGAGTTCTTCTCCAGATAAACTCCAGAATTTGAGAGTTCCATCGGTTCCAGATGTAATTAAATAGTTACTATCGGGAGTAAAAATAATACTATTAATCGACTTTGCCTGCCACTCCTGAATTTTATCTCCAGAGGTACTCCAAATAATGAGGCGATCGCCCACTCCCGCAGAAGCTAAAAGCTGTCCGTCGGGACTAAAATCAACGCTGGTAACGGCATCTTGATGACCTGTTAAAGTTACGATTCTTTGCTGGAGGAGAGCGTTTTGAAATTGCGGTTGTTCTTGGAGTTTATCGAGAATTGTTTGTAAAGCTAATAAAGGTCTGGTGGCGGGATATTCTGCCAGGGGCGTTTCCTTATTTACCAATTCTTGTAACTTTTTACCCGCCGAGATTGCCTGGGGCAAAGCTTCTAATAAAGCTCGTTCGTTTTCGGCATTTTTAAACATTGCCAGCAGCAAAGCATCGGTGCCGGTTTGTTCGATTTCTCTGCTGGATTGAGCGATTTTAAAACTTTGATAAGCTAGGAAGGAAAAACCAGCAGCTAAAGTTAAAGAACTAGCTAAAATCGCAGTTCCGATGCCTATCCATCTTTTGGCTTTTCGTTTTTCTTGAAGGGTTTCTTTTCTGGCAATTTCCGTTTCTAATTTAGTCCCATCGAAAGCTAATTTTTGGCTGGCAGTTAAAAATTGAAAATCCAGATTTCTCAAACTTTTTCCCGTCGCCCAAGCTAGGGCAGCTTCTAAATCTTCTCCTCGCAAAAGTGGGGATTTATCTTGACAGTTGGAATTAAGCCAAGTTTGGATTTCCTCTGCATAAGGCGGTATTTTTTCTAATTCTCCCGCGACAAATTTATCGTTAAAAACTGCGGCATAAATAGAATTAGCTACGGTTAGCTTTTCTTGACGTTTAACTACTAATCCAGAGAGGCGCAATTCCATTTCTTCGCTGCTGTTATCTGCCGGAATATTTCCTTGTTGTAAAATCTGCTGGTAGAGTCCCAATCTTCTGACGATGCGTTCGTCTTTTCTGAGGATGCGATCGCGAATTGTCTTTAAATGTTCGGGTACGTCTTGCGCCTCCCAATTATCGAGTATTGCATCTCTAACAACCTTCTCAACATCTTCTGGGGGATTGGCAATAAATTCTCCATTTTCGACTAAAAGCTTGCAAACTTTTTGAGTTAAAAAAGGTTGCCCCCCAGTCCAATTTAAAACCTTTTGTAAAACCGCCCCTGGTTCGTCGCAAATTTCTGCCAAACCTCCAGTTAAAGGCATCGCTTCGGTGACAGTAAAGCCGGTTAAATCTATAGCGACGCCAATATTAAAAGGAGTATTCCCCGCCTCGCTTTTATCTTGAGATAAATCTCTGGGAGTGCTAACTCCTAATAAGACAAAACTGAGGCGATTAAATTCAGAATTAAGAGCCCGTTTGTTATAACAAGCGCGGATGAGGGCTAAAAAATCATCCACGGGAAAATCCAAAGCCAAAATGCTATCTATTTCGTCGATAAAAATCACAATTTTGCTAGAAATTTCTGCCAGCAAAACGCTTTCGATAAACTCGCTCAAGCGCTGAACTGGAGCCATAAAATCTCGTTCCCGCCACCAAGTTCTAATATTGACAAATTCCGAGAGATTAAAATTATTTTCTAGCAAGCGGAGGATGCCCGCATACCACTGTTCGGGAGTAACGCCCCGGTTGCCGATTTCAGAAATATCGATAGCGGCGCAGGCAATATCTTCTGCTTGCAACCTTTGAATGGTTTTTACTTGCAAGCTCGATTTTCCCATTTGGCGGGAATTGAGAACGTAGCAAAATTCACCTGTTTTTAAGGCATTATAAAGGTCTTCGTCGGCTTTTCTTTGAACGTAAGTGGGGGCATCTCCGGGGAGGGAACCGCCCACCTGATAGTAAGATTGATTCATTTTTTTGGGAATGGGGAATGGGGAATAGGGAATGGGGAAAAAACCGTGCAATTAGCAATTAGCAACGAACAATTGACAATTAACAATTAACAATTATCAATTACCAATTCAGTTAACTCGATAATTTTTTCAAACTGGAACTGGTTAGCCCAACTCGATAAAGTCGCTGCCAGAGGAGACAGAGAAGGTGGAATAAGAGCGATCGCCTCGGCAAGGACCCCAACATCCCCTTCCACAGTAGCATTATATAAACTAACAGTCCATTCCCGAGGCATTTGCCCCAAAGTCGACTCCAAATCACTTTGAGATATCCCTTCTTGGGGCAACTGGGACTCGACGCTATCTTCATAAAGATAACGCACTCCCATAAGTTCGGCCATTTTCTCGAACAAAACCTCCTCCCGGAAAGGTTTGCGCACGAAATCGTCGCAACCCGCCGACAATACCAAAGAGCGTTCTTCCTCGAAAGCGCTGGCAGTCAAAGCAATAATCGCAGTCGCCTCGCCCTTGGTGGTACTTTTAATATACTTAGCCGCCTCGTAACCGTTCATCACCGGCATCCGCATATCCATCCAGATGAGATGGGGTTCCCACTTCTCCCAGATAGCGATCGCCTCCAAACCGTTACTCGCTTCCTTGAGTTCAAAACCCAGAGGGTTGAGCAACTTAATCAACAACTGGCGGTTATCGGCGCGATCGTCCGCCACCAAAATGCGCCACCGAGGTTGATTTGGTTCCAAAGCGACGATGCGGCGACTCGGTTTATAAGTTTCAATATCGCTAGCAGTAACAACTTTTGCCTTAATCTCGAACTTAAAAATAGTACCAACTCCCACCTCGGAACTAACAGTCATCTCCCCACCCATTAACTGTACGAACTTACGACTTATTGCCAAACCCAAACCGGTTCCTTCTTGAGCCTGTTTGCCGGTGGAACTTTGAACGAAAGCCTCAAAAATTCCCTCCAATTCTTCTGGGGAAATGCCCGCCCCCGTATCTTCTACTTCAAAAGCAATTGCCGTTAATTCTCCTTCTTTTAAATTCCCATTGGGCGCTTTTACCCGAACGGAAACCCCGCCACTTGCAGTAAATTTGAGAGCATTATTGAGCAAATTAATTAAAATTTGCCTGACCTTAACTTCATCGCTGCAAATATAGCGAGGCAGATTTTCTTCTACCTCCAATAACAAATGCAAACCTTTATCTTCAGCTTTGAGAGAAAACATATCTTCTATGTCTCCCAAAAGTCGGTGGAGGTCAAAATTCTTTTCGTTAAGAGTAATTCGCCCCGCTTCAATTTTCGATAAATCTAAAACTTGGTTAATTAAAGTTAGTAAATGCTCGCCGCTGCGACTGATAATCCCCAAATTATCTCGATGTTCCGACGGTAAGTTTGCGGCGCGGCTTGTCAGTTGGGAAAAACCTAAAATGGCGTTGAGTGGGGAACGCAATTCGTGACTCATGTTTGCCAGAAAAGCGCTTTTAGCTTCCGAAGCCGCTTGGGCTTTTTTCGTCGCTTCTGCCAGTTGGGAAGTTCGTTCTTCTACCTTTTGTTCTAATTGAGAATATAAAGTGGCATTTTCCAGAGAAATTGCTGCCTGGGAAGATAACAGATTTAATACTTCTAATTTTTCCGGCGTAAACGTACCCGCAGTCAGTTTATTTTCTAAGTAGATGACACCGATTAATTTGCCGCGATTTATCAGTGGGGCGCACAAAACCGATTGAGGTTTTTGTTGGAGAATGTAGGGGTCGCGAGTAAAGTTTCCTTCCTGAGAAGCATTATTTAAAACTACAGTTTCGCCGCTGCGGATGACGTAATTTACTATGGCACGAGATAGGGTTTCTGCTGCGGGGGTTTCAGCAAGTTTAACTTCAGCAGAACTTGTAGTTATCGAAGCGGCTATTTGCCAATTGTTTTCCTCAGATATTAAAATCAGATATCCCACCCTCGCACCGGCATTTTCGATAATAATTTTCATCAAAGAATTTAGCAATTTATCTAAGACAATTTCCCCAGAAATTGCTTGATATGCTTTCAACACTGTTTCTAAATCTAAGGATTTTAGTAAGTCTTTGCCGTTATTAATAGTAGTCGTAAAGCTTTGAGTTTTCATATAGGTTTCTTCTAAGAGTTCGGCGTAAGTTTTATCTAAATGTGCCACTTTAGCTTTAGCCCCCCATTTTTGATAGCAATAACGGGCTTCTTGGAGATAGACGCGGGCGATTTTGGTTTTGTCTTTGGCGAGATAAAATTTGCCTGCTAGTTCGTTAGCGATCGCTTCTTCGTTGATATATTCGTTTTCTTTAGCTAGTTCAATGGCTTGGTCGTATTCTTCCCTGGCGAGGGCATTTTCTCCGAGAATTCGATGTTTTTCTGCTTCTACTAGATAATATTTGTGTAAAAAATTCATCGGGGCGCTATCTGCCCATTTTTTCATTTTTTCTTGATGGGATGCTACCTTTTCTAATATTTGCTGTTGTTCGGGCTGAGAACTTTTTGAATGCACTGCTAATAAGGTTAGAGAATGGTAAAAATGAAAGATAGGAACGGCCAGCAAGCCGTGGGCAAATTCTAAATATTTTTCTGCCAATGTTAAACTTTGAAGTGCTTCTTCTAAGTTATCGAAAATAAAAGACAAAATTCCTTGATTGAAGTAGATTTGGTAAATAGCAACTTTCTTGCTTCCTGTTAGTACAAGATGCCTCATTTTTTCGGTATAAGCTTCACCAACTAAAATGCAGGGATTTTCAGCTTTTCCGATTAAGTTTAAGACTGCCTGCCTATATGTTTCGTGAAAATTGAAAGCGGGTGAGTGCTGGAGTCGAGTTAATATTTTAGCTTGATTTCCCATTTCCGAGGCAAGTTCTCCTAATTCCTTACCAACAAAATATGAATGATGGGAGTGGATATCTAGGGCATTGCCCGCATATTCTATGTCTCCAAACTCTACCGACATTTTATAGCTATCCAATAAAGGCTTTAATGTTTCCCTGGCATGAACTTTCCAAAAAGCAATGCATACATTGACTATATAAAGGGCTTTTCCCCTCACTTTTCTGGCATTTTCCCGGTTAGACAACATTAAAGCTAACTGACCGAATTGAAAGCCTAATTCAATTTCTCCCACCATGCCGCAGAGAATAATTCCGTAAAAACTGTAGGCATTGCAAGATAGAGAAGTATTGCCATATTTCACCGATAAATAGACTTGCCTTAACACTATTAAGGGAAATATTTGAGGAGCGACTTGATAAGCAGCAGAAGCGGCGCTATTGAGGATAGAAAGGGCAGAAATTTTGTAAGGATCGCTCATTTCTGGTAGGTCGATTAAGTCTAAAGGTTGCTTGGGCATCCAGGCTAACTGCGTCTGTTTCAGCTCTTCGGCAATATCTTCTGGAGTGGGGTTTTTGGGAAAATTTACTCCTAGTAATTCCAAAACTTCTAGAGCAATTTTTACAGCTTCTTGTTCCTTGTTTTGGGAGATGCGGGCTAAAATATTAACTTCATAGACTTTGATTTTGTCCAAAAGAGTTTTACTTCGAGAAAATACCGTTTCTGTTAATTCTGTCATTTCCTCAAAATTGCCCCTTAAAAAAGCTGCTTCTGTGGATTTCACATATAAATTTAAACTTAATTCGTACTTTTTATTCCAGCTATCTGCTGGCAAAATTTCTCGCCCTATTTTTAAATATAGAGCTGCGGAATCGTAAGCCGTTGCCGATTTGGCTTTTTTCCCCGCCTGTAGATTCAATTTAACTAACTCTAACAATTCATTTTCATCCTCAATGAGGCTTCTTCCTTCATTTAACTGATTGACAAGATCGAAGATATTTTTTTCTAATTTTTTACCCTCTTTGTTTTCTAATAACAACCTTCCTATTTGCAAATGCTTGAGTTTTTTTTCTGTTTCTTCTATTAAAGCATAAGCCGCTTGTTGGACGCGATCGTGCAAGAATTTAAACTCTATTTTCTCTTCCTGTTCCACTCCCGCCTCCACTAATTTGTATTTCTCGCTCAAAGGTACTACTAAACCTTCTCCCATCGCTGCCAACAAATCTTTTAATGTTGCTTCTGGTTTCTTTTCGTAAATAACGGCTAAAGTCGATAAATCGAAGCTATTACCGATGCAAGCTGCTAGCTGCAAAACCTTTTGAGTTGCCCCGTCTAATTTGGCAATTTTAGCCGCCATCAATTCTACTACGTTATCGGTAATATTTTTGCTTTCTATTTCTGTTACTTCCCATTGCCATTGCCGCTGTTGTGGGTCGAAACGTATCAGCTTTTCTTTATCCAAAGATTTCAAAAAATCTGTGGTAAAAAAAGCATTGCCTTGGGTTTTTTTATAAACTAAATTGGTTAAGGGTTGGGTAGAATTTACAGGTAATTTTAAAGTCTCGGCGATTAAAGAATTGACGTCTTTCTGGTTCAAGTTTCCCAGGGTAATTCTCTCAAATTCTGCCCCTTCTTTTTCTATCTCGGCCAAGGTCATCCTTAAGGGATGTCCGGCATTTACTTCGTTATTTCTATAGGCTCCTATTATTAATAAAGATGCTTCCTGCAAATTTTCTACGGTCATTATGGTTTTTAATAAGTTCAAAGAAGCAACATCCGCCCACTGCAAATCGTCGATAAATAATACTAAGGGATGTTCTGGCTGACAAATTGCTTTGATCGAGTTTTCAAAGACTAAATTAAATCGATTTTGCGCTTCTTTTCCTTCCACTTTTGCCACGGGGGATTGCGGTCCTATTATTAATTCTAAATTGCTAATTACATCGATTAATATTTGTCCGTTATTGCCTGAGGCTGTCTGAATTTTCTTTTGCCATTCTTTAAAGACTTTTTCGCTTTCGCTTAACAATAAACGGCAGAATTGGTTAAAAGCTTTAGCAATGGCATAATAGGGAATATCTCTTTGGTATTGGTCGAATTTTCCCGAGATAAAGTTACCTCGTTTGGCGGTTATGGGTTTGTGAATTTCTCGAACTAAGGCTGATTTTCCAACTCCCGAATATCCTCCTATTAAAAGAAATTCTCTCTGCCCTTGGCTTACTTTTTCAAAGGCTGTTAATAATGTTTTTATCTCTTCGTCGCGACCGTACAGTTTTTGGGGGATTTGAAATTTTTCGGAAATGTCTCCCTCTCCCAAAGGAAATTTTTCGATTTTTCCAGTAGTTTTTAATGCCGCCAAACAGCGCTCTAAATCAGTTTTTATTCCCCGAGATGATTGATAGCGTTCTTCGGCGTTTTTCGCCATTAATTTTTGCACTATTTCCGATACTATTGGCGGGATTTTTCTTTCTTTAATTTCTGCCAGGGGCTCCGGTTCTCTGGCAAGGTGACTGTGGATTAATTCTAGGGCATCTTCAGTATTAAAGGGCAATTTTCCTGCTAATAATTCGTAGAAGGTTACTCCCAGAGAATAAAAATCGCTGCGATAATCGATCGCCCGATTCATTCGCCCGGTTTGTTCTGGGGAAATATATGCTAAAGTTCCTTCTAAAACGTTGGGGTTGCTGAAGCTAGAATTTTCTGTTGATAAGACTGTGGAAATGCCAAAATCAATTATTTTTACTCGACCGGTTTTGGGGTTAACAATAATATTACTCGGGTTGATGTCTTTATGGATAATATTTTTGCCGTGAATTTGTCCTAATATTTCTGTGGTATTTATTGCTAATTTCAGAAATTTATCTAATTCTAATTTTCCTTTAAGCTTTAATAATTCCAAAGAATCGCCGCCGAAGTCTTCTAATACCATGACCGGGCGTTCTTCGCTTTTTTCTAAACTATATGCTTTGATTACTCCTGGCAAGTTCAAGTCTCGGATAACTTGATATTCTCGCTTAAACCATCCTAGAATTTCCGGGGATGGGTATGGTTCTTTGAGCATTTTTAAGATTACCGGGCGATCGCGTAGGTTTGCGGATGCAACATCGCTCTTATTATCGTAGCCCCGATATACTATGGAATTATTACTTTCATGGAGGATTTCGCGGGCAGTAAAACCGGGAAGATTTAGCATTTTTTTAACTTCTAAAAAATTGACAGCATCAATGGATATTTTCAGTACCCAAACCGTAGTTTTAACTATTTTCCACTCAAGACTTTGCCTCAGATTATAAGGGAGCATCGAATATGCAGCAAAAAGGCTCTATAATCCATTACCCATTACCGCGTTCCCCATTACCAAAAAGCGATAAGTTTTTGGTTTTATTCTGGCATTGAGATGCTCCCGATTATAACTATTAAATCCAAGGTCAGTCAAGATTTGCCTCAATACTATGGTATTATGACAAATATTAAACTCGATTTTTGGCCGATGGCATTAGGCCATCGGCCAAAAATGGCCATCGAGGGCCGACCGGAAGGCCATTGCTCGATGGTCTGAAATTGAGAATCAACTTCAACTCACTGCACTTGTAGCTTTCGTAGGTGACAGCCATGCCAGCAGCCGATATTCCGCCCAACAACAACTCCAAGGGAGCAAACAATTCCGAAGATGCCCAGCAATGGGAGCTAAACGATGCCCCCGAAAATGACTTTTTAGAAAAACCCAGCGAAGACGACGACGAGTGGGTAACTGTAGATTTTCCTAAGGCCATAAGCGTAGATTCGATTCCTCTTAGCGATCGAATTAAAACAGAAGAATTAACTCCAAAAAACTCCCAAAAACAGATAGAAGGACAATCTTTTATTATTCAGCGATCGCCCCAGGAAGAATCTACGGCAAAAAAAGCAGATTCTAGGGAAGAAGAAACAAAGGAACCCGCAACTATAATTCAAGCATTACACGAATGCAATCGCGATTTAGTAAAACGAGTTACCGAACTAGAATCAAACCTAGAAGAGTGTCGAGATAAGTGGCAAAATACTGAAACTTTGTTAAAGGAAAAAACCGAAGAATTGACGGCCACTCAAAAACAGGTTTCCCGTTTATTTTATAAATTGGAAGCTGGCAACGAAATTATCCAGCGTCAAGAAGTATTGGCAGAAACTTTAAGAGAAAATTGGGAAAAAAGCCAGGCCAGACAAGGGCAACTCGAAAGAGAATGCGCCCTGACGCAACAGCGCTATAACGATGCCTGCTATCGGGCGATAGAATTGGAAAATAGCTGTCGGGAATTGCGATCGCGCCTCAACCGCCAGCAGCGTCAAACTTTACAATTTAAAGCAGCTTTAGAAAGATCTCTGGAAACGCCAGGGGGTTTGGATCGCCCAGATGCGCTCGAAGCTACCGCCACCGCCGAGGAGACTAGGGGCTCGATCGCTCTTCATCCTACCGCTAACAAAATCCTAGCGGCGATCGCCACCGAACCGGTAAAACCTTGGTCGGCACAATTACACAAGGAAACGCCGCCACCACAGGAAAGCGAGACATCGATAAATCTGGAGAAACAACCTGCCAGTGAAGAGGTTTCGGAAGTTTCTGCGGGCGAGACGGAGGCAGTTAATCCGAATTTACCTTCCTTTGGGGAAGCGGCTCGGGAAATCGGTTCGGGGCAAACGGTATTGCAGTATATGGCTTTATCGGCGGGCGGTTTCCCAGAAGAGTTAATTCCCGAAGAGCAACTATGGGATTTTGAGGCAGAGGCAACGACGGAAATGCCGCCCATAGAGAACGAAATACCTACTATTCCCAAGAGCGATCGCATCTCCTGGAATTTAGCTACCGGCGAGTGGAACACCGATAAATCTGCTTTGCCTTCTACTTATGAGGGCGATCGCGCAATACCCGAACCAACAAATCCTGTAACGGAAACCCCTGCGGCAGCGACTTGGGCTCCTCCTGCGATCGTACATTCTCGCAAAAAACGACAGTCTTTAGCGGCGATCGACTTGCCAACTTTTCCGAGAAACGAACCACCTTCAGCAGCTAATGGTTAGTTATTTATCGCGATCGAACCCCCTTATAAGTAAGACAGGGTTCGATCTCGTTTCATCCCTCAACTCCCGAGCTTTACTTATTTGCTAGCTCTACCTACTAAGTAGCTCAAAAGACTACTGACTGTAGCCGTAAGAACCGCAATAGCAAACCTGATTTCGTTTTCAGATGATGTATCTTGCTGAAGGATAGTAAAAACGTAGAAATCAATCCTTAAAACGATTATGAGTGCCAAAAGGAATATATAGCAATCCTCGAATTAATGAGGTACAGTTTTACGATCCCCCCTCGCCCCCCTTGGAAAGGGGGGAACCATTGAAAGTCCCCCTTTTTAAGGGGGATTTAGGGGGATCGCGATTGTACCTCACCAAACTGAGAAACGCTATAACCGCATCTTTGCCAGCTTTTAAAAGAAAAAGTAGCCACTCTTTTCTAAGTTCCTGTTGAGACCTCATCTCCAGGAGTTTGCGGTCAAATTCTGCTTGGGATGCAGATTGAGCCGTGACTTGAATGGATAAGTCATCGTTACTACCCTGTTTCTCTCCTGCGACTTTGTCAACAAAGTTTTGAACCTTTTCTGGAAGACTTTGCATCTTTCGATTACCGATTATTTAGATGTCAGTTCGAGAGCCTTTTCGCTTTCTAAAATTTTGAGTTCTTTACCGTTCTCGATCGCTTCTACCGCTACTTGGATGCATAGCGATCGCTTTTCTGAGAACGTCGGCCTTATCATCCCCAGTTTTTTGAGCTAAGGTTTCTAAGCTGGCATAAAGTTGGGGTGACATTTCCAATGTTAGTTTAATTTTTTCTGGTGCAGTCATTTTTTTCCTCCTTAAAAGAACCTGCGTTAGTTCTATTTTAGCCCGTCCGTTCCTCCATCGCAACTTTCAGTAATTATTTTTTCATCGTTCTATAAATCTAGAGACGCGACAACTCGCGTCTCTTTTTAATCTCTCAAGCGATGCAGATACATCAAGCCCGGCAATTAAGAGCAAAACCAGGAAATACCGTTCATAGCAGTGTGACAGCAGAACCATCAACACAGGCGGTACTCCCTCAGTTTGAGGAAAATCCCCAAAGCGCTATTTTTTGGCTTATAATTGGCCAACTGATAGACTTAATTTATGGCCAACTGACACGAGTACTTATTTTGTGTTTCCTTTTTCTAGACTTGGCAACCATTAGGGATGACTCAAAGTCGGGAGCGAGATAACGCAATACTCAGTTGGAAGCCATTTTTAAGCTTTTATCATAACACTATTTGCCTGAAATTGCCAAGGTTTTTAAAATCTAGTCATCCACCCATAAAAAATACCTTACCAGACGGGTTCGGAGAAAATTACCTCCCCATCTTGCGTTACTTGTAGTTGATAAGCATCGACCCAGTAGGTCACGCTGCCGTTAGTGGCGTAATAAGTACCGCTATCGGTGCTGAGAACGCCCATTACATTAACTTGACTGCCATCGTATTTATTCACGCCCAGGTAAAAAAAATCACCGTCATAAGTCTCGCAGATGTAGGCCAAATAAGTATCGGTTTCGTAAGCTTCAATTGTCGAAGCTCTGGGACAGCCTTCTACTTCTACTTGAGCGAGGAGGTCGAACGTTGCGTTCGATTCTGGAGTTAAGGCGATCGCCCTTGCCCCAGGAAGTAGCAAACTCAAACCAGTCACAGTCACCAAAGACCAAAATATTTTTGCGGACATAAGAGATTGCAGATTATATCTGGACAATTTTGGTTATAGCAAATTTTTTTAGGAATGTCAAGAGCGCAGTTCGTAGTAAGCGCTTTAGCGCTAAAAAGTCCCGTTACGAGGGGAGCATCTCATATTTGTAAAAAGACACTATGCACCAATTCCCCATTCCCCATTCCCAAAAAGCGTTGAATTGTTCGTTTTCTTCTTGCATTGAGATGCACCGCGTTACGAGTCAGTCAAGTATTTTCTTCGGTATCTCAGAAACCCGGTTTCTTGAAAAAAGAAGCCGCGATCGCTATTGATGTTTTGAATCTATTTCCTACCTTGAAAGTGTTGATTCCTTATACTCTATAAAGTTGTTAGGAACAATTGCCAAAATAAACTACCAGTCTCTTGTAGGTAGGACGCGCGCGAACCCGATCCCGAGGTCCGTATCTTATTAAATCCTGATTCCTTAATTGTTAGGACAAGTATCCAGAACCGAACAATTGGGCCGCCTTTACCGTTATCGGCGAGGCAGAATAGGGGGCGACTCCTGCCAAATCCCTTTGAGTGGTACTATAATCTATCCAAACAACGATCGCTCATTAAAAGTGGAGGGCAATCTAGGTGACTGGAACCAAGTCATCCCAAGCAAATAACCTGGGACAAGAGCCGCAAATAAAAAATCTATTTTCTAATTGGCCCCAAGCTAACTGGCTGCTTTTTAAATTTTTACAACCCACAGCCAGCATTAGCCTATTGGCCCTAACCGCGAGCTGCGCCCCACCCCAGCAGCCCCGGGCAACTAACTGTCAGCCAAGGGACGTGGCCATCTTGCAAGCCGCTAAGGCAGAACCACCACCAGAATTGGCCAATAATTCCCCTGAGTGCCCCAGTGGGAACTGCGGCAACAAGGAAGGACTAAAAAAATCCTATCGACCCGCCGTGGCGACTGAAAAACAGTTGGCTTCGACCTCCTGCGCCCGACTAGATCCCTTTGACGAGTCGGTTAGATACGCCCTGCAAGGTTCGAGGTTAGCTCAGTCCGCCGTCACCAAGGAAGACTGGGACGAGGTAGCAGCTCAATGGGTACAAGCGGTGGCGTGGATGCAGGCGGTACCCCCCAACAGCCCCAAGCGCCCTTTTGCGGAGAAAAAGGTGGTAGAATATATGAGAAATTTGGCTTATTCTCAACAAAAAGCCGCCGAAGCGAGAGCGCAAATTCCTTCCTTCAATAGCGACCTGCTCGATCGCCAATTAGAATTATATCTCTCCTATATAGAAGCAGTAGGCGTGCCGGACGTCTTAATCGTCGGCAGTTCTCGGGCGGTACAAGGAGTAGATCCGATAGAAATGCAGCGAGTCTTAGCCGCCAGAGGCTTATCGGGCATGAGAATATTCAACTTCGGCATCAACGGTGCCACGGCCCAGGTGGTAGATTTTCAATTGAGAAAGCTGCTGGCTGCCAACCAACTGCCAAAATTGATTATCTGGGCCGATGGAGTCCGGGCTTTTAATAACGGTAGGGTGGATAAGACTTATAACGCGATCGCCTCTTCGGAAGGCAGCAGGTTACTGGCAGCGGGCATCCGCCCCCAACTCCCTTCGAGTCAATACTATTATAACGTCCGATGCTATCAATTCCCTTCCTCCTGCAACGACTTTTTATCAAAAAAAGTGCCTTATTCCCAGCCTGCCAAACAGCTACTCCCACCAGCAACAGCGGGGGAATATTCGGAAGTGGCTATTAGTAACAATTCTTCGGGAACCCAAAAAACAGAACAGTTTGTTCCAGACAGCGAACCCCTAGTGGTGGCAGAGGCAACTCTGGAAGAAATAGCAAGGGCGATCGATGCCAACGGCTTTTTGTCCGTATCGACTCAGTTCAACCCTTCGAGTTACTATCGCCGCCGGCCCTACGTTGCCGGCAAGTACGATCGCGATTATGCCGGTCTTTATCTCGGAGGCAGTCAGGAACAAGCTTTTCGGGGAGTGTTAGAGTTTGTTAACGCCCGCCGCATTCCTTTAGTCTTCGTGAATTTGCCCCTAACCGATAATTATTTAGATTCCGTGCGTTGGTCTGCGGACAAACAGTTTGCCTGGTGGATGCAGGGTTTTGCTAACCGATATGGGTTTACTTTTATTAACTTAAACTTATCGAATCAGTTAGCCAGAAACGATTATTTTGTAGATCCAAGCCATCTCAACCGTTACGGGGCAACTGCTGTAGCTCGCCGTCTGGCAGGCGATCGCTCTATTCCCTGGCCGAGATAAAAGAAAGGGTGTTCGGTGTGGGGAGTTGGGGAGTGTGGGGAGTGTGTTCGGTGTGGGGAGTTGGGGAGTGTGGGGAGTGTGGGGAGTGTGGGGAGTGTGGGGAGTGTGGGGAGTGT
>CAZSTZ010000108.1:19136-20741 GCA_964609515.1 uncultured bacterium | reverse complement strand
TGCATTAGATAAAAAACCGAATATTCGATATTTTTACAAATATGGGATGCTCCCTCAACCTATTATTTATCATAAGCAAAAACTATGGATCCTATTTTAAGTAAAAACGGTCAAACCATGTTCCGCCTCACCGGAGTGAGGGCGATAATGGCAGATATTATCGCAACCCTAAAAGCTGGTGGAGGCAAAGACTTTATTAATCTAAGTTCCGGCAACCCCTTAGTCTTACCAGAAGTAGAAAAATTATGGAAAGACTGCACGTTAGAACTGCTAAATAGTCCCGAATACGGAACGATAGTCGGACGTTACGGTTCGTCCCAAGGCTATCAACCTTTTATCGATGCCATCGTTGCCGACTTTAACAGTCGCTACGGATGGAACCTCAGCGATCGCAACGTCCTGATAACCCCCGGCAGCCAGTCCATCTACTTCTACGCCGCCAACGCCTTCGGCGGCTACACCGAAACTGGAACCCTCAAAAAAGTAGTGCTGCCCCTCAGCCCCGACTATACAGGTTACGGCGGAGTAAGTTTAGTGCCAGAAGCAGTGGTAGCTTACAAACCCAACCTGGAAATCGACGAAAACGCCCGCAGGTTTAAATATATACCCGATTTAAGCAAGCTATCCATCGACGAAAATACCGGCTGCGTTATCTTTTCCCGTCCCTGCAACCCCACCGGCAACGTCATCAGCGACGAAGAAGTAGAGAAAATAGGAGCGATCGCCGCCCCTTACAACGTGCCAGTATTCGTAGATGCCGCCTACGCGCCCCCCTATCCGGCCTTGAACTTGGTGGAGATGAAACCGATAATTAGCGAAAATATCGTTCACTGCATGAGCTTGTCGAAAGCCGGTTTGGCGGGAGAAAGGGTTGGAGTGGCGATCGGAAACGAGAAAATAATCTCCGTATTGCAATCCTTTCAGACAAATTCATGCATCCACGCCGCCCACTACGGACAAGCGATCGGTACCCGCGCCATTACCTCCGGCGCTTTAGCGCAGATTTCCGAAGAAGTAATACGACCTTTTTATCAAAAGAAATTCGCGATCGTCGAATCAACCCTCGATCGCTGCCTGCCCAAAAACCAGCAGTGGTACATCCACCGTTGCGAAGGAGGAATATTCGTGTGGTTGTGGTTGCCAGAATTACCCGTAACCGACTGGGAGTTTTACCAAAAACTCAAACAAGTAGGAGTAATATTAGTGCCCGGCAGTTCGTTTTTCCCCGGTTTGCACGAAGATTGGCCCCACAAACAGCAATGTTTGAGAATCAGTTTAACCGCATCCGACGAAGAACTTCAAGAGGGCATGGAACGTTTGGCGCAGTTAATAATTAATAATTAATAATTAATAATTAATAATTAATAATTAATAATTAGCCACTTTCCTGTAGGTTGTGCGGACCTTCGTGGAACCCAACACCGTTGATTTCGGTTTGCTCCACTACAAAAAAACTTGATGTTGGGTTTCGTTTTACTTCACCCAACCTACAAATAACGGTTTCGTTTCCCTTGACAAAAAAACTTGATGTTGGGTTTCGGTTCGCGGAGCCCAACCTACAAATAACGGTTTCGTTTCCCTTGACAAAAAAACTTGATGTTGGGT
>CAZSTZ010000108.1:10290-19036 GCA_964609515.1 uncultured bacterium | reverse complement strand
ACCTACAAATAACGGTTTCGTTTCCCTTGACAAAAAAACTTGATGTTGGGTTTCGTTTTACTTCACCCAACCTACAAATAACGGTTTCGTTTCCCTTGACAAAAAAACTTGATGTTGGGTTTCGGTTCGCGGAGCCCAACCTACAAAGAAAACTCAATTGTTAATTGTTAATTGAGATTAAACAATACTCTTAAGCTGCAAAGCCGCCTGTTTTAACTGTTCGACACCAACTCGCGTTTGACCAATTCCTCCTGCGGTTTCTTGAGAAGCCCTTTCGAGAGAATTCATCGCCTCTAATACTTGTAAAACTGCCGCAGCTTGTTGCTGGGTATTGAGATAAATTTCTTGGTTGTTAGCCGCAACATTATTAACAGAATCAGTAATTCCCTCAAAAGCTTTAGTCGTATTTTCCGTAACTTTCATGCCCCAATTGACCGTTTTAGTTCCCTCATCCGTTACCATTACCGTCGAATTAATCAAGCTTTGAATTTCCACAACCAAACCGTTAATTTGTTCGGCAGAAATCCGGCTTTGTTCTGCTAATTTCCTAATTTCTCCAGCCACCACAGAAAAACCCTTACCGTGTTCTCCAGCGCGAACCGCTTCTACCGCAGCATTAAGAGCTAACATATTAGTTTGATTAGCCAAATCGCTAACCATTTTAGAAATATTTCCTATTTGATTGGTTTGTTGGCTAAATTTGATAATTTGATTGGCTATCTCTCCTACCCTTTGCTTTAATTGAGTCATCCCTTCTAAAGTTTCATCCACGGAAAAGCCCCCTTTTTCTGCTACCTTAAGCGCCTCTTGCGCTGCATTAACAGTTGCCTGGGCTTGCTGAGAACATTGTCGGGAAGACGAGCTTAATTCATCCATAGTTGTCGTGGTGATACTGACAGAATTTGCCTGCTCGGAAGCCATACGCTCTTGTTGTTGAATAGTAGCGGCAATTTCCGTAGTAGAACTGGCGATGATGTTAGTAATCTCGTTAATAGGTTTGATAACAATTCTATTAATAACAACTACAGTAATTGCGCCGACTATAAAAATTAAAACTAAACTGCCCCAAGTCACTATTCTAACAAACAAAGAAGCTCGTTCTGCCGTTTCGTATCTTTCATCGAGCAATTGATTTTCTATTTCTTCCATCTCCTTAATATTTGCCCTGATATTGTCCATAATTTGCCTGCCAGTCCCCGATAAAACTAACGCTCTTAATTCTTCTTCCCTACCCGTTTTTTTATACTCGATAGTAGTGGTTAAATATTCGATTTCTTCAGCAGCTAGTTTTTCGATTTCTTTCAAATTTTCTAGTTGTTGGGGAATATTCGATACGGCTTCTGCTACATTGTTAAGGCGATTATTAATTTGATTTGTGGCTCGATTGTAAGGTTCTAAAAATTCCTCGTTACCCGAGTAAATAAAACCCCTTTGTCCCGTTTCCGCATCGACTAAAGTTTTTTCTAACTCTGCCAATTTTTCTTTAACTTCATAAGTATGAGCTACCCAATAGCTCGCATCCTCTAAAGTGTTCGTACTTATTTCAGAAACTATGGTACTAATTAAAACTACCAAAAATACAATTCCAAATCCTGATGGTACAACTTGTCTTAGGTTCATGATTTTATTTTTAATCTCAGCGCCAAATCAACAATTAACAACTAACAATTAACAATTAAAAACTAACAATTAGCGATAATTTTTTTATAATTGAGAGCCACCCTTTTTACCAGTATAATCTTTCAGCTAAAAGACTTCTTGCATACTTTAAAAAAACTTATAGCAATTGTCAAATTAATGAGGTACAGTGCTTTAAGTGTGGTCCGGGTGGGGAGTTGGTCCGTTTCTTGATACCATCCAAGTTTATTTAACCCGTCAGTGGGTGCTGTACGAATCTTTCCCCCCACACTCCCCAACTCCCCACCCCCCCCACACTTAAAAGCAGATGTACCTCACCGGAACGAGAAACGCTATAACATTTTACCCGGGCCAAACTTTACTTTCCACAGTAAAGCCGAAATCTCAAAAATCCTTCGGATTGACTCTTCCCAAAAGCGTAGAAGTAAATAGGGGAATCTACTCCTCGAACCAAAATTATCCTTGCCCTTGCAAATTTGGCAATTTAAGGGATAATATCTACCGAGGGGTTTGACCCCTAATAAGTTAAACCATTTATTTTAGGAGCGAGAGGGCGTTATGAACAACCTTCATCAGAAAGAGCTAGAGTCCACCGAATACGGCCATAATCTCAGAATTGCCACAGCGGTTGGGGCCAGTCCTCGAAAAATGAGGAGAGAGGTGGAGTCGAGATTTAACTTCAGCGCCCCCAAACCGATCCACATCTCCTTAGAAGAGCTAAAATCCTTTGAAACCGTAGAGAATCAATTCCAAAATTTAGGAATTAAATTTACCAACGCCATCGCCCTCGAACCATCTAACCCGGCCTTCGCAGCGGCAAACGGGGTGAAAGTATTAATGGGAGCGCCCAAAACCGGATTAATAGAAGTAACTTTTACCAATCCCGTGAAATGGGTCGGCGCCAGAGTGACCAGTTCCCGCCGTACCATACTATCGGGTTACGATCGCCAAGGGACAGAAATTGCCCGGGACGAAATGCCAACCCCCAACCTGGTAGGCTCTAACTCCCCCATCCCGGCCAATACCCCCCTAAAAGTCCAAGCAGATGCCATCTCCAAAGCAACCTTCTACGCTTTTGACGGCCAGTTAATCATCGTTGACTTTAGCTTTGGCTTTTGATAAGGTTGTTGGTAATTGATAATTAACAATTAACAGTTAACAGTTATCAATTAACAATTATCAATTACCCATTCTTAACATGACAAATTCTCATCCCCAGGCCGCATTCGTTCCCTGGCTCCACATGCACCAGCCGCCTATTGTGGTAGAAACAGATAGCAACTCTGTTATCTTAGGCAACCTGGAGAAAATGCTCGACGGTCCCCAAAATTCGGAGGAAAGTTGGAACGCCCAATGGTACGCCCTAGCATATAAAAATCCAGCGCGATTTGCCAAATTGCTCAAAAGTGAAGGATACGAACCCCGGATGATGGTCGACTATTCCGGCGTGTTGCTCGAAGAGATGGCAAAACTATCCGCCAACGGTAAGTTCGAGCATCTGGATGTGGGGGGAGAAAAACTCGGAGATGTTATCGGTCTCTGGCGAGAGGTTTTAGAAGAGTACCCGGAAACGATAGAATTTGCCGGCACCGCTTACAGTCATTGTTACTTCCCCGCCACCCCCGAACGAGATGCGGAAGCGCAAATTATGGAATGGCGGCGGGTGTTTGCCGAGCTGTTCGGGGAAAAGGCTTTATCGCGAGTGCGCGGTTTTTGGCTGCCAGAAATGGGAATGACGGGAGATGCAGCGGAAGCTTTGCGGTTTATACGTTTGTTGAAAAAGTGCGGTTACGAATGGCTGATTTTACCGAATGCGGCCTTAGAACGTCCCGAGGGTTGGAGTACGCCCGAGTTGGAAAACCGAGTGCATCGGTTAGTGGTAGAGTCTGAGGGCGAGTCGGAGGAAATATTGTGCGTAGTGCGAGATACGGATATGGGCATTCGGCAGCAAAGCGGTCAAAATGCCGAAGGTTGTATTAACGATATTCGCTATCGCGGTCAGGTGTTGCGGGAAGCGGGCAGCAAAATTCCGCCGTTAGTGGTGCCGACATCCGACGGGGAAAATGGCAACGTGATGATGTTCGAGTATTTTAAGAATAGTTTCGCGCCTTTGTTTCGCGATCGCCACCCAGAGATAGAGTTTATGACCGTCAGCGAGTATATCGATGCTTACGTTGCCGGCGGGGTTTTAACTGAAGTGCGTTTAAAACCGACGGGGGGTTCCTGGATCGGCGGACACCAGTCGTGGGAAGAGGGAGATTTGCGCCAGCGAGTGTTGGTGGCAGTGGAACAGTTGAGCCGAGATTATGCAGAAATAGAAGCTGCCGGCAAGCTGTCGCCAGAGCAAAAAAGGGCGCTGCTGTTATGCGAAACCAGTTGTTTTGTTTATTGGGGTTCCGATTTTTGGGCGCAACAGGCAGATAAGTTTATCGGTAGGGCTCGGGAGGCGATCCGTTCGTAGTAATCGCTGAAGCGATAAAAGTTCGTAGTAATCAATCGATATCTTGTAAGCATGGAGATGTAAGAAACCGGGTTTTGCCGAAATTACCCGGTTTCTGCTGGGGGATAAATATTTGTGCGGGATTTGATGCAGCCTAGATTTGCGGTATAATATAATGTTTGAAAATTCAAACAGGTTTAATGACTATGATTATGCAAGCTGAAGTCAAAAAATATTACTCTCCAGAAGAATATCTAGAACTAGAAATTAATGCGGAAGAAAAACACGAATATATCGATGGAAAAATAATTCTTATGTCCGGTGGAACCCCAAACCATAACCGCATTACCCTGAACTTTGGTAGTGTCTTAAACTTCGCTCTCAAAGGGCAACCCTACGATGTATTTGCCGCCGACCTACGGTTGTGGATTCCCCAACGACGCATCTATACTTACCCCGATATCATGGTAGTTGGAGGAGATTTACAATTTCAAGAAGGACGGAAGGATGCTATTACTAATCCAGTGGCGATCGCTGAAGTTTTATCAACATCAACTCAGGCTTTCGACCGAGGAGAAAAGTTCAAAATTTACCGCACTATTGCCAGCTTTCAAGAGTACGTTTTAATCGACCAATACTCGATGCACGTCGAGCGATATTACAAACAAGAACATAATCAATGGATTTTTTCTGAATACGACGCTCCCGAATCAATTTTAAAATTGAACTCGGTTCCTTGCGACATTTCTTTGGCGGATCTTTACGATAAAGTTAATTTTGAAGTCGAGTAAAATAGAGAGGTTATTGTTGATTAAGAAACCGGGTTTTTCAGAGATTCCCGGTTTCTGGTGGGGGAGAAAATCGTTCTGGGCTGACTGAGAAAAGCTGTCAGAGAAAGGTAACAGCAAATAAGGCTATTGCATGGAAATGGGCTGTTGCTTTTGCGTTTTTTTGCCTCTCTGGCATCGATTATGAGGTCTTTAAATTGCGGGTTCGTAATAGGGATATTCAGAAAGGAAAAAGTGGTGGCTATCGTCTGATTTATTATGTTAAAACGTCAACGGCGATAGTTTTATTAACCATTTATTCAAAATCCGAGCAAGAGGATATTGCGGCAGAGGAACTTCTGGAAATTATTGTGGCATACGAACGGCAGACTATTGAGGATGAAGAAATTACCGATTAGGTTGGGCGATCGCTCTTTTCGACGGGCCCGGTTCGTAGCGATCGCTTCAGCGATTGGCCAGAGAGCGATTACTACTAACTAGGATGGTCCACTCTTGCCAATCTATTCCATCCCTTCGATGACTTCATCCAAGGGCAAATCGAGGGCTTCGGCAATTTGTTCTGGGGTTAAACCGAGTTTTGTTAATTTGGATACAGTATTTAATTTAGTTTTATGGAATAGATTATCCTCGGTGGCGTTGGGTGGTGTTGTGCTTTGGGGGTGCGATGTGATACTTGCAACATCCTGTTTGTCTAATTCTGAGGTTTCAGAATTGTTGCACAGATTAATACTATCGACACGAACATGATTTCCTATGAGAGGAGACTGATAATTTGCAAATCCTAAACGTTCGACTGTAGCGCAAAAGTTCGACTTGTTTAGTTCTTCTCCTAAAATATCCGATAAAACTTGCCAGAGTTCGTATCCCTTATCCTTAGCATGACCGGTGGTGCAATTATATTTTTCTGCGATATCTGCGTACTTCCGACCGTTGAGGACTCCTTTGAGAATTTCTCGTTGTAGAGAATTGAGATGCTTCCCGGTTTGTTGGAAGACCAACTCATCTATCGACTTTACCACCGCTTGCCAGTCCATCTTGGCGACGACCCCTCCGAAAAATGTACTTATCCGCTATTATCCGCCATCGTCCGCTCTTTTAACAACTTTTGAAGAAAATTGCCGTCTTTATCCGTCCTTTTCCGACTTGTGGGTATTGGGGCGATCGGATTATGATGAACCTCGGGCCCAATGATGCCTGTACTTTGCCTCAATTTCTTTTATTTTGAGACAGAGCGAAAATGGCCGTTGAATTAAGGAGGAATATCGTGTCCAGTCAGGAATCGCTAATTATTTTACCCTCATCAAAATCTATATCCGGTAGGGATGATTATAGTAATCTCGATACTTCAAATTATTATGGGCGAGGCCGTGATTTATTAAAACTACTGCAAGACATTGGAGCAGTAGTTTTTGACGCTAATAATAGGTTGGTTCTTTCTACTTTTTTTACTAACAATCAAAAAACAGGTGCGCTGTCGCGAATATTAGGCTATGTAGCTGAAGGAATTGTAGTTCGCGAGTGCAACGACAATCTTACAAAAAATAAAACATGGGCTAATTATGCTCGAAAATTAAAGGAAGATTCTAATCCAGTCATACAGTGGTTAAAAACAATTTTTTACGAGCCATTTTTAGAAAATCCCGATAATTATATTGCTATCGGAACCGGATTTGCAACTACTAAAACTGAGTACAGTCACATTTACAATCCAATCAGCGACAGAGATATTTGTTGGGTTAACAAATACGATGATGCCAAGCAGCTTCTTACTGTAAAAGGTATTCAACTAAGCAAACAACTTTTAGCAGGACTCCAACTGAAAGTTAGTTTGGGAACCGACGGCAATTATGTTACTAACTACTTTAAAAAAAAGCCGTTTTTTCTATTATATCCAGTCGTATATTTTGACTTGGGGAATGATTTTTATAAAGTTAGAAATAATTTAATGAGTCTCGGTAGTTCGCAAGTCAAACCAAAGACTTTATTTTCTAATGACGTAGATTACGGAAACTACTCTTGCGGTGACATTGTAGAGATGATGTTAATACGAGGAAAAGATGTCGATCCAAGTTTGCATGAGGAACTTTTGTTCTACAAGCACTTACTCAACAAAATATTGTCAGGAAAACACAGTTTGTCTGACTTGGGCAATGACAGTGTGTTAATGTCTTTAATTATGGAGTATGTTGGCAATAATCTTAGTAGTTCTAGCCCAATTCTCAATATTTCTGTTTAGGGCGATCGCCAATTTCGCTAGTAGTAATTGCTTGAGCGATGAGTAGGTCAATCGCCAAAGCGATTACTACTAACTAAAAAGATAAGGCAGACAAGAGAATGTCTGCCTATTAGTCGAAAAAGGGCGATCGTTTTTAATTAAGCGAACTTTACTTCTTAAAAAGCAGGCCAATTAGGGATAATGGTGCCGCCACTATTCCCCAGATGATGAAAATTGTCAATGCTCCTAGTCCTGCACCTGCGGCATACGCATCGCTGGAGTCCATCATGGCAGGATCTAAGTCGCCAACACCAGCAAATAAGAGGTAGCCGCACAAAATTGTCCACAGGATTACGATACCTTTAATCATAAAACTCTCCTTTTGGTTAGTTTAGCAAGCTTTAGCATTCATCAAGGATTACCTATCAATTGAGATAGGAAAGTCAAAAAACGCACCCAACTTCTATACTATTTGGTCTTATTAATATCCACAAGCCGGAAAAGGACGGATAAAGACGGGTATTTTCTTAAAAAAATATAAAGAAGATTTGGCATCTATTAAAAGAGGAGATTGGGAAGAGTGAAAGCTATTTGCAATGAAACTCTTTTAATTAACTTTGCAGCTAATAATCGTCTCGATATCTTAATTCTGATTTTCTGGGAGATTTAAGAAACCGGGTTTTTCGCAAAAACCCGGTTTCTGGCGGGCGATGAATATCTTCGCGGTATAATAGAATCTCATACCACTAAATAAAAGACCATGACCCAAACAACAGTTAAATTGCAGATTCCCTTTGCATCTTTGGTAGAGGCGATCGCTTCTTTAGAACTAGAAAAAAAACTCCAACTTGTTAATGCCAAACCACCGGAATATAGGATTGGAAATTCTCAAAATCTTTATCCGTAGTAAAAATACTATAACCCCGATTCTGAGCCACCGCGCAAATTAAAAAATCTGTAGCGGAACTGTCAACAATAACTTTCATTTTACTTGTCTTTGTTGCTTGTAATCGTAATCTTCTTCATAGTCGATAGTACCAAATAATTCTAACACTTTCAGTTGTTCTGCTGCTAGATTAGAAGTATGGACCGCGCCGATAATTTCTACCGCTTCATTATCCAATACAAGTCCTTCTTCTTTTGCTAACTCAGCCATTAAAAACTGCACTATTTTAAACTTTTCTAAACGAGGTAACTGCCCCAATTTATCTAATAACTCAGGATTAGACATTTTTTCCATTCTGTTTTCCCGTAAAGCTTTATAGTCGTAATTATCCGCAAATTCAATTTTTCCGCTTAAATCCAAAAGGTTTCGTTTTTTACGACGAGTACGAATTAATTCTTGCAAAGCAAATTCGATTAGTTCTTTTTCTGTCTGGAAGTCGGTTAAGCTGAATGCTTCTTTAACCAATTCTTCGTTTAATTCGATTTGAGTTGTCATGGTTAATGATTACTCCTATTAGATAGTTTAAGCGATCGCCCCCATAAACACCAATCAATTATGCAGACATCAAACGTTCTTTTGGTGCGGGAATTTCTCGCCCTAATTCTTTAGCAGTTTCAATCCACTCCTGCATAATTACTTCCACATTTTGCAGCGCTTCTCGATAAGTTTCGCCATCGGCAGCACATCCGGGTAATTCTGGAACTTCAGCAATAAACGCT
>CAZSTZ010000108.1:0-10190 GCA_964609515.1 uncultured bacterium | reverse complement strand
AGTTTCGCCATCGGCAGCACATCCGGGTAATTCTGGAACTTCAGCAATAAACGCTTTATCTTCTTGACTCCAATAAAGAATAATTTCATAACGAAACATCATTTTGACCTCCCAATAAAAAAAGGACGGACCAAACACCCGTCCAGCAATTATAACCTAACTATGCTAGAATATCAACAAACCCGACCCAATCTTAATTCAAAATGACTCAAACCATTGATGTTACCGGACTCACTCCCGAACAAATCGAACAGATTTATGGTACGATCGAAACATTTAGAGCTATTAATAGCCATCAAAAACCGTTAACAGAAGAGGAGCGATCGCGATTCGATTTAACCCCGTTGTTTTTTGACAGCGAAATCCTCGAACCTTTTAATCGTAGTATCCTTTATGGCAACAGAACCTAAACTAATAAAGTCCCATACTATTAAATAAAAGACCATGACCCAAACAACAGTTAAATTGCAGATTCCGTTTGCATCTTTGGTAGAGGCGATCGCTTCTTTAGAACTAGAAGAAAAGCTCCAACTTTGGCAACTGCTAGAAGCAGAAATTGCCGATGCCGAAGATTTATTAGAAAACGACCCGGTGGTACAAGCTGAAGTTGAAGATGCCCGTCGGGCATACCAGCAAGGAGACTATAAAACTATTGATGAGTATATCGCTGGAGGCAAGAAGGCTTGAGTTACACCGTTATCGTTCCCAAACCAGTCGAAAAACAACTCGACAGTCTGCCAGACGACGTTCGCGAACGAATTTTGGAAAAAGTGGTACTCTTAGCTGAAGAACCTCGTCCTCCGGGAGTTGTAAAATTAAAAGGCTATAACAGAGAGTACCGCATTCGCGTGGGTGACTATCGAGTGCGCTACGAAATTAGCGATGAGGAATTAATCGTTCTTTTGCTACACTGCAAACATCGACGGGATGTTTATAGAAAAAACTGACCGCACGCCGGTCCAGAAACCCGGTTTTTTGAAAAAACCGGGTTTCTAATTTCTAGGTTTCTTAAACCTAACTATATTGGTTTTATTGGTTGTATTGAGGCCGAGCCAGATTTGGCTGAAAATTGCGAGGCAATTTTGATGAAAGAGATTTTGGCTAGCTGCAAAAAATGACCGCATTCAAAACAACAAAAAGAAGCTTTTAATTAACAGAAGGAAACTTTAATGACTAGCGCATCTTTAAAAAAAATTATCGAGTCCATTGAGACTCTATCTCTTGAGGAACAAGATTATTTATTAGCTCTAGTTCTCAACAGAAGGATTGCCAAAAGGGAAAATCAAATAGCTCTGGATAATACCGACTTGAAACCGGAGCAAAAAGTCGGTAATTTTTGGGATGCTTTACAGAATTTTAGAGCGAAGCTTGAAAGAGAAAATATTGTTTTTAATGATGATGATTTTGCGGACCTTCGGGATAAATCTCCAGGTAGAGAGGTAGAATTTAGTAAACTTCATCAAAAGCATTAATAATCGTCATCGTCTAATAAATCTGCAATTAAATCTTCTACGCTGCCTTTTTTTGCCTTTCCTTGTTTGAAAGCTTCTAAAGTGGCTTTAGCATCGGCGGCAATTTCCGAACGTCGTTTTTCAATTCTTCTTTTTTTGATTAACTCGAATAAATAATCTTGTTCGTCAAAAGACAATTGCTCGATAGAGTCAATAATTTCTTGAAAGGATGTAATAGTCATGTTTTTTCCTCCTAAAAATTCATCGCGGACCAAGAAAGAATTGAGTTTGTTTTTGCATTTTAGCACTAATTGAAGGCCATCGCTGATTGGCCAGTTCGTAGCGATCGCTTTAGGGATTGGCCCACTGATTCCTGGTGGGGAAAAATGGCTCCCTTCCCAGAGCATTAAAAAATTTCCTCCGCCAAAAGACGACCGTCAACGCGCTCGTAATCATCCTCAACTAACCATGAATGAGCTTCATCATAATTAGGACTTTCAAACAGAGGTTTATAGTTAGCGGTGGCATCATAAATACAACAATTTCCCTGTTGCCCTCCAACTAACATTAAAATTCGAGGTGGGAAAACAATGGGGTCTATCCATAACTCAATTAGTTGCCAATTATCGGTTTGTAAGGCGAGGTTTTGTTCGAGGGATAACATGATATTTATTACCTCCTTTAATAATTTTAATTTCTGCTGCCACCGGCTCTATTATTGGACATTAAATAATTCGTTGTTTTGGAATGTTTCTACTGTCAAAGAAGTGTCATCGTATGCCATAAGATGCAAAACATCTCTAGCACGAGTCATCGCCACATACAATTTTCGACTATTCAAAATGTCTATTTCTGAAGACGCAGGAATATTAAATTTCCAATCTTGAACCCCTAAAATTATGACCGCTTTAAACTCTAAACCTAGAGAATCTAAAAGACCCATAACTCTAATTCCAGGTGCTTCTATGCCATAGTTTTTTTGTGCCTTTCTGCTTGCCGTAACCCAGTATGTTTCCACATCCATACTCGCCAGCAGTAGTTCGAGGGTTTTTAATTTGTGTTCTGCATATAAAATAGCAATATCTCTTAAGTCTAAACCAGAATTACAGAAACTTTTAATTAGCTGAACAGCTACAGAAACCGCACTCTCTTCTCTTCCTGAAATATGTAGAGTAGGGCGATCGCCGTGACGAGTGCAGGTTTGTGGTTCAATAACGGGAAAAGCTAGCTCAGAATCTTCCGCACCCGATATTTTTGAGTTCAACTGTTGCCTTGATAAATGACTAACAACGCTCCAAGATGCTTGTAAAATTTCTTGAGTATTGCGGTAATTTTTGTCAAGATTGTATTTCTTGCTTGTTGTGCGTCCAACTGCTTTTATTCCCACAGATTTCCAAGTAAAACCCTGTCTTTTATAAAGGCTTTGGTTGCCATCTGAAACAATTAATAAGTCGCCATTTTCAGTGTCTTTTAAAGCAGCCACACAAGCTCGAAACCAATTTGGAAAAAACGTTTGGGCTTCATCAACCAAAACTGCATCCCATTTGCTTCTATAGGATTTTTTAGTAAGTTTTTCCAATAATCTCAAACCCCAAAAATCATCATTATCATCCGTAGTAAAACCAGGCATCCTTCTAACTTTCATTAAAGTAGATGCCCACTGATAGAAGGTAAAAACGCTTATTTTTCGATAGTTGACATTGGCACTTTCCTGCTCTAAAATAGACCTAAGATATCCAGCTAGACTCCTATTATAACAAAGAAGCAAAATGCGATAATTCGCCGGACTTCTATCGGCTAAATATTTAGCTCTTGACAGCAAAATTAAGGTTTTTCCCGAACCAGCTACTCCATAGATAATGCGATGACCGCCTCTAATCGCTTTAACTATGCGCTCTTGGCGATAATCTAATGTTTGGAGACTGTCAATATTGTTTCTAAAATCTGTTGTTCTCGTTTTAATAACTATTTCCGGGTAAAGAACACCTTTAATAGTTTCTACTTGCTCTAACCTTAAAGGCGAGTCTAGTTTTTGATGGTTAACCAACAGTTGTTTTAAGCGATTTAACAATTCTACTTGAGCCAAATTGCTATATGAGCTTAGTTCATCTTTGTCAATTAAAGGATAGCTATTGAGGAGATTAGAAAACTGATTTTGAGATTGTTCTTTGGTAAAATTAGACATAACTAAAACAGTTCCCAGAGGAAAAATTAAATCTTGTTTACTTTCGCTTATCTTACGAGTAAGAATTGGATAGCTTTTGAGCCTTTCTACAGCTCGGTTCAAATATTCTTCTATGGTTTGGAAAGGTGATGATAAAATTTCTACCTTTCCAGTTGGCATTCCTTTTTGAGAGCCCTGGCGGATACGTCTATCTCGATCTGGTGAAAGTTTTAGCTTAGGCGCTTCGGTTCCTTTTTTGGTCGGTTTTTGCTGACGCTTAATTTCCCAGCGATCGCTATCTAAGCTAGCTATTTGGTAAGAAAATAAGTTACAAACTGCGATAAATAGTAATCCAAAATCAGGAGCTAAAATTGTAAAATACGGATATGGGAAGTTATCGTGAAGACTTGCCTCGTGCCAGACGTAAAAGTTATTCGGCAACTTGTCTCGAAATAGCTCGTATAAAGTTTTTTCACCCAGACTCATTTTAGGGTTGATAGTGTCAGGAATCAATAAAGCCATAATAACCTCCATTAGATTAACCTTATCAAAAAAGGGCGGACCAAACGCCCGCCCCACAATTATAACCTAACTATCTGCTTAATCTTTAATTATTGTCAGGTTGGAACCGCAAGCAATTTAACTCCCTTACCCTTTGAATGGTTTCAAAATCTCTGTCGTTATGAACTAGAGTAAGTTCGTTTTCGATCGCAAGTTGGGCAATACAGCAGTCGATAGTACCTCTAACCGTTAATCCCTGTCGTTGCAAATCGTAGTAAATTCGAGCAGCAGCTACCCAAGTATCGGGCGTTGCTTC
Source organism: uncultured bacterium (assembly GCA_964609515.1). GTDB lineage: Bacteria > Cyanobacteriota > Cyanobacteriia > Cyanobacteriales > Microcoleaceae > CALKCV01. The sequence goes on along the minus strand of CAZSTZ010000108.1, from coordinate 5,758 downwards.
GATATAGTTTTGCTCTTGGAGATAAGTTTCCATTACCGTCCACTCGCGATCGCCTCGGCAACCTTGCAAAAGTTCCATCTGAGTAAATCGAGTCATAAAAACACTTCGATCGCCGATTATTTCTTCAAGAGATTGACGAACTGCACCCGTGCGATCGCGAAAAACACCTATCCAAACAGAGGTATCAATCAAAAACATCTCGGTTTTCCCGTAAAGCTTTATAGTCGTAATTATCCGCAAATTGAATTTGTCCGCTTAAGTCCAGAAGGTTTAGTTTTTTACGACGAGTGCGGATTAGTTCTTGCAAGGCAAATTCGATTAGTTCTGTTTCTGTCTGGAAGTCGGTTAAGCTGAATGCTTCTTTCACCAATTCTTCGTTTAGTTCGATTTTAGTTGTCATGGCTAATGGGTTACTCCTATTAGATAGTTGAAGCGATCGCTACTTTTTTGGGAACAGCGATCGCCCCCAGATCGACCAACAAATTAATGCTACTTCCACAACTCACGCATTAATAGTTTTTTCTGCTGCCGCGCTCAAAACTTCATCCATCCAGGCATTAATACTTTTGCCTGTTTTTTGAGATGCCAACCAAATTTTCTGATAGTTTTCAGGAGTAGTATTAAAAGCAACTTCTCCTGAAAAAGGTTGTTCTGGTTCTCGGTTCAACTCTTGACAAAATTCTAAATAATCATCAACTGAAATCTGAAATTCTTCGCGAGCTTGTTCGAGAGTTTCTGCTTTAAAAGTAATTACATCTTTAATGCCAATAACTCGCCCAAACCAAATTCCAGCTTCCTCATCTTTTTCTGCGAAACCCGTGTAACCTTTATATGTCATCATGGTTTAACTCCTGCGTTATTCAAAAATTCTCTGAGACTTTTAACAGCTCCTTTATCCGTTTCTTTTTGAGGATGTGGTTCGTGAAAAACCGCAGCGCGATCGTTCAATAAAACCCTAACCCTCGAACCTTTTCTTTGGGCAACAGTAGCCCCCAAGGCGATAAATAAGCTCATAACGTCGTTCCAGTTAATATTAGCTGGAACTGGGTCGGTAAAAATTGACTCCAGAACTTTACGTTGTTTGTTATTGAGTTCCATTGCGAGCTTTAGATTATTTATTTAATATCGTATCAGCACTTACTGTTGCTGTCAACTCGGACAAAGCCATAATAACCTCCTTATGCAAATCAAAAAAGGGCGGACCAAACGCCCGCCCCTACATTATAACACTCTTCCCAGAAACCGGGTTTTTCCAAAAAAACCCGGTTTCTTAACTCTAACCTAACTCCTACTCAACACCCTCAATCCTATCCTCAACCTCCTGATACAACTGACGCAACCGGTCAAGATTACTCTCAGAAGTCTCCCAATAACCGCGACCGTTAACCTCCAACAACGTCGTAACAATCTTGCGGAAAGAATTGGGATTCAAATTCATCAACCGCTTGCACATCTCTTCATCCTTAACAAACGTCTCGTTCGTCTCCTCATATACCCAATTATCCACCGCCCCCGCAGTGGCACTCCATCCCATCGTATTAACCAAACGTTTCGATAACTCCCGAACGCCCTCATAACCGTGAGACAGCATCCCTTCGTACCACTTGGGATTTAATAACTTCGTCCGGGCATCCAGACGTACCGTCTCCGACAAACTCCGCACTTGCGCGTTGGCAGTAGTCGTGTCCGCAATATACGATGCCGGTTTCTTGCCATCCCCGCGCAACTTCGCGACAATTTTGGTGGGATCCGAATCGAAATAATGACTCACGTCCGTTAAACTGATTTCCGAGGAGTCTAAATTCTGGAAGGTCGCGTCCGCAGTCTTCAACGCCGACTCGAATACCTGCCGGTTATCTTCCATCATGCCGGGGTTATCGGAATTGAACGCAAAGGACTTGCGCTTCAAATACATCTCCTGTAACTCCGACTCTTCCTCCCAACTGCTGTTCTCCACCGCCAAGTTAACGTTAGAAGAATAGGAACCGGAAGCGTTGGAAAATACCCGGGTCGCCGCTTGACGCAAATTAATCCCCATTTCCTCCGCCTGTTTCAGGGCGTGTTTGCGGACGAAGTTCATCTCTGGGGGTTCGTTTGCCTCTGCCGCCATTTTGATTGCTTTATCCAACAGGTTCATCTGGTTGATGAATAAATCCCGGAACACCCCAGAACAGTTAATCACTACGTCGATGCGGGGACGGCCTAACTCTTCTAAGGGTATCAATTCCAATTTGTTCACCCGCCCTAACGCATCGGGAACCGGTTTGACTCCCACCATCCACATGACTTGGGCGAGAGATTCGCCGTAGGTCTTGATATTGTCGGTGCCCCACAAGACTACGGCAATGGTTTCGGGATAGTTGCCGCCGTTATCCATCATTTGCCGCGCTAAGAGGCGATCGACTACCGTCTTTGCCGACTTCACTGCGGCGGCGGTGGGGATGGACTGCGGATCCAAAGCGTGCATATTTTTGCCCGTGGGTAATACATCCGGGTTGCGGATGGGGTCGCCGCCGGGACCGGGTAAGATATACTCCCCTTCCAACGCCCGCAATAACGAACCCAATTCGTTGTCGGCGCAAACCTGTTCCAGGCAGTATTCCAGATACTCGAATAACGGTTTAATCGCTTCTGGGTCGACTTTGGGATAACCCGCTTCCTCCAAGGCAGCTATCCACGGGGTTTTCTTGCCCATGCTGAAGAAGTTCAGGTTGGCAATTTTGGCAACTCGTCCTTCGGCGTCGGTTTGTTCCTTCACCAAAGCGGCGACGGCATCCCGAGTTGCTTGGGTTATCTTTTGCAACAGTTCGACATCTTCTAAAATGCCCTTGTTGTTGTTTTGATAGATTTCTTCGAGGTCGCGACCGACGCTGTTGGCGATGATGCGGGGCAAACCGACGATGCCTTCTTCTTCCCGGTCTAATTCTGCGATATTGACTAAAGTAGCGATCGCCTCTTCTGCAGTCGGTGGTTTGCCAATAACGTGCAACCCGCAGGGCAACAAACGAGACTCCACTTCCATCAACTTGCGATAAACGCGCCCCACCAAATTATCCCGTTCTTCGGCGGTCAAATCTTGGGCATCTTTATACTGGCGCTCGGCGAGGGCAACATCGCTGTCGCTATCCTTGCCTGGCCGAGCGACCTCGGGCAAATCTACATCTTCTTCCAAATTGACCAAGCGGCACTTATCCATAATCGTATTAACGATGGGAACGCCCCGCCCGCCATCTTTGAGAGTTTGATAAGAAGCGATTAACTCGCTCAATTCCTTCAAACCTTTATACAAACCCGCATTTTCCGCAGGCGGCGTTAAATAAGAAATCGTCGCGGCATAACTGCGGCGTTTGGCGATAGTCGCTTCGCTGGGGTTGTTCGCCGCATAATAATAGAGGTTGGGAATGTTGCCGATGAGGTTGTCGGGGTAGCAGTCGCCAGACATTCCAATTTGTTTGCCGGGCATGAACTCCAGGGAACCGTGGGTGCCGAAGTGGAGAACGGCGTCTGCTTGCCAGATTTTCTCCAAATAAGTATAGTAAGCGGCGAACCCGTGGTGGGGACTGGCGGAACGGGAGAACAGCAACCGCATGGGGTCGCCTTCATAACCGAAGGTCGGTTGTACGCCGATAAAGACGTTGCCGAACTGTTTGCCGTAAACCAGCATATTTTCGCCGTCGGTGTTCAAAGTTCCCGGAGGCGGTCCCCAGTTTTCGTGGAGGCGTTCGGAATAGGGCGTGAGATTTTCATACTCCGCCACTGGCATCCGGTAGGCGATGTTGAGTTCCGGGCTCTTGTATTGGGCGGTGGCGTCGTGGATGACTTGTTGCATCAAGTCTGCCGCTGACTCGGGCAAGTCTTCGAGGTCGTAACCGTTGCCTTTGAGCGCTTTCATCACTTCGTAGATGGAACCGAAGACATCCAAATAGGCGGCGGTGCCGATGTTGCCTTTGTCTGGGGGGAAGCTAAAAATGGTGATGGCGATTTTTTTGTCGAGTTTCGGTTTGCGGCGCATGGTCGCCCATTTGAGAGCCCGTTGGGCGATCGCCTCGATGCGGTCTTGGAGAGCGATCGCTTTTCCAGTTGCCCCATCCCGCCCGGACATGATAATAGGTTCGATCGCCCCATCCAGTTCGGGAATTGCGATTTGCAGCGCCACTTGGATCGGGTGGAGACCTAACTCGCTGTCTTCCCATTCTTCCGTGGTTTGGAACACCAACGGCAGGGCGACCATATAGGGTCGGCTTAACCTTTTCAAAGAATCAATTGCCTTTGGATGGTCTTGCCTTGCCGGACCTCCCACCAGAGCAAAACCGGTTAAAGATACCACCGTATCTACTAATTGTACTGGGGCAACTCCTTTGATGCTGCTATCCCAGAAGTAAGCATCGACCGGTTTGGAGAAGTCTAAACCGCCTGCGAATACGGGGATGACGCGGGCTCCTAGCGCTTCTAATTCTTGTACCATCGCGACGTAGTGGGCGTCGTCGCCGGTGACTAAGTGGGTGCGTTGCAAGACCAAACCGACGCAGGGGGCGAGGGGATCTTTGATGTCGTCGCTAATATCGGTGCGACTGTTGTACCAGTTGAGATATTCGGCGCTGTCTTCAAACATTTTTGGCGCGAGGGGATGCCATATGCCCATGTCGGGATAAACTACGGGCTCCCGGTATTGTAGGGCGCTTTTTTTCCCTTTTTTATCTTTGAAGACGTACTTATCTGCCAGCATGAGGAGGAAGTTTTCCAGGTTGTCTGGAGAACCTCCCAACCAGTATTGGAAACTGAGCATGAAGTTGCGGGCATCCTGCGCTTTATCCATCGGCATATATTTGAGGATTTTTGGCAGGGTTTGGAGCATTTTCAGCATTCCGTCTTGGAATGACGACCCAGATTTTTCTTTGCGCTTGCGCATGAATTGGGCGATCGCGCTTTTGCTCTGTCCTAGTTGGGCCATCGAGAAGCTGCCCATTTTGTTGAGGCGCATTACTTCTGGCATGGAGGGGAAGACTACTGCTACATCCAGGCGATCGCGATGGGGCGCGACGGCGGCAACGACTTTTTCTGCTAAGTCTTCGATGAAGATGAGGGAGGCGATGAAGACGTTGGCCTCCGAGACTTCTCGTTTGAATTCTTCGTAGTTTTCGGGGTTGCGCAGCTCTTCGATTAAATAGCCGCTAATTTCGATGGCCAGGTTGGGATTTTTTTCGTTGATGGAACGAACTGCTGTGGAGAGGGCGCTTTGGTATTGGGCCTCTAAGACGATATAAACGATTTTTAATAGGTCTCTATTTCCCAGGTTTTCTGGGGCGATGTGACGAATAGTAGGATTTACAGATGTGAACATTCCGCGTTGCTCCTCTTAGAAAAAATGTGCTTAAAACGAGTAATTGTCTCTATTTCGTACAAAAATCAGATGTTTTTGAGGCCAATTAATTGACCTCAAAAAATCTAGTTCGGCAAAAATTTGGACATTGTTGCGTCCATTCTGCACAAAATGCGTAAAGTTGGCCTCGCCCAGTTATTTTGGCTTGTTAGGTACGACACACTAGCTTTTCAAATCTCTTTGCTTGTTTAATGCCGAACAATAGAGGTCGGAACTGGCCGCGCATCCCGACGTATTCTGACCAAAATAACGTTTACTTTATAAAAAGTGGGCTGGACTAACCATTTAAGCGACTTGAGCGCTTTGGCTAGATTTGTGGTTAGTCTAGGAATCGGTAGGTATTTACTTTGAGTATTTTTACCAGAAAACCGGCCCTAA
>CAZSTZ010000107.1:0-20955 GCA_964609515.1 uncultured bacterium | reverse complement strand
TGATTTTCTCTCATTTGTTCTTCTCCTTTTGCTAAACCTCGTTCGCAGCGATCGCAAAGCTTTATAGAGTCGGCGGGCCATTTTGGGAACTTATAAATAAGCGAGCGCTCAATTAGCAATTAGCAGTTAGCAAAAAAAATTTTTTTGTCTAACCCCTTGACAGTATCTTTTTTATTTGTTACTATGAAGTCGATGAGGAAGAACTATCTACCTCTGCGATGGGTTATACCCCCTGTCCACCGCGAGACCGCCCCCGCGAGACCGTAAGTAAGTGTTGGGTTCCGCTACGCAGAGCCCGACCTAGAAAGCTACAAAGCGAACAATTAGCAATTAGCAATTGACAATTGACAATTGACAATTGACAAAAAGCAAGAGGGACGTTTTCAAAAAAACACCCCTCTGCTTACACTATTATGGCGATTTTGTCAAGAAAATTACATATCGCCGCCCCGGAGGGCCAAAAGAACGATGACCACTGGGCCAGCAATGACGATCGCGGCAAGCATGGTAAGCTGGGCGATGACTTCAAAGTTGATACTGCTAAATAAATCGGTTAAGAACCCCATGTCTCCTCTTAGACCTCGTTATGATTGAAATTGCTCTGGAAAATTGTTTCTCATTTTACAGAGCGATCGCCCCATTTTGCTAGTTCGCTTTACAAACTTTACAAAACTCAAGAAATACGCTCTAAAATCTAAAATCTATCTAAAACTTAAAATAACTATGGCTATCTGGCAATGCGTCAAGAACTGCGGTGCTTGTTGTTATCTGGAACCTAGCGAACGTCCAGAACTAGACCAATACCTATCCCCAGAAGAACTAGAACATTATCTCAGTCTAGTGGCCCCCGACGGTTGGTGCGTCAATTACGATCGCCAAACCAGAGAATGTCGCATTTATGCCGACAGGCCCCGTTTTTGTCGAGTTGAAACAGATATCTTTGTGGAACTTTACAACATCGAGGCCGAAGAACTCAACGACTTCGCGATCGACTGCTGCCAGCAACACATCGAAGATTTATATGGCCCCGAAAGTCCAGAAATGACCCATTTTAACCAAACCGTAGGCTTCGAGGCCAATTAGGGTTAAAATCTTAATATAGCAATCCTGCGATATCTTAGAAACCGGGTTTTGCAGAAATTACCCGGTTTCTGGCATCCAAATTGGATCGCAACCAATTTAAGATTGCTAAATCGGCGCATTCATCACCCCAAAAATCAATGACCCAAGGCTTAGAAGAAAAAGAATCTCTCGAACAAAATAGCGAATCAAAATCGGGACAATGGGCAGTTTTCGCCTCAACCTTTGTTACTATTTTATTAGCAGAAATAGGAGATAAAACTCAAGTCACGACTTTATTAATGACCGCCGAATCTCATTCCCCCTGGATAGTATTTGCCGGTGCGGGAACTGCTTTAGTAACCACGAGTTTGTTAGGAGTATTGTTAGGACAATGGCTTTCAAAGCGTTTACAACCTAAAACTATCGAAACTGCTGCGGGCATAACTTTGTTATTAATTTCGGTCGCCCTATTCTGGGATATTTTTCGTTAAATTGGGAATGGGAAATTAAGGGCAGAACAGGCATCCTACCTGTTCTACGCAATTAACAATTAACAACTAACAAAAAAGTATGGACTGGCAATTATTAGGATTGAGTTTTATAGCAGTATTTTTGTCCGAACTCGGGGATAAAAGTCAAGTAGCAGCGATCGCCCTTGGAGGTAGTTCCAAACATCCCCGGGCCGTGTTTTTCGGTACTGCCGGCGCTTTGTTACTGGCAAGTTTTCTCGGAGTTTTGCTAGGGCAAGGCGTAGCAGAAGTATTTCCTACCCGTTGGGTAAAAGCGATCGCCGCCATCGGTTTTGCAGTTATGGGCCTGCGCCTGTTATGGCCCGGCGGCGAGGAAGCAGGGGAAGAATAAACCCAAGTCAAGAAACCCGGTTTTTCTAAAAAACCGGGTTTCTGAGATACAAACAAAAATAGGGTGCGCCACCGCGCACCCCAACTTCCACCTTTACAGGAGAATAGACATATTGCCGAATTAAGAGCGATCGGCATTTCGGCGACCGTAGCACCAAGTCAAGATAGTGCCGCCCAAGGCCAACTTCAGCATTTCTAGGCCCCAGTAGCCGGCTTGCATTTGGTTCATGGCCGTTGGTATCGTCCTTGCGGAATCGAACAGATTGAGATTTGCTGCCAAAGCAGTCATCTGGGGAGTCAGGGCGTAAGTATCGATGAGAGCGATCGCCAAAAGAAAGAAAGATAAAATCATTGCATTGCGGCAGATATTGCCAGAATCTTGGGAATTGCTCAAAATCAATAAACCCGTTGCCCCCAAACCGGCGCAAACTAGCTCCACTCTATTAAAAACAGAGAAAAGAATAGAACCTGCGGTGGTAAACCCGGGCTCGACCATCATGCCAGAAACATACATAGTGGGCATAATCACCAAGTCCAACAACAGACAAGCGCTCATCCAGAAAGCGTAAGTGGTGCAGACAACAGTTTGCCAGCGAGGTCTGTTAAATTCAAAATTAGAATAAATTGTAGCCATAAGCTTAATTGCCTTTTTTTAGTTCGTTACCTCTAGCTTAACTAAGACTTCCCTCGATTGGTGTTAAGTATTTTTACAATTTTTGCTAAGAAATTTAAACTTTTACCAAAGTTGGAAATAATAAGAATTGTTACAAATACTTTACAAAAGATTGACAATTTCGTAAATCTCCGAAATTATCACCCATTCCCCATTCCCCATTCCCCATTCCCCATTCCCCATTCCCCATTCCCCATTCCCTATTCCCCATTCCCTATTCCCCATTCCCTATTCCCTATTCCCAAAACAATGAAAGCAGTTATCTTACTATCAGGCGGTTTAGACTCCTCCACAGTGTTATATCAAGCCAAAGCCGACGGTTGCGAGTGTTATGCAATTTCCTTTGATTACCAACAGCGCCACCGACGAGAATTAGAAGCAGCAGCAAAAATAGCTCGAAGTGCGAAAGTTATCGAACATCAAGTAGTGAATTTCGATTTAACTCTTTGGGGAGGTTCTGCTTTAACAGATAATACTATCGATGTGCCTGGCGATCGCTCTCTTGAAGAAATGTCAGATAATATACCAATAACATACGTTCCCGCCCGCAACACAATTTTCCTCAGCTTCGCCCTCGCTTATGCAGAAACCATCGAAGCGAAAAGAATTTATATAGGTGTAAACGCTTTAGACTACTCAGGCTATCCAGACTGTCGCCCAGATTATATAGCCGCTATGCAGGAAGTATTTAGACTGGGAACCAAACAGGGGAGAGAGGGAGAGGCGATCGCGATCGTTGCCCCCTTGATAAACCTCAAAAAAACCGAAATAGTTCGATTAGGCAACAGTTTGGGAGTACCTTGGGAAGACACCTGGTCTTGTTATGCCGGCGGCGAGAAAGCTTGCGGGGAATGCGACTCCTGTCGGTTGCGACTGGCGGCGTTTTCAGAATTAGAATTAACAGATCCTCTACCTTATGTTGGTTAATTGTGGCGTAAAATTAGCTAGCTGTTGGGTTTCGTTTCACTTCACCCAACCTACAATAACCGTGGTAGGATAAATGCCACGCTAACTAACTTTAATTGGATTAATTAAAAAAAATGATACCTGAATTTAACCTTCGCATCGGCAACGGCTACGACATTCACCGACTCGGGCCCGGACGTCCGTTAATTCTCGGCGGAGTCAAAATCGAACACGAACTGGGATTAGTAGGTCACAGCGACGCCGACGTTTTGACCCACGCTATCATGGATGCCATGTTGGGGGCCTTGAGCCTGGGAGATATTGGCCACTTTTTCCCGCCCAACGAGGCCAAATGGAAGGACGCCGACAGCATGGACTTATTAAAACACGTCCATCATGTAATCAAGGCCGGTTGTTGGCAAATAGGCAATATCGACTCGGTGGTAGTGGCAGAACGTCCGAAACTCAAACCCCATATAGGGGCAATGCGATCGCGCCTTGCCAGCATCCTTGAAATCAAAAGCGATTTAATCAGCGTCAAAGCCACCACCAACGAAAAATTAGGGCCCGCAGGCAGAGAAGAAGGAATTGCCGCTTATGCGGTAGTGTTGTTGCACAAAAACGAAGGATAGGAGAGTTAAAAAATGGAACGAACCAAATATGAATTTGACCCAGAAACAGAAGCAGTAATAGTTGCCGATTTAATCGTCACTAAGAAAAAGAAACCGATAATGTTAGTTCGTGCAGCTCCCAGAAGTGAATTATTAGAATGGGGAATAAAAGAGCTGCTTTATAACCTGAAATACTCGGAAACTTTCTTTCCTTATGCCATGCTAGTTCAACTAGATACAGTCAAAATTTTTCAATGGGATGGAGAAAAATTATCCGAACCGATTTTTGTGAAAAAATCCGAGGAAATCTTTAAACATTATCGGCCAGAATTTGGGAAACAACGAATGTTTTATATAACTGCCCTGACAGAAGTGTGGCTCCATGACTTAGATTATAATTGGAAAATGGAAAATCCTCCTGGTTCTAAAGAACTAGCTGAAATAGGTTTTTTAGAGTTATTAAAAGGAGCGCAAACCGAAACAGAAGTAGTCCTGCGTGGAGAAGTGGAGGAATGGTGGTAATGCCGATTTTATATGTCGAAACTAATTTCTTGATGAGTATTGCTTTAGGAAGAGATGCAGAAGCGGGTAATTTACTTTTAAATCCCCCTGCATCCCTCGAAATAGCAGTACCAGAAGTTTGCTGCATGGAATCTCTTTCAGCTTTTGAGAGCGAGCAGAAACGTCGTTTTCGTTTTAACAACGAACTAAACCAACTGATAAGTCAGTTAAGACGAGATTTAACTTCTGCTTCTGCTAGCTCTCTACTTTCTTATTTAGATATGTCTTTAGAAGAAAATGAAAATTTACTTAACGATATCAAAAAACGTCTGTTTATTGCTTTAGAAAGCATCGCAGCAAATGCAACAACTATTCCTTTAAGTCCAGAGATAATTAGGGGGACTTTGAGTAATAGTTTAATCTTTGAAGAACCAACGGATAATTTGATTCTTCAAACAATTTTAAGCCACGCCAGAACCAGACCGACAGAAACTAAAGTTTTGCTGACTGGTAATACTAAAGATTTTACTCAACCGAACGTTAAAGAAGCTTTGCAAAATGCGGGAATTAGTTTCTATTTTAGTCGGACTTCTAGTTTTATCGGTTGGCTGGCATCTCAGTCTGGATAATTAAGTTAAAGGTTATCAAAATAGGAGAGTTAAAAAATGGAACGAACCAAATATGAATTTGACCCAGAAACAGAAGCAGTAATAGTTGCCGATTTAATCGTCACTAAGAAAAAGAAACCGATAATGTTAGTTCGTGCAGCTCCCAGAAGTGAATTATTAGAATGGGGAATAAAAGAGCTAATTTATAACCTTAAATATTCGGAAACTTTCTTTCCTTACGCCATGCTAGTCCAACTAGATAAAGTCGAAATTTTCAAATGGGACGGAGAAAAGTTGTCCGAACCTATTTTTGTTAAAAAATCTGAGGAAATCTTCAAAGATTACGAGCCTGAATTTTGTAAAAAACGCATTTTTAAAGATTATCTAATTGGCCTGATACAAGTGTGGCTCCATGACCTAGACTATAACTGGAAAATGGAAAATCCTCCGGCATCAAAAGAACTAGCAGAAATAGGTTTTTTAGAGTTATTAAAAGGAGTGGATACCGAAACAGAAGTAGTCCTGCGTGGAGAAGTGGAGGAATGGTGGTAATGACAATTTTATATGTCGAAACTAATTTCTTGATGAGTATCGCTTTAGGACGAGATGCAGAAGCGGGTAATTTACTAGGAAATCCTTCTGCATCCGTCGAAATAGCAATACCAGAAGTTTGCTGTATGGAATCTCTTTCAGCTTTTGAGAGCGAGCGGAAACGTCGTTTTCGTTTTGACAGCGAACTAAACCAACAAATAAGTCAGCTAAAACGGGATTTAACTTCTACTTATGCTAGGTCTCTACTTTCTTATTTAGAACCTTCTCAAGCAGAAAACAGAGCATTAATTAACGATATTAAAAACCGTCTATTTCTGGCTTTAGAAAACATAACCGCAAATGCAACAACTATTCCTTTAAATTCCGAGATAACTAGGGCGACTTTGAGTAATAGTTTAATGTTTGAAGAACCAACGGATAATTTGATTCTTCAAACAATTTTAAGCCACGCCAGAACCAGACCGACAGAAACTAAAGTTTTGCTGACTGGTAATACTAAAGATTTTACTCAACCGAACGTTAAAGAAGCTTTGCAAAATGCGGGAATTAGTTTCTATTTTAGTCGGACTTCTAGTTTTATCGGTTGGCTGGCATCTCAGTCTGGATAATTAAGTTAAAGGTTATCAAAATAGGAGAGTTAAAAAATGGAACGAACCAAATATGAATTTGACCCCGAAACAGAGGCAGTAATAGTTGCCGATTTAATCGTCACCAAGAAAAAGAAACCGATAATGTTAGTTCATGCAGACCCCAGAACCGAATTATTAGAATGGGGAATAAAAGAGCTAATTTATAACCTTAAATACTCGGAAACTTTCTTTCCGTATGCCATGCTAGTCCAATTAGATAAAGTCGAAATTTTCAAATGGGACGGAGAAAAATTATCCGAACCAATTTTTGTGAAAAAATCCGAAGAAATATTCAAAGATTACGACCCAGAATTTGGCACAAAACAGATATTTCACCACTCTTTAATTGGCCGAACAGAGCGGTGGCTCCATGACTTAGATTTTAATTGGTACATGGAAAATCCTCCCGGTTCTAAAGAACTAGCGGAAATAGGTTTGTTAGAGTTATTAAAAGGAGTCGAAACCGAAAGAGAAGTAGTTTTGCGTGGAGAAGTGGAGGAATGGTGGTAATGCCGATTTTATATGTCGAAACTAATTTCTTGATGAGTATCGCTTTAGGACGAGATGCAGAAGCGGGTAATTTACTAGGAAATCCTTCTGCATCTCTCCAGATAGCAATACCAGAAGTTTGCTTTATGGAATCTCTTTCAACTTTAGAGGGCGAGGAAAAACGTCGCTTTCGTTTTGACAGCGAACTAAACCAACAGATAAGTCAGCTAAGACGGGATTTAACTTCTGCTTCTGCTCAATCTCTACTTTCTTATTTAGAGTTGTCTCAAAAACCAAATGAAGATTTATTTAGCGATCTAAAAATGCGTCTGTTTATGGCTTTAAGAAATATCGCTACAAATGCAACAACAATTCCCTTAAGTACCGAGATAATTATGGTGACTTTCAGTAACAATTTAATTTGAAAAGAACCAACGGATAATTTGATTCTTCAAACAATTTTAAGTCACGCCCGAACCAGACCAACTGAAGTTAAAGTGTTGCTGACTGGCAACATTAAAGATTTTACTCAACCGACCGTTAAAGAAGTTTTGCAAAATGCAGGAATTAATCTCTATTTTAGCAGGACTTCTAGTTTTATCGGTTGGCTGGCATCTCAGCAATAAAATTGCTATATTAACTAAAAATACCGCGAACATTACTGCTATGAAAAAGATTGCTATGGGGTGGTGGGCGATCGCCCTAACCTTAACCCTAATTCTAACCCTAACCCTAAATGCCTGTGGTTCTCTCAAACCAGAAAACTTCTCGGGTTTAATAGTACCAACTCCCAGCGATACGGGTACTTTTAACTACCCCTTAAATCAATCGGCCTATAGCGTATTTGGCTATATCTACGACCCCTTAATTAACGAAAACGGCATCACCGGCGAACTAGAACCGGGTTTGGCAGAATCTTGGGAAATTTCCGAAGACGGACAGACAATTACTATTACCTTAAGAGAAGGATTAAAATGGTCCGACGGCGAGCCCTTAACCGCCGATGATGTTACTTTCAGCTATAACGATGTCTATCTCAACGATGAAATTCCTACCAGTTTTAAAGACATTCTCCGAGTAGGAAAAAGTCGCGGACTGCCAACAGTTACAAAAATCGACGATCGCCGGGTCGAATTTGCCACCCCAGAACCCTTCGCCCCCTTTATCAGATATGCGGGAGGATTGCCAATTTTACCCGCCCATGCTTTAAGGGAATCAGTAGTAACAAAAGATGAAGAAGGAAAGCCTTTATTTCTGACAAAATGGGGCACCGACACTCCGGCATCAGAAATTATCGGCAATGGAATGTACCGCCTCCAAAAGCATACTCCCAACCAAAGAATTATTTTAGAAAAAAATCCTTACTACTGGCGAAAAGATGAAGCAGGAAACTCTCAACCTTACATTGAAAATGTTTTTTGGCAAGTTATCGAAAACTCCGATAACCAACTATTAAACTTTCGTTCGGGGCAGTTAGATACCATGGAAGTACAGCCAGAAATGTTTCCCCTGTTAAAACAAGAAGAAAAACGAGGGAAATATACCATTTACAATGGAGGACCGACCTCGGATTCTAGTTTTATTTCTTTTAATCTTAATAAAGCTAGCAATGCCCAAGGTAAGCCTTTTGTGGAACCCGAAAAATCTCGCTGGTTTAATAATCTGAAATTCCGACAGGCTATTGCCTACGCCATCGACCGCCAAGCGATGACTAATAACATTTATCGCGGTTTGGGCGAACCCCAACACTCCCCAATTCCCGTTACCAGTCCTTTTTACTTCTCCCCAGAAGAAGGTCTAAAAACTTATAACCACGACCCAGAAAAAGCCAAACAACTATTATTAGAAGCTGGGTTTAAATACAATTCTGAAGGGGAGCTTTTAGATGCAGAAGGCAACCGAATAGAATTTACTTTATTAGCTAGTGCTGGTAATAAGGTAAGGGAATTAATGGCAACTCAAATAACCCAAGATTTGGCTAAATTGGGCATCAAAGTTAACCCCCAATTTTTGAGTTTCAATACTTATGTGGAACGCTTATCTCTATCTCGGGATTGGGACGCTTATTTGGGAGGTTTCCGAGGTGGCGGCATCGAACCTCATTCGGGTTATAATATTTGGTCTGTTAATGGCAGATTGCATACTTTCAATCAAGGAACGCAACCGGGAGAACAACCCATACAAGGTTGGGAGATTGCCGATTGGGAACGGGAAATCGATGAGCTTTATGTTAAGGCTTCTCAGGTACTTGATGAAGAAAAACGTAAGGAATATTATGCCGAAGCTCAACAGATTATTGCCGAACAATTGCCCTTTATTTATATGGTCAATCCTCTGGAGTTTGATGCCATACGCGATCGCATCCAAGGAATCCAATATAGCAGTTTCGGCGGCGGTTTCTGGAACCTCTACGAATTGAAAATTAAATAGGGAATAGGGAATGGGGAATAGGGAATAGGGAATGGGGAATGGGGAATGGGGAATTGGGAATGGCAATTAGCCATTAGCGGGAGCATCTCAATGCAAGAATAAACCCAAAATTTGAACGCTTTTAGGGAACGGGGAACGGGGAACGGGGAACGGGAAAAGAGGGAACGGGAAAAGAGGGAACGGGAAAAGAGGGAACTCTTAGCAGAAAAAAAGTATTTTTGGAAATATGAGATGCTCCCGCCATTAGCAATTAGCAATTAGCAATTAGCAGTTAAAACTCAACTATGCAGTCTGAAAAATTAAAGACGTTATTAGAAAGTATTGCCACAGGCAAAGTCAGCCCAGAATTAGCCTTTGAAAAAATCAAACATTTAGACTACGAGGAAGTGGGAGACTTTGCCAAAATCGATCGCCATCGTTCCGTGAGAACCGGCTTTCCAGAAGTTATCTGGGGAGAGGGAAAAACTACGGAACAAATTGCCGAAATTATGGCAGTAATGCGGCAGCAAAATCCGGTGGTAATGGCAACCAGAATTGCGCCTGAAGTTTACGAACGATTGCAAGATAAAGTACCCAATTTGTGTTATTATCCGGGTGCTAAAATTTGCGCGATCGCCCCTCCTTACCTCGCCCCCACCCACGAGGGCCTAATTACGATTGTAACTGCGGGCACCGCCGATTTACCAGTAGCAGAAGAAGCTGCTATTACTGCCACTCTTTGTGGTTTTCCAGTCAAGCGTCTTTGGGATGTGGGAGTGGCGGGAATTCATCGGTTATTAAAAAACCAACATTTAATCGCAGAAGCGAACGTTTTAATCGTAGTAGCGGGAATGGAAGGTGCCCTGCCTAGCGTGGTAGCGGGTTTGGCAGATTGCCCGGTAGTTGCGGTACCCACCAGCGTCGGTTACGGGGCGAGTTTTAACGGTTTGGCAGCTCTATTAACTATGCTCAATTCTTGCGCCCCCGGCATTGGCGTAGTCAATATTGACAACGGTTTTGGCGCGGCAATTTTGGCAGGGCAAATTATTAGAGTGGGGGAGAAATTAAAATAGTTCGCAGTAATCCCTAGTTCGTAGTAATCGCTTTAGCGATAGAGATGTTCGTAGTAATCGCTTTAGCGATTTAAAAAGTACGATTATTAAATCGCTAAAGCGATTACTACAAACATAATAAAAACTTATAGCTCCTAAAAGTAATTCAAACCATTAAAACGATGCAATGCCAGTCTCTTTGCTTTATAATCGAATATTTTTCGGAAGAAGATGAAAAAAGGATAATAATATGAGCTTAATGGATTGCATCTTGATGACCGTTTTCAACGCCGCTGTTTGCATCTGCTTGCCTTCCTTGCTAATTGGGCTAAAATCTCGCAGCAAAACCCAGAAGAAAATAAAACGGCAAGTCGAGTCCCCAACAGTCTCGGAAAGAGCTGCTCAACTGTCCCTCTAGAAACTCTTAGAAAAATGAGACAGAAAAACAGACACCGAGGAAAACAAAAAGGGTGCTAAAAGCGCACCCTTAATTTTTTTGGCATCACTGGTTAAGCTTAAGCTCTAGCGCAGGAAGAAATTGTCTGCGATAAGCTCTGGGGCATCAGTTAAAGTAGCAAACTGAATTGCTTCGCCATCGGGATTGTAGTACAAGCCGCCGTTTTCAGTCTCGTAAATAATGAAAGCATCGGAAGTAGCAACGGCATCTTCAGCATCCACTACCTCAAACTCAGCCTCAATGCTGAATCCTTTGACACCTTCATCGCTAAATGCCCGACTGCCGGCATCGCTTTCGAGGGCAGCGAAGGTGGTCTTATCTAAGATAATCACATCGAGATCGACTTGGAAATCGGTAATGGTATCGATACCAACATCTTCGGTAGCAAATTCTGTGTTGGTGTTGAAGATAAAGGCATCTTTGCTCGCGCCGCCGGTTAAAATGTCGTTGCCCGCACCGCCGTTGAGGCGATCGCGTCCGATACCCCCTTCTAGTTGGTCTTCGCCGTCGCCGCCCAAGAGGAGGTCGTTACCCTGGCGACCTAACAAGAAATCGTTGCCGTCTTTACCGAAGAGGCGATCGTCCCCGTCATTACCAACAACGCGATCGTCGCCTTCGTCCCCAGATAAAGTGTCGTTACCAGCAGCGCCCCGGATGGTGTCGTTACCTTCTTGTCCGAGAATGCGATTATCTTCTGGAGTACCCAGGAGGTTATCATCTCCGTCTGTCGGTTCCGCATCTACTGGTTCCGGTTCTGGTTCGGGTTCTGGTTCCGGTTCTGGTTCGGGTTCTGGTTCCGTTTCCTCATCAGTGACATTGGTCAGAACTGATACTGTGGCATCGTCTCGGCTTCCTACCACCAAATCTGGCAAACCGTCATCATCCAAGTCTTCGGTAGTAACAGCCCAATTTGCATTAATGCTATCAAGATTGGTAGCATCGGCAAAACCACCTTCTCCATCCCCCGCTAATACGGAGACATTATTAGAATTGATGTTGGCAGTAGCAATATCCAGGTTGCCATCGCCATCGAAGTCGGCTACCGTAAGTTCGCTGGGACGGTCTCCTACATCATATCGGGCTTCGTCGCCGAAACCGCCTTCTCCATCTCCCAATAACACCGAGACTGCGTTACCGTTGGTAACTGCCAAATCTGGGTTGGTATCTCCATCAAAGTCAGCAGTGGCAAGAACGTATAAGCTTTCGCTTTCTCCAGCTCCGATAGGAACAGAAGCCGCGTCTAGGAAACCCCCGTCTCCGTCTGCTAATAGTACCGAGATATCCTTGGAGGTCTCGTTAGCTGTGGCGATGTCTGGGTTTCCGTCTCCATCGAAGTCTGCAGTCACAACGTTGGCGGGAGCATCTCCAACTTGAAACTCTCCGGCTGCGTCAAAAGTGCCATCGCCATTTCCAGCGAGCAATGATACGCTATCGTTGCTTCCGTCTTCGCGAACGCCGTAGTTTCCTACTGCCAAGTCTAAAACATTGTCTCCGGTAAAGTCCGCAGCCACGATGCCGTAAGGGGAGGTGCCAACTGCAATATTATCCCCCGCCGCGACAAAGGTGCCGTCGTCTTCTCCCAACAGAACCGAGACATCGTTAGAACCATAGTTGGCAATTGCCAAATCTAGGTTGCCGTCTCCATCCAAGTCTTCCACCGCGATGAAGGCCGGTGCGTCGCCAGTATCGTAAGGAACCGGATCGGCATAGGTGCCATCTTCGTTTCCTAATAAAATCGCTACTTGGTTATCGTTATCTAAGGTAACGGCAAGGTCCGGTCTGGTGTCGTTGTTGAAGTCGGCGATACTGACGCTAAACGGACGACTCGTTAACTCGTTTTCCGTCGAGGCCGTAAAAGATATCAATACTCCAGAATAAGACCGCCGCACTTCTGGCAAAAAGGCACTGGTGGTAGTTACTTCTCCGACTCGTTCTTCCAGTTCCCAGGTTCCACCTTTAGCGGCATTACCTATTTTATTAGCAGATGCGGCGATGTTAGCGCCAGTAAGTTTGTGGAGGGTTTGAATAAAGTTTTTATCTTCAGCTACGTTACAGGCATATAGTAGAATGTCTTTAACACCCAGTTCCGAGAGAATGTAGCTGTATTGGGAGAGGTTATCTGCAGTCAGGGGCGTTTTGCCCATATAGAGAACGCCCGGGGCCCCGTGGCAGGCAATCTGGAGGCTGTCGGCGGGCCGATCGCTCAGGGCCCTAGTTATTTGAGCGATCGCATCTCTTTCGGGGTCGAGAATCAGGACATCGGTCCCAAACTCGACACCCCCTGCCAGCTTCTCGCAATCTTCCACCCTGGAGTCGATGGCCACTAATTTTCGCGTTCGGCCACCCAAGTCAGACTGGGAAGCCAATTGGCCTTTTTTCACCGGGCCAGCCAAAGCCAGCCTATTCTTCTCAAAAATAATTAATTTTGTCATGGTAGATTTTTTCCCTATTTTTTTGTCCATTTTATTTGTAACCTAGCTTACCGATTTTTGGAAGCTTTTGTTGGAAATCTTTACATAAATTAAAACTGATAAAAGCCTATCAGCAATTAAGCTTAAAGAAAATTTAATGTTGCTCAATTCATCAAGTGGACATCGGGAATTAAAACAGTCAAATTGTTAAGGCCAAGCATTAATTAAAATCAATTATTCCCGAGAAAATACTTAATAAGAAAGGGTCGCGATCGCGACCCTTTCTTATTAATCCATAAAACCCCTTCTAAAGTAGCAAACAAACCGCCACTGCCAAAACCGGCTTCGCTACCATTAGCGTTATAGAATAAATCCCCAGTTTTTTGGTTGTAAACGATAAATGCTTCGCTAGTTTCTGCCTTCTTATCGGCATTAACGATATCAAATTCAGCAGAGCTTTCTAACTTATCAAAAGTTTTTCGCTCGATTAGAGTTTATGCGTTTGAAATTTAATATACTTGTTATACTATTTCCAGTTGTGCGTAGAAAAAACCTAAAAACCCTCTTATCTATTCCCTATTCCCCATTCCCCAATTTATGACTAAAGTTCTCCCACTGGATCGAGAGTTAAAATCCGACTAATTTCATCAGTTTGAAAACCCAAGGCCATCGGTCGTTTTACTTCAGGCAAAACCTGAACGTCATACAATTCCGTAATAATTCCGTCAAACCGCAACCAATCCACAACAGTACCTGTATTCAAATCGATAACCATCAATCCGCAGCGAGGTTCCACATCTTTATCTAATAATTCTTCATCCAATTGCAAGCCAGAAAAAGTCTTTTCTCTAGATTTAGATAAACCGACAATAGCGTAATCTTTCCAAAAAGCCAAACCGCGCAAATAACCGGGGCAAAAAGTAATAGGTTCGAACTTGCCATTTGCTAAATCGACGCTGCCAAAAAAGCCAGTTCCAGAATTTAATAACCACAACTTATCTCGATAAAATCTGGGCGAATGGGGCATAGATAATCCCGTTAAAATAACCTCGTTAGATTCGAGGTCAATTACACAACCGCCATTGCGTCTTTTATCTCGCCAACCATCCACCACATCCGACCTACTAATAGTAGTAACATAAGCAGGTTTTCCCTCCTTCATTGCCAAACCGTTGAGGTGGCAGCGGTCTTCATTTACTACTTTAGAAATAAAAGGAGGATGCCATAAAGGAGTGCAACTATGGCGATCGCTAACTGTAGCCAAACAATTCAACAAACTACTAACAAAAATAATTCTGCCACTTTCATCAATAGCAAGATCGTGAATATCTAAATCCCCCGTGGTGTAGCCTATTCGCGGCACATAAAGTTTATCGTAACCGTTATAAAATTGCTCTGGCAAAAGCACGTTATCCAGTTGCCAAAGCTGATATTTAGAACTCATAAAAATGCGGTCTGTAGTGGCATACAATCCCATAGCCCGATTAAATAATCTTTCAAAACCAGAAAGTTTATTGTCCGGGCTAACTCCTAATAGTAATAACCGAGAAGTTTGATAGGTAGTAAAAGCCAGACTAATTTTCTCGCTTTGCAGCCAGTCGGTGAAATGACGAGAGGCACTAATCTCTAAACCGGAAGAGGGGGTTTGATTGGAAATATGATTGTTATCCACGAGCTTTTAAAAAAACGACCGTACTATTTTAATCAATTATGGGATATTTGAGAATTTATAATTTAGATTTTAGAGAGAAAAAAGCCAAACCTGTCTTTGGGACAAGTTTAATGAGAGAATAGAAATGTTGAAATAGAGGCAGGGGAAAACTGAAACCTACTGCCAGCATAGTTGAAAATGAAAACAAAAAAAATGTTAAAGCGCGTTTTGGCCATAGCTCTAGTCGTAACGACTCTGATTATCACCGGTTGCACCTCCCTTGGGGCGGGACTAAAAAGCTATGTGGACAGTCTCGACGGGTACGAATTTCTCTATCCCAACGGTTGGATACCGGTGAAAGTTGCCGACGGTCCAGACGTAGTATTCCACGATTTAATAGAACCAACAGAAAATGTCAGCGTGGTTTTCTCCGAGGTACCGGGCGGGAAAAGTTTGACGGAGTTGGGTAGCGCAACGGAGATAGGATACCAACTGAGTAAAAACGCGATCGCCCCCCCAGACTCGGGACGCGAAGCAGAGTTGGTCAACGCCGGCACGAAAACATCCAAAGACAAAACATACTATTTATTAGAGTATGCTGTCAGTTTGCCGGGGGACGAACACCGACATAATTTAGCCAGCGTTGCCGTGAGTCGCGGCAAACTTTTTACCTTTAACGTCTCCACCACCGAAGACCGGTGGGAACAAGTGGGCGACCAATTAAAACAGGTCGTTGCATCTTTTACCGTATATTAATCCCCGCAAGACAGGCATCTTGCCTGTCATCCAATTGAAAACGTCCCATTAACTATTATGGAAACACCAACTTTTGTATTAGCCTCGGCATCTCTAGCAAGACGACATTTGTTAGAAACAGTCGGTATCGAGCCCGTAATTTGGCCCAGCGACTTTGACGAGTCGCAAGTTACCTTTACCGAACCCGCCTCACTGGTAGAAGTTTTGGCAAGATGTAAGGCAGAGACGGTGGCGACAGCTATTGTAAATGATGCTATCTCCAATCAAAGTCTTCGTTCGAGTTTAATTTTAGGCTGCGACTCGCTGTTGGTTGTGGGTGGAGAGATTTATGGGAAACCTGCGGATGCTGGGGAGGCGATCGCTCGCTGGCAGACGATGCGGGGGCAGGTCGGTCAATTATATACCGGTCATGCTTTAATGGATTTAAGACGGGATAAAAGTGTAGTGCGGGTGGGAGCGACGCAGGTTTATTTTGCCCGAGTGAGCGATGAAGAGATAGAAAGTTACGTCGCCACTGGGGAACCGTTGAAATGTGCGGGTTGTTTTGCGATCGAAGGTAAGGGGGGTTTGTTTATCGAGAAAATAGAAGGCTGTCACAGTAACGTTATCGGTTTGAGTTTGCCGTTATTGCGCTCGATGTTGGGAGAGTTGGGGTATAGCGTTCGAGATTTTTGGCGGTAGTTTGTAGTAATCGCTTTAGCGATTGGTTTAAATCGCGCTTTGCGGTTACTACAAACATTACACTAGGACAAATAACCTTGTAGTTAAAACATCTATTCTCGTGCGTACTCGTATTTACCATATCACCCACATCAAGAATCTTCAGTCGATCGCCACTAGGGGATTGCTCTCCTATAACTCCATGCAAGACCAAACAAGAGAATACATCAATCTCGCTCACCAAACTATTCAAGATCGTCGTGCTGCAACCAGGGTTCCTTGTAGTGCGGGTAGCACTTTGCACGATTACGTTCCCTTCTACTTTGCACCTCGATCGCCCATGCTATATACCATTCACAAAGGTAATGTTTCTGGCTACAGCGAAGGTCAAACATCTGTGGTTCATCTGGTTTCTACAGCCCAGGCAATTCAAACTGCTGGTTTGACTTTTGCTTTTACCGACGGTCACGCGATCGTTGCATATAGCGAGTTTTTTGACAACCTCGATGAACTCGATCGCGTCGATTGGGAAATAATGAAAAGTCCATTTTGGGCCGATACGGAGGAAGATAACGATAGAAAACGAAGAAGGCAAGCAGAATTTTTAGTTCGCAACTGTTGTCCCTGGGAGCTAATTCTCGAAATTGGTGCGGCCAATCCTCAAGTTATGGGACAAGTTCGAGAATCCTTACAAAACTTTACCTACAAACCCCCAATTAGAGTCTATCCTAATTGGTATTATTAAACTAAAACCTCAATTATGACCGATGATTGACTTCAAACAAGGCAACTTATTAGAAGAAGATGTCCAAGCCCTTGTCAACACTGTTAATTGCGTAGGTGTCATGGGTAAGGGCATCGCTTTGCAATTCAAACAGGCATTTCCTGAAAACTTTCGCCTGTACGCAAAAGCTTGTCGCGCGGGGGAAGTGCAACCCGGACGGATGTTTGTCGTATCTACGGCCAATCTTTTTAATCCCCAATATATTATTAACTTCCCCAGCAAGCGCCACTGGCGAAATAAGTCAAAAATTGAAGATATAGAGACGGGACTCCAAGATTTAATAGTTCAGGTAAAACAATTGGGGATTAGTTCTATTGCTATACCTCCTTTAGGGTGTGGCAATGGTGGTTTAGATTGGCAACAAGTAAAACCTTTAATCGAATCGGCTTTTGCTAAATTGCCAGATGTTAGGGTGGTAGTATTTACTCCCCAAAGCAGACCCGCAGCGAATACTATGAAGGTGAATACCTCCAAGCCAAAGATGACCAGAGCTCGTGCTTTATTAATTCGTTTGTTAGAGTTGTACGAAATACCTGGCTATCGTCTCAGTTTGCTAGAAATTCAAAAACTAGCTTATTTCCTACAAGCTGCAGGAGAACCGTTAAAACTGCGATATATCAAATACAAGTACGGCCCCTACGCCGATAATTTGAATCACGTTCTACAGCGAATTGAGGGGCATTTTATTCGAGGATATGGCGATCGCACGGGCGGTCGTAACGCGGAAATTTATGTATTGGCAGAGGGTAGAACAGCGGCCCAAAGCTTTCTAGAGGGTTGCCCCGATGCCGCGAAACGATTAACTCATGTAGGCAATCTGATTGCAGGGTTTGAGACTCCTTATGGTATGGAAATGCTGGCAACCCTTCACTGGGTGGTTCGAGAAAATCCCCAAGCGGCAATAGATATTGAGGTGGCGATCGCTACATTCCAAGAATGGAACGATCGCAAGCGCAAGTTGTTTAAACCCGAACATATCCGCAAAGCATGGCAGCGCCTCCAAGAGCAACACTGGTTATAGCGATAGCAGCTAATATCGATTAACAATTAAGAGCTGACTTGTATTAATTGCAATTTTTTTCACATTTGTCAACAATCTATTAAACAATTTGTAGAGCAGCCTGACTACACAAAGACGCTTTCAAGAAACAATTTAACAAAAAAAGCAGATTTTGGTAGAATAGGTTGAAATGGGACCGAATGGCTCCATAAACAAACGTTCGTAGTAATCGCTAAAGCGATTACCGCAAACTCTATCCAAGGACAAACAACCATGACAACTTACGATTACGATCTATTTGTAATAGGCGCCGGTTCCGGCGGACTGGCAGCCTCCAAACGCGCCGCCTCCTACGGGGCAAAAGTCGCCATCGCCGAACACGACCTCGTAGGCGGTACCTGCGTCATTCGCGGTTGCGTCCCCAAAAAACTAATGGTTTACGCCTCCCAATTCTCCCACCTCTACGAAGATGCCGTCGGTTACGGTTGGAGCAAAGTAGAAAGTAGCTTTAACTGGCAGCATCTCGTCGAAGTAGTAGATAAAGAAGTACATCGGTTGAATGGGATACACATCAAAAATTTGGAAAAAGCCGGCGTCGAACTTATCGAAGGATACGCTAAATTTGTGGACGCGCATACCGTGGAAGTAGGCGATCGCCAAATTACCGCCGATAAAATCCTCATCGCCGTCGGCGCCAAACCAGTAAAAATCGATATCCCCGGAATAGATCGCGCCATCACCTCCCGGGAAATGTTCCTCCTCAAAGAACAACCGAAAACAATGGCCGTCTGGGGAGGCGGTTATATCGGCGTCGAATTTTCCTGCATAATGAACGGTTTGGGCACTAAAGTCACGGAAATCATCCGCCGCGATTTAATTTTAACCGACTTCGATGACGATATCCGCTGCGACATCCAAGAGGGCATGACCAAACATGGCATCGAATTTCGCACTAATACCACCGTCGAAAAAATCGAAAAAGTGCCAGAAGGTTTGAAAGTTCATCTCACAGGAGAACAGGCGGAACCTTTAATCGTCGATGCCTTCCTCGCTGCCACCGGGCGCGAACCCAATCTAGAAGGATTGAATTTGGAGAATGCCGGAGTCGAAGTCATTAAAGGGGCGATCGCCGTCCAACAAAACAGTCGTACCAGTCAGCCTAACATTTTCGCCGTGGGAGACTGTACCGATCGCGTCAACCTAACTCCGGTAGCGATCGCCGAAGGACGCGCCTTTGCCGATACCGAATTTGGCAACCTGCCCCGAGCAATTTCTCACAAAAACATCGCCAGCGCCGTCTTCTCCCAACCCGAAGCAGCGACGGTAGGTTTAACCGAAGAAGAGGCTCGCGAACAATTCGGCGACTCCATCAAATGTTACCGGGCCAAATTCCGTCCCATGTTCCACAGTCTCACCGGTGCCGACGAAAAGGTGATGGTGAAATTAATCGTAGAATCTCATACCAATAAAGTCTTGGGAGTTCACATGGTAGGCAAAGACGCTGCCGAGATAATACAAGGTATGGCGATCGCTGTCAACATGGGTGCCACCAAAGACGATTTCGATCGCACCATCGGCATCCACCCCTCCACCGCCGAAGAGTTAGTCACTTTGCGGTAATTAATAGACTTCGCCGCAGTTGTAGGCAAAAGGCAAGAGGCAAAAGGCAAAAGTTAAGAGCTTTTAAAGATTTTGCCTTGACTTTTGCAAGAGGTATTATAATCAATAATTAACAATTAACAATTGGTTTTTTGCCAATTGTTAATTATTAATTGTTAATTTCAAAAAATGAGGTAAAAAACCAATGCAAGACTTCCTAGCTACAGAAATAGGTTTCGACCCAAATATCGTGGTAAAAGATAAAGACGACAAGCCAATTATGTTCGTGGCAGTCAAAGCCTCGCGAGTATATGAAGCTGAAGAATTTACTCTTTATGGCTTAGAAAATTACCAGCACGTTCCTTTTTTAATGTATGTCAATACCAAATATATCCGAATTTATCAAGCCGGAAATTCGGAGCCGATCGAAAAACTAAATGTTCTGGAAATTTTAAAATTTTACGATCCAGGTTTTCACGACAAAAAGATGCGTCAGCCTTTTGTAATGGCGTTAATACAAGCTTGGTTAAGAGATTTGGCCTATCACTGGAATTCTCCTAACCCTCCAGCCATGAAAGAAATTGAAGAGATTGGATTTTTGAAAATACTAGATAATGGCATTACGGAGGAATTAGACTGGTAATGAAAGTCATTTTATATCTGGAAACAAATTTCATTCTAGCAATGGCTAAAGGACAAAATGGATTGGCAGATAATATTTGGCAAAAGCCTGCTGAAAATTTAACCATTGCCATACCAAGTATTTGTTTGATGGAATCTTTAGTTGCTTGGGAAAATCAACAAAAGCGAAGTAAATCTTTCACTCAAGCAGTGCGCATTGAAATTAATGAAGCTAAACGCAATGTTCGTTCTGAAAATGCTCGCTCTATTGTGGAATTTTTAGATCGCTCGGTTGTTACTTATGAAAATTTATTGGCCGAGTTGGACAATAGATTTGAAAATGTTTTGGAAATGTTGAAAAATCGAGTAGAGTTAATTGAGCCGAAAATAGAGAATCTTCAGTTAACTTTAACTCAGCCTTGGTTGCTTGAAAAATCGGAAAGGAGGGATGATTTTATTTTACAGTGCATCCTAGACCACGGTAGCTCTAACCAGGATAAAACTAAAGCCTTTTTTAGCGAAAATAGCAAGCAGTTTGGGCAACCTGTTGTTAGAAATGCTTTGAGAGAAAGGGGGATTAGGTACTTTAATAACATGGAAAATTTAGAAGGTTGGTTGCAATCAAGTGAATAAAATATCGCACTCCTAAAGAAACCCGGTTTTT
>CAZSTZ010000106.1:0-21183 GCA_964609515.1 uncultured bacterium | reverse complement strand
CCTATTACCTATTACCTATTACCTATTTTGTCAGCTTTTACGGTTTTTCGTGCCGCCCCTAATTATAAACTAAAGTTAATCTTTTTGACAAGCCTATTTATTTTTTTTTGGACATTTTATCTTGACATTTCTTAGATTTTGTGGTACGTAACATCCTTTACAAAAAAGCGCCCTCGACTGTCGGTCGAGGGCGCTTTTTTTCAATTGAATGCTATGCCTAAAATTCAGTAGCTGCAAACGCGTCTATCAAATTGTCGGTTTCAGGATCGAGCTCTGCGATCGAAGCGCTACCTAAATCTCCAAAGTTAAGACTGCTGGCCGCTACCATTTCTTCCTCTGGCATCTCACCAGGATTAGTTAACGGATCCGGCACAGTTCCGGGCGCGTTACCAATATTAACAAAATTGGCGCTCTCGCCCTCAACCAGAGTTACCACTGGATCGGGAGTAGTCTGGGTGAAACCTGGTTGTTGAACTTGGCGGACGACGTAAGGGAGGAGATTGCCGCTCTCATCGGTCCGAACTGGCAAGTTAACGAAATCGTACCGACCTTCTGCATTAGTTACCGAACTGGCTTCGCCTTCATCCAAGGTACTGTTTTCGTTCAAATCTAGGTAAACAGTGAAACCTGCCAAACCTGGTTCGTCTGGATCTACCAATTGGTTGCTATTGCGATCCTCGAACACAGTACCGCCGATGCTGGTAAGATTGCCACCTGCGGGCGGAGCTCCACCTTCGATGCGAGAGTTACCGATGTTAAAGGTGACATTCTGATTTAGGGACAGTTCCACCGTCGCATCTGGAGTAGTCTTAATTAAATCCGCTCGTGGAACCTCGCGGATCGTGTAAGTGCCCGGCGTCTTCAGACCGACTATACCGTAGTCCCCATTGATGTTAGAGAAAGTATTCGGTTCGGTGGCATCCAAAACGCCGTTATTGTTGATATCGACATAAATTTGCACGTCGGGAATGCCGATAGGCTCTCCCGGATCCAGCAAACCGTTACCGTTGAAGTCGTCGAATACCTTACCGCTGATGATTCCTTGGGGAGCCAAACCAAAGTTATAGATAAAGCTCTCTCCTGGTGCGTAGTCAATAGCAACATCGGAAGTAGTTTGGAAGAAACCACCTCGGATAAATGCTTCGAGCTTGTAAGTTCCAGCTTCTACGTTAAATTCAGAAACGTCGAAGCCATAAGTACCACCGGGACCGCTAACTTGATTTGGTTCGAAACCTTGAGGGATGCCGTCGTTGTTCGTATCCAAAAATACCTCAATTCCAGGAATGCCGGTTTCCCCATCAAAAGGTTCGTAAAGCTGGTTGCCGTTAAGGTCGTTAAATACGATCCCGCTGATGGTATTTGGTCCGAGCCTTTTTAAACCGTTGGCAAAGTTAATGCCGCTGGGGTTGTCGTTAGGAACGGTTAAGGTAACTACTTGCGCCCCATCTGTTGCCGGATCGGGAGCGAGTTGTTCGATTTGAGTTTGCTGGCTCGCGCTCAGGTTTTGTCGGATGGTATAGGTTCCTGGGGGAAGTGCCCTGAAGATATATTCTCCCTTTTCATCGGTGGAGGTAAAAGGCTCTTCGGGATCTAGGGTACCGTTGGCGTTGAGGTCGATATAAATTTGTATGCCCGGGAAGCCAGGTTCTACACCCGGTTGTAGTACCCCGTCCCCATTAGTATCCTCATAGGCCACGCCGCTAATACTGCTACTAAATTCGGGCTGACCGAAAATAGTGGTATTAGCAAAGTTATAAACAACGGTCTGACCTGGAACTAGGGTAACTTGCGGACTTACAGAGGTCTTAACTTCTCCGGGTTCGAGGACTTCCCGTACCCTGTAGGTGCCTGGTGGTAAGTTGTCGAAACGATATAGCCCGTTGGCATTAGTTACCGTGTTGGGCTCTCCCGGATCTAGTTCGGCGCTATCGTTGAGGTCTAGGTAGATAGTAATCCCCGATCTGGCGGGTTCGTTGGGTTCGAAGAAACCGTTACCGTTGAGGTCGTCAAATTTGCCGCCAGTAATAACCCCTGGTTGGATTAGCAACGAATCTGGTATGGCCACGGGTGGCACTACTACTTCTGGGGGTACGGGACCAGGTGGCACCGGACCTGGTGGTGGAGCTATTCCGGGTACGCCAATATTGACAAAGTTGGCATCGTCTCCGGCAACTAAGGTAATGACCGCAGGAGGAGTAGTAGCTTCCGCACCTTCGACCTGAACGACGTAGCTTCCAGGCTGCAATCCTGTAAAGGCGTATTTGCCTTCTGCATCGGAAATTGAAGTTGCTTCTCCTTGGTCTAGGAGCTGGTTGTTGTTGGTATCTATAAAAACTGTAATGCCTGCAGCACCAGGTTCGTCGGCATCCACTGCTTGGTTGGCATTGAAGTCCTGAAATACTGTACCTGCAATATTGCCAGTTCCACCTGCAGCTTGGCTTGCCGTTCTGCTAGCGTCTAGTTCTGCCTCGGTTTGGGCTTCCGCGACGAAGCTTTCGTCGCTAGTTAGGATGTCGTCTTCGAGCTCGTCGATAGTTGCTTCTCCGTTGATACCCTCCTCAATAGTTTCTGGTTCCGGTTCGGGTTCGGGCTCTGGCTCTGGTTCCGGTTCGGGTTCGGGCTCTGGTTCGGGCTCCGGTTCTGGTTCCGGCTCGGGTTCTGGGGTTGGAGTGGGAGTCGGCTCGGGAGCGGGTGGCGGCACAACCGGAGCTGGAGGGGGCGGGGGTATAGGAACTGCTACGTTAGCAAAATTGACCGAATCGTTAACTGGATTTTCTACAGTGAGGGTAACTACCGGGTCGGGAACGTTTTTCGCGAAGCCAATTGGCGGCACTTCCCTGACGATGAAGCTGTCGATGAACAAGCCGGGAAAACTATATCTGCCATTATTGTCTGTAACTGTTGTCCGTTCGGCTGGTTCTTGGATGAAGTTGCCGTTGGAGTCAATATAAAGGGCAGCTCCCGGTACGGGCGGTTCTCCCGGATCGGCTTGATTGTTGCCGTTTAAGTCGTTGAATACAGTCCCACCTATTTGCCCAATTACTGCTACTTGGGGGGTGTTACCAAAATTTATATTGGGAGGAACCGGACCTATAGCTAGAGGAGTGCTGGAACCAACCCCTGCAAAGGGCTCTCCAGATGGAATGTTGACTCCTGCAATGGTTTGTCCCGGTATAATATCTACTACTGGGGAGGGATTGCTGGTTTGACTGACTCCTGGTATCTCAACTTCCCGAATTTGAAGGCGCGTTGCCGGCAGGTTTGGCAAGAAATATTGACCGCCTAGAGTGGTGACAGTGAAAGGATCTCCAGGGTCTAAAATGCCGTTAAAGTTGGTGTCGGCGTAGATCGTAAAGTTGGGAATACCCGGTTCTCCATCGTCTAACAGGCCGTTGCCGTTTGCATCGAAGAATTTGACTCCGGCGACGTTCCCTACGTTTTCGGGGATAGTTGTGCCCAAGTTGACAATAACGTTATTAGCCATCTCTTCTGGAGCGGGGCTAATAACTATGATGGGACTTGCGTTGGTTTGGGTTTGGGGCAATTCAAAGGCAGTTCGCAGTATGTAGCTGCTTGGAAATACTCCTGTAAAGGAATAGGCTCCCGTCGCATCGGCCATAGTCTGTACTGCTGCGCCGGTATTCACATCTATCAGGGCTACTCCCGCTCCTGAAGCTGGTGTTTCGTCTCCATCCAAGATACCGTTAAGGTTGGTGTCGTTGAATACTAAACCAGTTATATTCCCGGAGCCTCCTGGAGGGGGCGGGGGCATTTCTCCGATTACTGGCCCGGGGGGCACTGGCCCCGGTTCTGGTGTTGGGGGAACTGCGGGATCGCCCATCCCTGTTACCTGACTGTTTATTCTTATCTCATCTGACATAACTTTCTAACTCCTCCACCATAATTTTATTTAAACTTAAAAGCGATTCGATTTTGCTCTTAACCGGAAATTGCTACTAAATAATACTGACACACCGAAAATGTCTGCTATGCCTTTAATAGATGGCGATCGCCATTAAAGCACTTGACGATTGGGATTATATCAGCTTTACCAGAAAACTGACAATTCAACCGCAAAATCTTTTTTGGACTTTATGGATATTTTGGCCTTTTTTCCCCTAAATACTATTTAGCGCCCCTATTCCTTTTAATAAGCCAAATAATTAATAAGCCAAATAAGGAGGGGGCGCTGTCTGGTGGGAGACGGGAGCGATCGCTTGCTGGTTCCCATTTATGCGGTTTTCTGCCTAGAGGGAGAGTAGTAGAGCAACACAGCTAAAGTTGTGGGTATTTTATCTTCATACTCATACTCTTACTCATGACGAGTACTCAAAAAAACTCTCTTTTTGAGTACTCGTCATGAGTTTAACTGTTCTTTTGCCTCTTGCCTCTTGCCACACGAGATCGATTAATAGGCATCCTGAAGCTCGTAGAACTCGGGGGAGATATAATCCTTTCGCAAGGGCCAGCCTACCCAATCTTCGGGCATTAAAATCCGCTTTAGATTTGGATGTCCCTCGTAAACGATGCCGTACATATCGTAGGACTCGCGTTCTTGAAAATCTGCACTTTTCCAGATCCAGTACACCGAAGGCACTCTGGGATCGTCTCTTGGTACAAATACTTTGACGCGAATTTCTTCGGGGCGAGCGACATCATCTGAGATCTTAATTAAGTGGTACATACTGACCAAATCTTCCCCAGGGCCAGCATCGTAGGCGCACTGACACTGAAGGCAATTAAAGCCATAAGCATATAGAGCGGTAGCTATGGGCATTAATACCGAGGGAGCTACTTTGATTATCTCTACGCCCTGATGGTCGGGACCCAAAAATTCATGGTCGAACCCGTTTTCCGTCAACCATTTGGATACCTTACCGGGAGCGACAATTTGGCCTTCTGATTCTTCAGCCACGGTTTACCTCCTCTTTCTGTTTTTGTGATGCTTGCAGTGCTGGTGGCACTGGCATTCCGATCGCTTCTGCTAGTTCCTTGCTTGGTGCTTGACGTTCTGCCGTTTGTAAATACTTACCTGTCAAAATCGGTTCTACCACTTTCATCTTGTGGGTCACGCTGTGGTAGCGATGTATTTGCTGGAGCTTGGCCCTCTCCTGTAAAGAATCGTTAGCTATTTTCTTGCGCAATTTAATAATTGCATCGATAATCGCTTCTGGACGGGGAGGGCAACCGGGAATATAAACGTCCACCGGAATTAGTTTATCGACTCCGCGCACTGCTGTTGGCGAGTCCATGCTGAACATCCCTCCAGTCACGGTGCAGGCTCCCATGGCAATGACGTACTTGGGTTCGGGCATCTGCTCGTAGAGGCGCACCAAAGTCGGGGCATATTTCATGGTAATTGTCCCGGCTGTTATTAGCAGATCTGCTTGTCTGGGACTGGAACGGGGCACTAGGCCAAAGCGATCGAAGTCGAACCTAGAACCGATTAAGGCTGCAAATTCGATAAAGCAGCAGGCCGTACCATAAAGTAGGGGCCACAGGCTTGACAGACGGGCCCAGTTATAGAGGTCGTCAACTGTGGTTAGGACGACGTTTTCTGATAGTTCTTGAGTTACTGAGGGCCCGTTACTTATGGGGTTAATGATTTGGGGTTTTTGATTTTTATCTGATGTTAAGACCATTCCAATGCTCCTTTGCGCCAGGCATAAACTAGGGCGATCGCTAGGATCGCGATAAAAATTAGGGCTTCTATAAATGCTAGCAGGCCCAAAGTATGGAAAGCTACGGCCCAAGGATAGAGAAAGACGGTTTCCACATCAAAGATGACGAAGACTAGGGCGAACATATAGTAGCGGATATTGAATTGGATCCAGGCTCCGCCAATGGGTTCTACTCCTGATTCGTAGGTGGTTCGTCTCTCGGGGCCGCGAGTTTTTGGCCTTAGGACCTTGGACGCGGTGAGAGCGAGGATTGGTACTAGGCTGGAAATTATGAGAAAGCCTAGAAAGTATTCGTAGCCGTTTAGGACAAACACAATAAAGTAAGATTTTGACGATTCAATCTGGTTTTTTTCAAGTTCTTTACATTTTTACATGATTCTACCCAGAGGGACTCAGTTTAGATTTTAGATTTTTTCAAAAAAACGACCTCGTTTTTTTGACAAAACTGACTTGAGGGAGGAAGCTCTCGGCAATGGCCATCTTTCCCTAATCCATACTTTGACAGCTTGGACAATAATGAGTGGATCGCCCCCCCAATTTAATCCGCTCTATTAAGGTACCGCAAACCCGGCAGGGCTGACCGCCCCGCTTATAAACCCAGGCGACTCCGCCATAGTTGCCGTTAATTCCCAGAAGATTGATAAAGTTGCTAAAAGTAGTTCCACCTGCATCTATGGCTTTTTGCAAAACTTCGATAATGGCTGGGTGGAGGGCTTCTATTTGTTGGTGGGTTAATTCTTTACAAATAGCTGTAGGTCTAATGCCGCTCAAAAATAAAACTTCGTCGGCGTAAATATTGCCCAATCCCGCTACTAACCCCTGCTCTAAAAGGGCGGTTTTGATAGCTCGCTGTCGTTTCTGGAGTTGTTTGGTTAAGTATTCTACGGAAAAATCGGAGGAAAAGGGTTCGGGTCCTAATTGCTTGAGACCTTTAATAATGCTGGATATTTCTACTTCTGGCGGTACCCACCAGAGTTTGCCGAAGGTGCGTATGTCGACGAAGCGCAGTTCTTGGGTAAAGTCTGTAGAGTTATTTTCTAAAAATAATCTGACTCGGGTATGTTTTTGTAGGGGTTCTTGCTGGTCTAACCATAAGAGCTGTCCGGTCATCCGCAGGTGAACTCCCAACCAACCGCCGGGAGTATTATCGTTTGGGTGGTGCAGTTCGGCTAGTAAGTATTTACCGCGTCTGTGCCAGGGGGCGATCGCTGCTCCCTTAAGTCCGGTCAAAAATTCCGCAACAGAATGTGGGTAGGCAATGGTGCGCTCTAGCAACACTTCCCCACCCACTATTTTTAGTCCCAGGGTTTTTTGTTCTAACCCTCGTCTTACTGTTTCTACTTCCGGTAGTTCTGGCATTAATAATTCACCCTAGAGAGCTGCAAACCTTATTCTCAGAAACCCGGTTTTGCCGAAATTACCGGGTTTCTTTACCGACTCTTTCCCTATTGCCAAAAACTAGAAATTTTCCCGCTGACCGTTGCGGAAGGTACCGGGGAAGCGCTTGCCGTCTTCGATAATAGTACCTACCCCGTGAGGCACTCCGCCGCGCAACTCTCCTTCGTAGCGGATGCCGCTGCGATAAGTACAGGTTCCTTCCCCGTCGAGGTTTTGGTTAAAAAAGGTTCCTTGACAGCGGGTGCCGTCTGCGCGGGTAAAAGTCCCTTGCCCCAGAGGTTGACCGCCGAGAAATTCTCCTTCGTAGCGATCGCCGTTAGCAAAGTTAAAGGTTCCCCGACCGGTGGGGGTGCCGATTTTGCGGGTGGTGTCGAACTCTCCTTGATAGCGATCGCCGTTAGCAAAAATTGCGGTGCCAGTAGTTACTTTACCGTCCCGGAATACTCCCGTCACCCTTGCATCGCTACTAAATATATAAGTTCCTTGACCGTTGGGAACTCCATTTCTAAACTGTCCTTCATAGCGATCGCCTCCTGAATAGATGTAGGTTCCGCTGCCGTTTGGCAATCCGTTAACAAAGTTTCCTACATATCTGTCTCCGTTATCGTAATCGCATCTCACGTTCCCCGTAGCTACAGCCGGAACGCAAAGGCCGCTGTTAGCTCCTGCTTGTGCGTTTGCTTTTTCTAAGTTGGCTGAATTTATAGCTGCAATTGCACATAAAGTGATATAAACTATTCTTTTTATCTTTTTAATCGAATTAGTCATTTTTTCATCCTTTTTTTGTTGAATACAATCTATACTTTACATTTTCGTTATTGAGGAACCGTCGGTTTTCCGTCCCTAAAGGAACCTGGAAAGCGTTGGCCGCTAGCATCTATAAGTACCCCCTCTCCGTGGGGTACGCCGTTGCGCACTTCTCCTTGGTAGCGCAGGCCGTTGGGGAAGACGCAGGTAGCGTTGCCGTCGAGTTCTAAATTATAAAAATCTCCCTCGCAGCGAGTGCCATCTGCACGAGTTAACACTCCTTGCCCCAAAGGACCGCCTGCAAAGAAAGTAGTGCTAAAGCGATCGCCGTTAGCATAGATAAACTCTCCGGGGCCGTGGGGCTGAGAGCTAGTAACGCCGCTGTCGATATTCGTCACCAAACGGAACTCTCCTACATAGCGATCGCCGTTAGTAAAAGTCACCGTTCCAGAAGTAATATTGCCGTCTTCAAAGGTTCCTTGAACTCTAGCATCGTCGCTAAAGATAAAAGTTCCCTGACCGTTTGGCAAACCGTTGCGAAATTCTCCTTCATAGCGATCGCGATTCGCATAAGTATAAATCCCGCGTCCTTCCGGTCTGCCGTTAACGAACTCTCCCTCATAGCGATCTGCCTGTCTTTCGCCGTCGTTATAAACGCATTTGACAAAGCCATCGGGGAGACTGCCTTCGCAGTAGGGAGGTATTGCCGGAGTTCCTTCTCCTTCTTGGGCCCTAATTGGTTGAAGGTTAACCAAGAAAGCCAGCGTTAGAGCCCCCGTAGCAGTTAATAGTGCTGATTTTTTCATAATTTCTACCTGCTCAAAACTGCAAGCTGCTTCTTTTATTCTACCGTCGGTTCTTCGCCGACCGTTTTGCGTATTTCTACGTCGTTTTCCTCCAGAATGACGATCGCTTCTCCATTCTCAAAATCCACTCGTTTTACCAGCACCTTACCACCTGCAACCCGCTGTCCGACCTTTACATATCGGCTGGTTGCCTCGTTAGGCGCTTCGATAATTACCTGTTTCTCGTTCCCCACTTCCACGACACCAGTTACTTTTACGCCCTCTGCCAGCTCTGTCGAGGGTGGTGGTGGTGGTGGTGGCGGTGGTGCTTCTCCTCCACCTGATACCGGTTCGGGGGGTCTTGCACTGGGGTGTTGAGGTGGTGGTTCTTGTACTGGGAGTTCGGGTAGATTTGGTACTCCCCTTGGAGCTATGGCGATGGGGGGTATTTCTGGCATTGGTTCTATAGGTCCCGGTCCCATACCTGTAGAGCGGGGCTGACTGGGTGCTTCAAAAGGAGGTATTACAGGCAGTTGCCCCAACTGCGTCGGTTCCCCGGCATTTGGTAGTGAGGGAGCATCGGCTAAGGAAATAGCGTTAAAGTCGCGATCGCGCAAGGCCGCGTCGAGTATGTTGTTTCCACGAGCCCATACTGCTTCGAGCAGTGCCATTCTCTCGACGCAGCGCAGTTGTCCTGACGGCACCGTGGGCGGTCCATAAATGTTTATTGCCTGTTCGATGGCTGAAATGCTGGAGCAACGCAGAGCGTCTGGCGGGGACTCATCTCCGTAGAAGTTCCATAGCCTTCCTGCGAGTTCGTACTCTTCTAACGCTTTCTCCAGTCTCCTGTACAAAGCCCTATTGCTTAGAAGCAATTCTCGCCTGATTTCTCTTTTTCTCATTGGTATCCCAATGTTATCGCTTAAATCGGTGCTATACTCCGACAATTTGGAAGTTTCGTCTGTTAGAGCATCTAAAGTTCTAAACCCATTAATTAATTCTTCTTGCAAGGGTGTCAGTCGAATTGGGGGAACGTCTCCCACCAAAGTCGTGCCTCCTACTTGAGGCGGACGGTTTAACTCCCCTAGTTTTGGTAGTTCTGGCACCTGGCCCCTTGCTAAGTCTGGGACTTGCCCCTCGTCGTCTGGTTTAGGTTCTGGCCCTGGGGTCACTGGTCTCGGACCCGGACCCGGCCTTGGGGTCGCTGGTCCCGGCTCCGGACCCGGCCTTGGGGTCACTGGTCCCGGCTCCGGACCCGGCCTTGGGGTCACTGGCCTCGGTAAAGGAGGAGGCTGGGAGGGGTCTAATTGAGGAGGGGAAATTATTTCTGGGATGCTAGGTACTTGCGGCACCTGCTGTTGGGGCAGTTGCGTCACCACCGGTTCGTCTATTGGTGTCGGGTCGTCGTCTGGTCCAGGTTCTGGGGGTAGCGGTATGGGGATATTTACAGCAAATGGGTCTCTCCCTTGGGCTGCTTCCGAGGGAGCTTGGCCCCCTACTTCTTGCTCTAAGCGGGACACCCTTTCTTCGGGGTTGCTGGACTGAGTTAAGGCCGATGCCCTGGGTGGTTTTTGAGGGACAGATGGGGAAGCAAATGGAGTGGGAGTGGGAGTGGGACTGGGAGAGGCCGGAGCTTGAGTTGTTGGAGAGGGAGAACTTTCTGGCGTTGCCTCTTCTTCTCCTGCTCCTCCCAAGAACGGCAAGGAGTCGCACCCCACGATGGACAAAGCTAGAATTACCGCACTGGTCCTACATAAAAGTTTGCGCATTGCCTGGATTTTTTGTGGTACTTTTACTTAATTTATGCTACTCTTAGGCAGAGCGATCGCCCTTCTTTTGCTTTTATGTTTATTAGTTTTGAATAGCATTTTCTAAAATCTATTTGTAGCAACCTTTACTTAAATCTGATTTTTAATTAAAATAGAACTAGGTAATTACTCAAATTGCTACCAATTCCTATTTAACTATAGTATGGTTGCCATAGATTTTTGGATTTTAACCAAGGGGAATCGAATAATTAAATCCTTCTGGATTTTTGATATTTTCGCCTCGGGCGGTTGAAACAAGCAAACAAGTTTGGGTTTGTCTATTTTAGGGCAAAATCAAATCGATCGCCCTCAAAACTGAAGTAATTAAAAGGGTAACTTAGCATGACGCAAAAATCTGTATCTCCAGTAGTATTAATTATTTTAGACGGTTGGGGTTATCGAGAAGAAACCGATGGCAACGCGATCGCCGCCGGCAACACCCCAGTAATGGATAGTCTCTGGCAAGCTTACCCCAGAACCTTAATTAAGGCCTCGGGTAAAGCAGTGGGCCTGCCAGAAGGCCAAATGGGTAACTCGGAAGTAGGCCATATCAACATTGGGGCCGGACGGATCGTACCGCAAGAACTGGTGCGCATTTCGGACGCGGTGGAAGATGGTTCTATTTTGGAAAATAAAGCTCTCTTGCAAGTTTGCCAGGATGTCAAAGAACGCAACAGCAAACTACATTTAATTGGCCTCTGTTCCGATGGGGGCGTTCATTCCCACGTCGACCACCTCATCGGTTTGTTGGGCATGGCCAAGGAACAGGGCATCTCCGAAGTTTGCATCCACGCCATAACCGATGGCCGGGATACTAACCCCAAGGCCGGGGTACAAACGCTCAAACAGATTCAATACCACATTGATGACCTGGGGGTTGGTCGCATCGCTACTGTTAGCGGTCGCTATTATGCGATGGATCGGGATAAACGCTGGGACCGGGTTAAAAAAGCTTACGATGTAATGACCTCTGACGGACCGACGGCGGGCATTTCTGCGGAAGAACTGTTGCAGAAGTCTTACGCGGAGGGCGTTACCGACGAATTTGTCATCCCCACTAGGGTTGCTCCTGGCAGCGTGACGGCAGGGGATGGGGTAATCTTTTTTAACTTCCGCCCAGATCGCGCCCGGGAGTTGAGTCAAGCTTTCGTTTCTCCAGACTTTAACGGTTTTGAACGCAAGCAAATTCTGCCTTTGACTTACCTCACTTTTACTCAGTACGACCCCAGTTTGTCGGTGTTGGTGGCCTTTGAACCTCAAAACTTGACGAATATTTTGGCTGAGGTTCTTGCCGAACACGGTTTGCGCCAGTTGCGGACTGCGGAAACTGAGAAGTACGCTCATGTGACTTATTTCTTTAATGGCGGTATGGAACAACCGGTGGAAGGGGAAGACCGAGAGTTGGTACAAAGTCCGATGGTATCCACTTATGACAGCGCCCCGGAAATGTCGGCCTGGGAGGTGACGGATGTGGCGATCGCTGGTATAGAAAAGGGTA
Source organism: uncultured bacterium (assembly GCA_964609515.1). GTDB lineage: Bacteria > Cyanobacteriota > Cyanobacteriia > Cyanobacteriales > Microcoleaceae > CALKCV01. Next base: position 9,266 of record CAZSTZ010000106.1, on the reverse strand, counting down.
TCTATTCTCTGGTGGTTATTAATTACGCTAACCCGGATATGGTCGGTCACACGGGAGTGATGGATGCGGCAGTTCGGGCCGTGGAAACGGTGGATAGTTGTCTGGGAGAACTTTTGACGAGTATTAGCAAGGCTGGCGGAACGGCGATTATTATTGCCGACCACGGTAATGTAGAATATATGTGGGACGAACGGGGCAATCCCTGGACGGCTCATACTACTAATTTAGTGCCCTTTATTTTGATTGAGGGCGAGGGTTTGAAGATTCCCGGACACGGTGCCGATGTGCCTTTGCGCCAGGACGGTCGTTTGTGCGATATCGCGCCGACGATTTTGGAAATCTTGGGTCTGCCCCAACCTCCAGAGATGACGGGGCGATCGATGATTGAAAAGTCCGGCATGGATGTCAAACAAAATCGCACTCCGGTGGGTGTCGGTTTGTAAGAATAGGGAACGGGGAACGGGGAACGGGGAACGGGGAACGGTATATTCCCTATTCCCCATTCCCTATTCCTCTGGCTCCCCCCTTTTTAAGGGGGGCGGGGGGGGATCCCAATTTCCCTGGCCTCCCCCTTTTTAAGGGGGACGGGAGGGGGATCCCAATTCCTCTGGCCTCCCCCTTTTTAAGGGGGACGGGAGGGGGATCCCAATTCCCTATTCCCTATTCCCATTTTCAACAACAACTGAGGATTAACTATGAACGTGACTCAACTTTTAGAGATTATCTGGGCAGCTTCTGCCGTTGGCATTATTGTTTTCGTATTGTTACACAGTCCCAAAGGCGACGGCATCGGCGGTATTGGCGGACAGGCGCAGTTATTTTCTAGCGCTAAAAGTGCGGAGGTAACTCTCAACCGCATTACTTGGACTTTGTGCGTTTTGTTCATGGGTTTAACTGTGATTTTAAGTGCCGGTTGGTTGGGGTAGTTTGAGGCATGGGCAAGAGGCAAAAGGCAAGAGGCAAGAGTAAGCAAGAGGCAAGAGGCAAGAGGCAAAAGTAAGAGATTGATTTTTGGGGAACGGGCAATATGTCTGTTCCCTATTGTTTTTTGGGAAATAGTTAAATTTGTAGTATCTCAGAAACCCGGTTGGCAAAAAACCGGGTTTCTTGAGTTTTTTGAAAAAACCGGGTTTCTTGAGTTTTTTGAAAAAACCGGGTTTCTTGACCGGTCATTCCCACCATCTTGTAATAAACTAAAAACAATAAGATAATAAAAGGGTCAAGGTCAATGCGATATGTAGCCGAAGGGGTCGATAAATGGGAGTTGCTGGAGGAAAGGGGGTTTGCTTTTTTCCTTATCAAAGGTCGGCGGGATGGCGTTTGGTTCCACGTCTCGGAACTGCCGGAGGAGATTCGCCACTGGTTCCCTCGTTATGGGAAAAGACAACCATACATACCGAAGGTATCTTTTGAGATTGTTATTTCTCCAAAAAACAATAAAGAACAAGCTGCCAATATTCGTTTAGAACCACCAGTAAAAGAAAGGGTTCTCTTCTGGAGAGATGGCGATAGGTTAATTAGTTTGAAAAGCGCCGAAAATGTAGATATTTGGCCTGACAGTAAAATTAACCTCCAAGAGTCAGAATTTTGGTATTGTAAGGTGTTTCGTGTTTTATCAAAGTTCGATGGTTTAAGCGCTAATACTCATCTAGCTCTTCCCAGTAAAAAATTTGTCGTGGGAGAAGACAAGTTTAAAGGTGAGATTTTGCCTAAATTCCTTTTGGAGTGGCAGGAAGATTTAGTTGACGATTTTAAAATAGATGCTGTAGCTGGTAATGGAGATGATAATGCTTTGTTGAAGTTGAGCGATCGCCTCGAAAAATTAACCTACAGCTTTGGCGTTCGACTATCGGAAAAAAACCAAAAAATTATCGAAAATAGAATTTGGCATTCTTATCCAAACCTGTCCGAAGCAATAGTAAATAAACTACAACCATTTTTCCCTGTAGTAGTTTTTAAAAATTGGCAGCAAAAAGCTAAGTTACTACCCATAATTGCCTTAGATTTAGAGTCGGATGGAAGCAACATTTGGGAATTTGCTTTAGTCGGACAAGAGGGAGTAATTGCAGATTTAAAAAATCCTACTGATGAGGACATCAAACAAGAACTTGCCAAAATACCGACAGAAACTTTTTTAATAGGGCATAATATCAAAAATTGGGATTGGCAGATTTTAACAAATAAAGGTTTGGCAATTCCTCACCCTAAAAAAAGCGACACTCTCCTCCGAGAAATGTTAATAAATCCCCTACGGCAATGCTACGCCCTCGATACGAAACACCGGGCAGCAGATGACGCTCAAATAACTATCGAACTTGCTAGAAATCAATTTATACGAGAGCATAATCAATCTAGTTTTGTAACAAAAATTGTCGGCGAAGAATCGGATAAGTTTTTCCTTCATCCACCAACTCCGAGTTGGTACGATAAAATAGAATCGCTGCTGGAAATAGAGGAAAAAATCTTAATTATCGGACCGCAAGAATACGCGGAAAAATTAATGCAGCCGCCAAAATTACAGGTGATTCAACCAACAGGAAAACCAGTATTTTTTGAGACTAAAAATAAAAAGTTCTGGCGGCGTTATGTTGAGGAAATAGAAAGTCGGGGTTTTGGGGCGATCGCCGAACTTGCCCCAGGAGTTTTTCGGGATAAATGGACTCTAAGCGAGGAAAAAATAATACCCGAAATTCCCGAACAAGTTAGTCGGGTTTATTGCAGTTTTGCCGACTATTTTAATGGCTATATTCGGGCAGAAATTCTCAACTGGAAACCGGAAGAAACTCATTTATTGTTTCCCGAAATGTCGCCCTTTAATTCTCGGCAGCGTTTAACAACTTTAGCACCTTGGGAATATCGGGAAAAAATCGAAGAAAACGGACTGTGGATGCACTTTGCTTTGGGGCGAAGTTACGTTTCTCTGGATTTACTGGGATTAAAAATAGAAGATTTTCAAGTACCAGCAGAAAAGTCTTATATGCTGACTCATTTTTGGTTGGAAAAAACCATAAAAGGAGAAATAGAATTATGGGGATGCGTCGCCGCCAAAGATTTAAAAGAAGATGATGATTATCGGGTTAAAGAACATTCCATTAATAACAGTTATTCTGCCAAGTTTTTAACGCCTGTCATCAAAAATTTAGTAACGGAAGACGGGGAAGAAATACGCGACAACCGCCTCACCCCAGAAACTTGCTATCGCGGCGATTATTGGGATGCTTTATTACCGTTAATTTTGTCTTATTTCAAAAAGTGGCGGCGGGTAATTTTAGCAGTTAACCAGTGGGAGGAAATAGAGCAAGTTCGACAATTGTTAGTCGAAGCATTTGCGGTGCATAATTGGGGAAATGCCGAGATATTTTCTTTTGATAATAATAAAAGTACGCGCTTGAATATTCGCCGACTTGCCAAATTAAAAGCAGCTATTTTTATTATCCCCATGACGCAGTTAGATAAAAGCATCCAAGAGTGGCAGTTAATCAGTTTGGAGGAAAACGATAAAGACAAGTTAACGGTAATTTTAGAATCGCTACCGGTTCGTTTAACTCCTGCTTTGGGGGTAGTTAATTTAGGGGATAAATCTCAAGAGTCTTTGTTAATAGAGGAGGATGCTTTAACAGAAAACCGCGAGGAGGCAGAAGAAAATCCCGACGGGGAAGAAAGGGAAGTTAATGAGGATGAATTAGAGGAATTGGGGGAGGAGGAAATAGAGACAGTAACGGAAACCAATAACGAGCAAAAACGCAAATTACCGCGCCTTCGAGATTTGGTTAGTGCCAGCATTCCCGTATTAGAAAAAATAGCTTTATTGCTGCCGGCAAAATCTAATTTGCAGTTGGTATGTCTCGACAGTCGTTTGGCAGCGGTTAGCTTCCAGAAACGCTATTTTTTAGTACGAGACTTTTTAAAGGCATTACCAGAAATAAATGAGAAGGTGACAGCTAAAAATTACTTCCATCAACCGGAGGTAAAAGATTGGGAATTGCCAGAAGAGAGCATCTGGCAACGGGCAATTGAAAAGGCGTTTATTCCGGGTTATAGTTTAAATGAAGAACAAAAGGAACATTTAAAAGCAATAATGCCGCGCCAAATAAACCATCGATTTGTTAGTCTTCCCACTGGGGGCGGTAAGTCGATTATTTTTCAAGGCCCCGCCCTTTATCGCGGTTATCAAACTCGCCGTTTGACGGTGGTAATTTCTCCGTTAAAGGCATTAATAAAGGACCAAGAGCGATCGCTTTGGGAAAAAGGGTTTACTACTACGGTTGATGGGTTAACTGGAGATATGAGTCGGGCAGAAATTGATGATTGTTATCAACGCATTCGCGGCGGCGAAACTTTATTAATTTACGCGGCCCCAGAACGATTTAGAAGCAAGCGTTTTCGAGAGGTTTTAGAAGAGCGTTTTAACCGCGACGGCGAACCGGAATATTGGGTTTTTGATGAGGCCCATTGTTTGTCTTTATGGGGGTTAGATTTTCGCCCGGATTATTTTTATGCCGCCGGTTTTGTTAAGGAACAAATAAAGGCAGGTAGAAGGGCACCAATATTATTAATGTCTGCCACTATTACCGCACAAGTAAAAAACGATTTATGTCGGATTTTGGGAATAGGTTAGCAGCGGATTTTGAAACGGATGTAGCGGATGAGTTGTTGGTGGGGAATAGTTAGTAGGTTGGGTGGAGTGAAACGGAACCCAACATAACTAAAGTTGGTGGGCGATCGGGCTTGGTTAGCAGCGGATTTTGTAACGGATGTAGCGGATGGTTTGTTGGTGGGGAATAGTTAGTAGGTTGGGTGGAGTGAAACGGAACCCAACATAACTAAAGTTGGTGGGCGATCGGGCTTGGTTAGCAGCGGATTTTGTAACGGATGTAGCGGATGGTTTGTTGGTGGGCGATTAGAAATGTTTGAGATGAATTTGCCCGTAGAACAGACATCTTGTCTGTTCGATTTTTAATTAATTCTTAATTTACTTAGGAGTAAAAAAAATGACATTTACCAACGATTTAACAGTAGTAAGAGACTACCACAACTTAGAATTTTATCCTATCCCAGACGGGGAAAATGATAGCGATGAATACGCCTTAAATGAAATAGCAAAAATTATTCTGGCGAAATTAAAACCGAAGTTAAGTCGGGGAATTATTTTTATTAACAGTCGCCGCAAATGCGAGGTTTATTCGGAACGACTTTCGACGATTTTCTCGCAACAAGAACGGGAAGATTTGACGGTGGGATACTATCACGCGGGGATGCCTTCGGAGAGGCGATCGCTCGTTGAAGAACAATTTAGAAAAGGGGAAAAAGCTATTATTTTTGCTACTAAAGCATTTGGTATGGGTGTCGATATTCCTAATATTCATTTTGTTTTTCATCAACGCCCGCCTAGCAATTTAGAAAATTATTTACAGGAAATAGGTAGGGCGGGGAGAAATGCTGAAAGTCGCTTAAAAGCAGGTATTTCTAAAGTGCGTTGCGTTTTGTTTTATAACGAAAAAAATTTTGCTAAAACTCGGGAAAAAATGTTAAATAGTCGCTGGCATTGGACGGATATTGAGGCGATGCGACAGGTTATTTCCGACTATTGTCAGCGACAAGGGGATGAGTCGAAATCTGCTTTTATTATTCCTACTGACTTGATTAAAGAATCTAAGGTTTTATGGAATAAAAAAGACCCAGAAACTACTCAGAAAATGTTGCTTTATTGGTTGGAGAGGTTGGGGAAGGTTAGTTTGGGCGATCGCCTAGTTTCCCATGTCAATCTCTCTCTGGGAGAAAATCCAAAAAAAGCGCCTGTTGCCCTATTACAGTTAATAGAAAAAAAAGGAGGAACCACAGAAAAATACGCCAGCATTTTAATCAGCGAACTTCAAGCAACTTTTGGCGTTAATAGTTCCAAGGAAGTTTTTAACAAACTGTTTAAAGAACACGGAGATAAAACTATTTCTTTCCAGCGCAACTTGCGGATAAAAATGACTAATTTCGGTCGAGAAGAAATAGATAAAGACAAACCCATCGGAAGGGTTTATAAAAAAGCTTATCGAGCTATTGATGAATTGCTCAAAAATTTACAATATCAAAACACCATCAGTTCAGAAATAATAGAAGCGGTTTTGCAAAAGCAATCTAACAGTTTGGTTTATGAGACTAATGCCGAACATCAAAAGTTGGCAAAAAACCGCTTGCTAAAATCTGGAGCGAAAATAATCCGCTTTTTAAATAAACTGGATGGTATTAAAATTATCGACAGTTTTAATGGAGTAAAAAAGGTTTTTACTTCTTCTTCTTCTTCTTCTGATGACTGGCAAAAACAGTTAAAAACTATCCGGGAGTTTACCGAGAAAATTTTGACGTTAATTAACGAAAAAAACCAACAGGAAGAAACGGTAAATGTTGGAGATTTAATCAAAGTTGCCGCCATTGATAATTACGATTTGCTAAATATTGCTTTAAGTTGGTTGCAAAGTTTGGGCTATCTTCGCTACGAACAAGATGTTATCCCAACATCTTTACAAGTTCGCTTAAATAAAGGTTTTGAAAATCCCATCCACGAACTAAAAATGACAGAATTAGAACGGGAGGTTAAAAGGGATTTTGATAATTATTATTTTAGTAACGAGTGGCGGTTGAATGCTTTGGAAGCTTTGGCAGAGATAGAGGGAGAAGCTGCTAAAAAGTCTTTTATTGGAGAGTATTTCAACTGCCAAAATGCTGTGGAAATTCAAGAATTGATTTTAAATAAATTCCCGGAGAATAGCGCTTTGGGTGCCAAGTTGCGCCAAACAGCTTTTGAGGAGGAAATGAAGAAGTTAAATGAAGAACAAAAAGCGATGGTTAAGGACTGTCGAAATAGTTCTTTAATTGTTGCTGCGGGACCGGGCAGCGGTAAAACTAGAACTTTGTTAATGTGCGTTGCTAATTTAATTGTAAAATACAAGGAAGTTCCCAGTAACATTTTGGTTTTAGCTTACAATGCGGCGGTGGTAACTGAGTTGAAAACTCGCTTGAGTAAGTTGTTACGAGAATTGGGTTATGCTAGTTCTTATAATAGTCTGCCAATTTACACTTTTCACGGTTATGTAAGGCGATGTTTTGGTCGTCAGTTGCCGGAAAATTGCAAGGTTGAAGATTATTTGAAGTATTATTTGGAGGTGACTGAGACTAATAAAAGTTTTTTGAGACCGGGCGATCGCCCCGCCCCACATTACGTTTTTATCGATGAATATCAGGACACGAACCGGGAACGTTACGAGATTTTATTGAGGATAAAGGGCGATAATACTAAGGCGATCGCTATCGGCGACGACGACCAAAGCATTTACGGTTACGAACGCAAAAAAGCCGGCGAGGCGATGTCTTCCCGGCCTTACTTCGATCGCTTTGGGGCAGACTTTCGGGCCGCGAGGCGTTATTTGACGATTAATTATCGTTCTGGAACTCAGATTTTGAATAGGGCGCAAGATTATATCGGTCGCAATAGCGATCGCCTCCGCAGCGATCGCCTCGATGCCGGTCGCCAAAGTTCGGGGGTATTTTTGGCGGAGAAAGTTATAAAAGCAGATCCCACTAAGCAAACTCAGCAACTTCTGGGGGCGATCGCTGAAATCTTAAAAAGCCAAAATTTACAGTCTGCTTCACCCAGCAACATCTCGCTGCAGTCAGTGGCGATCCTTTTCAGAACTAATGCCGAACTTTATCGAGTTTTGGAACCCATTCGCAACCGCTTTAAGCAAAAAGCGCAAATTCGAGTTCAGGGCGACAAGGAAAGATTTGCCAGTTTGCGGGAGGTTGCGGTTTTGTTGGACGAGTTGCGGGAACAAGGCGATCGCCCCATCGGTTCTTTTGCCAAGGGTTTTCTCCAAGAGGTTCGCGAAATTGCCTGGAAGTTGTGCCAGTCTCATCGGCCCTGGGATGATAATTCTTATTATCTACTCGCTGCTGCGGCCTGGTCTTTTGCCGAGACTTACTCTAGCGATACTCCGGTTGCTGAGTTTGTCCGCCAAATAGAAGATGTTCGCAACCTCGGCGAGTTGACTCTGCTTTACAAGCAGTACCAAAGGGAGTACCGCCAAAAAACAAAACCGGAGCTGCTTCTTTCAACTATTCATAAAATTAAGGGTTTGGAGTTCGATGCGGTGTTGATACCCGCTGCCGATCGCACCCAAAATATCGTTGGTAAGGAGTCTATAGAAGAAGAACGAAGGTTGCAGTATGTGGCCATGACTCGGGCGCGGGATTATTTACATTTAATAGAGGGCGATCGGGAAGATTATTTATTTCAGGGCAGGGACATTTTAAAACACAATACCTCTCAATTCGGTCTCGCTTTCGACTCCAGCGACGGTTACGAGGAAAATAGTTCCTCTGGCGGTAAGGGGATGGTAACTTTGTTTCGTTATGCCAGCGACTCCTACGCCCGAGAAAATCCGCTACCGGGCAAGACGCGATGGACTGGGGCCGATTTGCAGAAGCTCATTTTTGAGGAGGTTGGTGAGGGCGATCGCCTGGAGTTAGTCTGGGACGACCGACAGGAGTATTATCATATTCATCATCCACGGTTACAAGTCAACATCGGTACTATTACTAGCAAAAATTCTGGTTATATTCGTAATAGCTTACACGGGAAAGACCGCTTGCAAGGTCTCGCAGTTACTAGCGTTGCCCGTTTTCGAGATGCTAAATATAACAGTAATTTATGCAATTCGGTTTTGCAGCGGGGTTACTATTACATTGTTAATATTACCGGTTATTTGAAATGAAAAGAAACCTCGAAAAAATCGCTTTAGCGATTACTACGAATTGGCCCTAAAAAAAGTCTCAAAAACCCTTGACGTTTTCCGCAGAATGGTATATGCTAATAATGGGAGAAGATGGGCGTCTATAATGTCCAAATTCTCAATCTATCGAGGCAAAAATTATGACAGAGAAGATTGTTAATTGCTAGGAGGAAAATAGCTGATGACTACTCAAGAGTTAATCGATTTGAGGACTTGCATTATGGAAGGAAGAAATCGCGATGCTTTGGCAATTGTTGACGAACTGGATGCCATGAGTAAAAAAGACACGCTTTTAAAAATAGATTCTTATTTAACTGTAGTGTTAATTCACTTAATAAAAAACCAAATGGAAGGGCGATTAACTAACTCCTGGGCGGCATCCATTCGGGCTTCGCTTAGAAAAATTCAAGACTTGAATTTGAAGGAAAATAAAACTTCTTATTACATAAAAGAAGATGAATGGGAAGAGATGTTAGAAAATGCTAT
>CAZSTZ010000105.1:0-21250 GCA_964609515.1 uncultured bacterium | reverse complement strand
GTTCTTCAACTGGAGGTTCTTCAACTGGAGGTTCTTCAACTGGAGGTTCTTCAACATCGACAAAAGACAAGTTGTTGATACTAAATGATTCCAAGTTAATGCTGGAAGAAAACTCAACTATCTGATTAATGATGGTTTGTTCCTGTACTTGGATGAAAAAGCTTAACTCGCTGACACCCTCAGCATTAGTATAGAGGAATAATGACGAATCCACCCCAAGAGCTACGAGCTGCTCTTGTATGGCATCGATATCTGTTAAATCTGTAAAGACCAGCAGATTTGAACTCGATTCAATGGAAGTAGTTGAGGAAGTAACAATTGTTTGAACTATTTCAGTGGAGCTCGTGACGTTCAAGAACGACAGGAATATAGAATTGAGTTCTATACTTCCAGTGGCAACGTCAAAATCTGAGATTTCGATAGTTGAAATTGAGTCAATAAAATCGAAGTCGAAATCAAAATCGTCACCATCGCCCTCATCATCATCATCGTCATCATCATCATCGCCCTCATCATCATCGTCATCATCATCATCATCGACCTCATCATCATCGTCCTCATCCTCACCATCGACCTCATCATCATCGTCCTCATCCTCATCACCTACGATGTCGCCAGAAACATCTCCACCAAAGACAACATAAGTAGAAGAATCGGTATCGGTTTCTTTATCCTTGACCTCAAAAGCACCGATAACAATATCGTCGCTACCGTCGCCGTTGACATCGCCGATCGCAATATCTTCGCTACTCTCTGATTTCTCCGTTTTCGGTCCTTCCAGGATTATCCCTTCATCCAGATTGTCTAAATCGATAACGGGCCCCAACCCATCCTGACTGCCGTAAACTACATAGCTAACGCTACCTTTATCTTCTCCCCTATCGTCATCCTCAAAAACGCCGACTAGAATATCGTCAATGCCGTCGGTATTAATATCCCCGCTGCTGACTGCCACCGAAGCTTTATCGGATTTGTCTGGACCGTTAATCAGGATGCCGTTGCTGCCGTTGAGGGCAGTTAGGTCGATTTCGGGTGCTAAGGTTTCGCCGCCAAAGACTACATAAGTAGAGGCAGTTTTGTCTTTCGAGGTTTTCTCAAAGCCGCCTAAGATGACATCATCAACGCCATCCCCGTTGACATCGCCGCTGGCGATACTATTGAGAGATTTACCGGACATTTTCGGCGCGGTCATAACGATGCCGTTGCTGCCGTCGATATTTTCGAGGTCGATGGTGGGTGCAAATCCGCTTTCGCTGCCGAAAAGTACATAACTGGAGGATTCCTTATCTTTACCTTGCCCTTTGCTTTCAAAGGCCCCGAGAATCAAATCCTCGATACCGTCGCCGTTAAGATCTCCGGTTTCGACTGCCAGGGAATTTTTTTCTGATTTTTCCAGACCGAGAATGGAAAAACCGTTGCTGCCATCGAGACTGGTGAAGTCGATAGTGGCATCGAATCCTTCCGAAGAACCGAAAACGACATAAGTGGAGTTGGTTTTGTCGTTGCCTCGTTCTTCTTCTTGATTATCGAAGGCACTAACTATGAGGTCGTCGATACCGTCGCCGTTGAGGTCTCCAGTGGCAATGGAACTGCGTTTTTTATCGGACTGTTTGGGACCGGTGAGAACGAAACCGTTACTACCGTCGATACCTTCGAGATCGATTTGAGGTCCAAACCCGGCGCTATTACCGAAAACTACATAAGTAGAAGTTTCATCGCTTTTATCTTTGCCGCCTTTCTCCGAGCTTTCCACGGCACCGAGAATCATGTCGGCGATGCCGTCGCCGTTGAGGTCTCCAGTGGCGACATCCATCGGGGATTTCTCGGATTTTTCTGGTCCTAATATGCTAAAACCGTTGCTGCCGTTGAGGTCGGTAAGGTCGATAATAGGAGTAAATCCTTCGGTGCTGCCGTAGAGGACGTAGCTGGAGTTGGCCTTGTCTTTGTCAGTTGATTTGTCTTCAAAGGTGCTGACTAGGACATCGGTTAGGCCATCGCCGTTGACGTCTCCAGTGGCGATCGCGCTGCTTTTCTTATCGGACTTTTTGGGCCCGTTAAGAGTGATGCCGTTGCTGCCGTTCAGTTCTGTTAAATCTATTTTTAGAGTAGCCATCTTTGCTCCTTAATTGAGTTAGATTTTTCAATAGGCCATCAAAGGGACAGTTCGAGAATGTCCATGATTATTTCCCTAATTATGTCCCCGGCCTAAGGCACCCCCCCTGTATATACGATTACCATCGTACCCAGGTTAAGGGGTCGGACCTACTCTGCTTAACAAAACTTTACATTTTTCTTATTAATTAACAATTAAAAATTAACAATTAACAATTAAGTTTTAAGTCTAGAAGTAAAGCTATGACTGGCTTTACACTTTTCATTATTTTTATTTTTGCCCTCAGTTATTTATTGCAATTCGATTTTAATGGTAATAAAATACCTTTTAGACGCTGTTAGCTGTAAAGAAGTTCCCAAAAATAATCTATGTAAATATGCTTAAAAGCAAAGTCTATTTTTTAACAAAAAACTATGAGGAAAATAGGGTATTTGTAAAGTTTTGTAAATTTTTGTAACAAACCCTTGACTGTCTAGTTTAGTGGAGACTTTAGGATTAGCAGAGTAAAAACTAACGGTCAATTCCCTGAATAGGGAAAAGGAGCTAAAAAGATGATTCGCAAATTGCGTTACAGGTGCGCGATCGCGGCTGTTGTTGGCAGTATCGGAATGTCGGTATTAAATCCGATAGCTTCCACTGCGCGAGCAGAAATTGGAGAAAAAGTCTCAGAAATCTCTATGGGTGAAGAAGACCGCGAAAATCACCAAGAGATGACGAAAGAAATGCAAGAAATGATGGCTCGGATGCAAGATAAGATGACTAAGATGCAAGAACATTTCGGAGAAATGACTCCAGAAGAGATGGAGGGTCGTCACGAAGATATGATGACAACTATGCAAGAAATCATGGCAAAAATTGATGAGATGGAAGGAATGATGGGGGAGCATCAACACTAAAGTTGTTGCAAAAAGAGCAAGTTTGTGGCAGTTGTCGCTAAAGGCTAATTGTTAATAGCTAATTGTCAAACTGTTACGAAACTAAATTTTCAAGTTGGGAATGGGTAATTGGGTAGTTGGCAATTATTCTTTTTTTTTAGCAAATTCTAATTTTCGTTCCCAATAAAGAAAGTAAAAACTCATGGGATTTATGAATCTTTTTAAGTACGACGATGAACCTTCAATCTAATTTAATAACTAGGCGCAATTTTCTACGTTTTACAACAGGAATGGGCATGGCTCTAGCATTAGAACAACTCATTCCTCATTATGCTAAAGCGGGCATTCAAGCATCTTCTGAAGTTCTCGAAGAGATTAACCTGCATATAGAAGAAACTAGGTTAACAATAGGCGATCGCTCTGCCACGGCCTTAACAGTTAACGGCACAGTGCCAGGACCATTAATTCGTTTGCGGGAAGGACAAACGGCAACGATAAAAGTAACCAATCATCTCAAACAAGATACCTCAATCCACTGGCACGGTATTATTTTACCTCCGAATATGGACGGAGTACCGGGTTTGAGTTTTAGAGGAATTAAACCGGGAGAAACCTTTACTTATCAATTTCCGGTCAACCAAAGCGGAACGTACTGGTATCACAGTCATAGCGGGTTGCAAGAACAGCAAGGACATTTTGGGGCATTAATTGTAGAGCCCGTAGAACCAGACCCGTTTGAGTACGACAGAGATTACGTCGTCGCCCTCTCCGACTGGACCTTTGAAAACCCCCATGCCATTCTCGCCAACCTTAAAAAAATGAGCGCCTACTACAACTACCAGAGGCGCACGGCAAGCACCTTTTTTGAAGACCTTCCCTGGCGAGGGATGCGAATGGATCCGACCGATATCGCCGATGTCACTGGAGCCACTTACACTTATTTAACCAACGGTTTAGCGCCAGACTCCAACTGGACCGGCATTTTCCAACCGGGGGATAAAGTGCGACTGAGGTTTATTAATGCTTCTGCGATGACCTTTTTTGACGTGCGAATTCCCGGACTGAAAATGACTGTAGTACAGGCAGACGGTCAAAACGTGCAACCTGTGACGGTGGATGAGTTTCGTATTGGTGTTGCGGAAACTTACGATGTTATTGTCGAACCCAAAGAAGAGGAAGCTTATACGATTTTTGCAGAAACGATGGACCGCAGCGGTTACGCTCGCGGTACTCTAGCAGTTCGCCAAGGCACGAGCGCCCCCATTCCCGAACGTCGCGATCGCCCCGTTCGTACTATGGCAGATATGGGAATGAATCATGGCAGTCACGATATGTCTGGCACGGACAGTCACGACACCCATCAGGGACACGATATGTCTGGTACTAGCAGTTCCGACGCCCATCAAGGGCACGATATGTCTGGCACTAGCAGTTCTGACATCCATCAAGGGCACGATATGTCGGGTGCGGGCAGCCACGGCGGACATCAAAGCCGCGATCTGCTCCCTGCTTTCAATCCTGGAGAAGTGATGCACGGTCCCGATAATCATGGTTTGGGCAATGCGGGAGTGCCGATGATGGTGAAAAGTCGGTTGCACGAACCGGGTATTGGTTTGGAAAATACAGGCACTCGGGTTTTAGTCTATACAGATTTGCGCGGCCTATCCCCAGGTCTAGTAAAAGAGCGCCGGAAAGAGAACTAGAATTACATCTCACTGGCAACATGGAGCGGTATATGTGGTCTTTTGACGGCAAAAAATACTCCGAAGAAAAAGAGATTACCTTCTACAACGGCGAGAGGTTGCGCTTAATCATGGTTAACGACACGATGATGGAGCATCCAATACACCTACACGGAATGTGGATGGAGTTAGACAACGGTGCGGGAGAATACAAACCGCGCAAACATACGGTTATCGTCAAACCTGCGGAAAGAATGGCTGTAGAAGTTAACGTAGATGCACCGGGTAAATGGGCTTTCCACTGTCATTTACTCTATCACATGAAAGTAGGAATGTTTAGAACTGTAGCTGTTGTCGATCGCTCCCAGTTCGGCGCCAAAAGTTAGGTAAAATTAAGAATGAAAAATACCAATTACCATGTTTTTTTTGGGGGCATCTTTAGTCTGATTAGCATTTTCATTAATGCCCCAGAAATCAAGGCTCAAACTCAGGCAAATTTACTAACAAACATACAAATTACACCTACTTCGATAGTTAGGGATAAAGAACAACCGCTGCTATCTCAGCACCAGCATCATTCTCCTGCAATGACTAACGAAGAAGATTTTGGGGAACCCATGCACGACAGCCAAACTTTTTGGTTATTAAAAGTAGATCGCTTAGAATATCAAGTAAGCGATGGAGAAGATACTTTTAATTGGGAGATTCAAGGTTGGGTAGGGGGAGACTACGAAAGATTTTGGGTAAAAACAGAAGGAGATGCGGGGTTAGAAAATGGAGAAGGAGAAGCAGAATTACAACTGCTTTATAGTAGATTAATCGCTCCATTTTGGGATTTACAAGCAGGTTTGCGCTACGACCAATTGTACGGTTCCGATGGCGGCCAAGGACGAGCTTTTGCTGTTATCGGATTTGAGGGATTAGCGCCTTATTTATTTGAAATTAACGCCCATCTTTTTGTCAGTCAGGAAGGAGATATTTCGGCAAAATTTGCTGTAGAATATGAATTACTTCTCTCCCAAAGATTAATTTTACAACCGGAATTTGAAATGGCTCTTGCCGCCCAAGAAGTCGAAGAATTTGGGGTTGGTTCCGGTCTTAACGATATCGAATTAGGTTTGCGATTGCGTTATGAGTTTAGCCGTCAATTTGCTCCTTATGTTGGTGTAGTCTGGACGAAAAAATTCGGCGATACGGCTAATTTTGCCCGAGAAGAAGGAGAAAGCGTCGATAATTTAAAAGTAGTGGGAGGAGTGAGGTTGTTGTTTTAAATAAGTAGGGAAATAGAGTACATCTCAATTTTGTAAAAACCCAAGAATTGAACGCTAATGGTCCTCGGTCAGAGGTCAGAGGACCTCCTTAAGCGGGAGGTAGGAGATGTTTGAGGTTTGAGATTTGAGGTAAAAAAATATTTTTGCAAATATGAGATGCTCCCCATCTCAATTTTGAAGAAAGCCAAGAATTAGATGCTTTTTGTTAGTTGTTAGTTGTCAGTTGTTAATGGCAAAGCAATAAATAAGTGGGATTACAAAATTTTCTATTTTTGCAAATATGAGATGCTCTTTTACCCATTCGGGAGCATCTCATATTTGCAATTTTTACCCCTCGATAGTTTCATACTCATACTCTTGACGAGTACTCAAATAAAAAAAGCTCTTTTTGAGTACTCGTCAAGAGTATCAAGAAACGGGATTATTTATTGCTCAAACGACGATAAACCGTAACCAAACCGTCGGCATCCCCCACGTTACCGGGGAACAATACCACGGGTAAGTTAGGGAACTGGGGATGGTTTGCGGGGGTGCGTACCATCGAACATCCCGCTAACACTTGACCTAACAAGCGAGCGGTCCTCAAAGCCAAACCTTTGCTGAGAGTATCGTTAGATGTAATACCTCCTTTGCTTATCAAATAACCGATATCTTCGGGCAAACCCCGTTCGATATCCATTAACAAGTCGGAAACGGCGACTCCAAATTGCAAGCGCGTCTCCACGCTATCGAAAGTTAGCTCCTCGCGGGAGGTGTAGGCAACGGGAGTTTTACCCGCAGCACGGGCATTTCTGACTTGCGACAAAATATCTTCTAACAGGGCGGCCCGTTGTTCTGGGGATTCTTCCAGCAAATGAGATACATCAACTTCGACGCCGGCGATATCCGGTTCTTGTAACAAACGTTCCAGTTGTTGGGTCGATTTTTTAACGTGGGAACCGACGATAATGGCACCCGGTTTGCCCTCGCGAACGTATTTCGCCATATCTTCGGGGGCGATCGCTTGCGGTCCGAGGTTTGCCAAGGACGTTAAGATACTGGCGGCGCTGCGAAATAAAAATCGTTTCCCTTGACTCGCCGCCTCCCGCAAATCTTTGGCAAAACTATCTAAGTCCGTTTGAGCTTCCCCATCCACTACGCCGCATTGGTTGTTGGTAAGTTTCATCAGGCGATCGCTAACCCCTGCGCGAAGGTCTGCCAGCAAAAAGCGTTCCACTTCATTAGCTTTAATGCGACCTTTAGTTTTTTCCTCCACATAGTCCGGCAAATAGCTGTGGCGGTAGCCGAAAACCGAATCTCGGGCAAATTCGGTTTCGTGAACTGGAGTGAGACTGCCGTTAACCATGAGGTAATGAATGCTATCGCGGGTGACTCGCCCGCCCTCAAAAAAGGCGGGGACCAGAAAATGGGCGTCGAAGGGTCCGAGTTCTTCGGCGATGACGTCGGTTTCTACTGGATAGTGACCTCGGAGGGTGGAGTCGGAACGACTGACGACGAGAAAATCTTTAACGTTTTCGGCAGCGATCGCCTCTTGAAGATTGTGAGTTACTTCTCGGGTAACGTTGGCCGCTTGTTCTGGAGTCAGGGCGCGGGTATTAGTGAGGACGAAGAAAATCGGACATTCATCCCGCAGTCCTATGCGCAAAGTTTCTACGTCCCACTGCATCAGCAGCAAGCAACTATGAACCGTTTGGGAACCGGTGGGGTCGTCATCGAGAACTATAATTTTTGGTTGGTCTGCCATCTTTTGTTTCTTAAAATATAGTACGAATTAAAATTATCTCATATTTTGGGAATGGGGAATGGGGAATGGGGAATGGGGAATGGGGAATGGGGAATGGGGAATGGGGAAATTAACAATTAGCATTTAACAATTAACAATTAACAATTAACAATTAACAATTAACAATTGACAACTAACAACTAACAACTAACAATTAGCTATTCCCCATTCCCTATTCCATAATGTTTATCTTGCAATCTTTTCATTTCGTCTTTGACTGCCACTGCTATTTCTAATGCTTCATTTAATAAGCGTCCGTGTTCGCTAGCTTCATCATTAATTAAGAGAGAGGTTACATCGTTTAAATGACTGGAAAATAATTTAGCGTTAGCCGAAATAAATCTTTTGTGTTTTCTTAAAATTCTTTCAATAGTTAAAGCGCGGACTAAATCTTCTCGAATTAATTGCAGGGCCTCGATAACTCGTTCTCGGTTTTGAAAATTTAAGTTCCCCCTTGCTACAGTTTCGATTTCGTCTTGAATTGCTATAGCTTTCAAAATAGTATTGTATTTTTCCGTGGCATCAAATAATTTAGTTAATTTTTTATTTCTGGCACTAACAATTATTTGAGAAATATCTTCGATAAAGGTTGCTGCTGCTAAAATTATAAAAGTAGTAAATAAGAATAAACTGTGTTGGGGCCAAATTGCTGACAAGAGGAAATAAGCGAGAAATAATAAAGAGGCGATCGCCCCACTCTTGAATATTTCCGAGACAAACTTCCTCGCAGTTGGCGGTCTAAAAACTCGGTCTAAACTTATACCGCTAAGGCGTTTAATCTCCCGAGGAGTTATTTCTAAATTTTGTAAATCTTCTCTCATAAGCTTTAATTAGTAATAATCGCTTCAGCGATTTGTTTAACTTTTTTATTTTTCATAAGATTAAGATGACGATTTTTTCAAGTTTTCCGTAGCTGTTAAAATCTGAAGTTCAGCTTTTTCTTTATGATAATCTTGCCAAGCTTTAGCTAATTTTCTATCTTTAATTTTATGCCGATGTATTTTAAACTCTCGTGTATTTTTCTCGATTTCTTGTAATTCAATATCTTGCTCTTGCAAATTATGTTTTTTCAAAAACTCATCAAATAGCTTTTTAAAAGGCACAACATGGTCGACATGAAACTCGTTATTGCCAATTAACTGATGTTGACTTTTGTAATCGAGAATTTGATTCGATATTTCATACCTAAAAGCACTTGTCAAGTCTGCGATCGAGTTAGTGTTAGGATTCCTTAAAGCTTTTATATATGAAAAGTCTTCCCAATCCCCTGATTTTTTTAAATAATAGAAACAATTATTTCGACCATTTGAAGATAGATCGACTTTAATTTGGATAGGTTCCTGATAATTGAAATACCACGACATTAATATAGAACCTACAAATACTAAATCTTCTCCCTCTAATTCTTTTTTTGTCTGTAATATTTCTTGGCATTTCTCTTTAGCTGCCGTTTGAGTAATAGGCTTGCCGTTAATAAATAGTTTTCTATTTTTTCGATACAGTGGTTCAATGGCTTTAATCTCCATAGTTAATAGTTAACGAGTAATTTTTGGTAACTTTTGCCTCGTCTGTTTTGCGGATACAAACAGACGAGACATCTATTTTACGAAGCAACAGACGAGACATCTGTTTTACGGGTGTCTGGAGTTTTAATCCGAAATTTAGTTTGAGCTTTGCCCATGCCGTTAGTTAAATTGTAGCTAATGGCTAACAGCCACAACCACAAACGAGGCATTTTCGGTTCCAACCAAGACTGAATGCTGCGAGTAAAATTTGGCAACCAGCCAAATAAGAAACTAATTAATCCTAAAAAGGTAAAATTGAGATAGCTAATCAGCCACAGATTAACTTCTTTAAAAGTCACAAAATCTAAAATCCAGACTAGCAACAAAGGATTTTTTATCGCTGCTTTTAGCGCCAAACCAGTAAACATCGACCAATCAGTTTTGTCCTTAATAAAAGTCTCCGCTACTTCTGGGGGCGCGTCTGCCAAAAGACCGAAAAAGGTATTGAGAATAGAATTAATCCTTTGAGGAGGTAAAAACTTACCCGTCGGTGCCATCATTCCCTTAGAAAATAGCCAGGTAACGCTAATATTGCTTTGGTAGGCGCGGATTTGGTTTAAACTTTTGGCGTCTAATAAATCGTGTTTTAAAGCAGTATCCAAAAGTTCCGTTAAGCGGGGAAGATTTCTTACCAGAGAACCGAAACCGGTAAAGACTAAGGGAGATTGAAGGGAGGCCGCATCGCCGATACAAATTAGGCGATCGAAGGCAACTTGGCGATGGCTACCTCCCAGACTAAAATGCCCCGGAATATAACCAAAAGTCGGTTTTTTCCAAACCAAATCGTCCAGATTGCAGCGGCGATATTCCGGCAAAATCGTAAAAAAGTCCTCGTACATTTCTAGCAGAGAACCGGGATTTTCAGGATGAATTTGGTGGTAATGAAATAGATAAATAGTCAATTCATTTCCCCGCCCAGGAAACAATTCCCAAATCAACTGTCTGCCCCGAGAAATATCGCCGTGACTGTTAAGAACGTCGCCATAATTGGAATCCCAAACCCCCGGTTCAAAACCGCCATCAATTACCGCCCCTACCGTGGGACAAACGCTATTAAAAGCGCGAGTTCCGTTCAACTGCCAAGCGATGGGAGAAGCAGTTCCCATCGCATCTACGATTAAGCGACCTCGAAAACTTTGTTCGGTTTTAGTAGGTAGATGAACGGCCTCAACTACTGCTCTTTTTTCTTCGATATTGGCGCGGATAAATTCCGTTTCTTCGGCAATTTTTCCTCCCGCTTCTCGCAGTTTTACGCCGCATAAATGCAGTAATTTTTCGGCATCTAAAGCTATGTTTAAAACTGTGGGAGTGTGGAGAATTGCTGCTTTAGCAAAAGGTGGATTGTTGGCATCGAAGAATTTATTAAATCCGTTTTTGTATTCTCTGGCAATTAAGCTTTCGATTTCGGCGGCAGTAAATAAACCTAAATCGATTAAACTTTGGAGTTCGGAACGGGAAATATTCCACTCTCGGTTCATCCTGCCAAAGGGCAATCTTTCTATTAATAAGATGCGATAACCCAACCGCGCCATGACGGCAGCATGAACGACTCCCAAGGCACCACCAATATAAATGAGGTCGTATTCTGAGTCTGTTTGAGTCGCTGTTTTTTCTGATTTTTTCTCGAAAATAACTTGCTTTGGTTTTTTGGGGTTTTTAACGCCTTCCCGCCAGCGTTTCTCCCACCAGTAAACCCGCTGGAGATCGTATTCGCCTTTGGGCATTTTTTGAAAGTATTTAACTGTTAGAGGGTAGTGGGGCGCGAGGGCGTCAAAGATGGATTTTTGGGAGAGGTCTATTTCTGGGGGTTCTGGATATTGATGGGGAAATTGGTTTCTGAGGTTGCTGGTTAGAATTTTGATTATTTCTTTTTCAATAGCAGAAGATGCCCCCAGAGAAAAGACCTTTAAATAGGTGGTTCCCTGGAGGGACCAAAGGAAAGCCGAGATTTCCGCTGACTTTTGGCCATCGTCTAGGAGGAGGCGAATGCCGTCTGGGGTTAGGACTTTCTTTCCTGCGGGGGGGTTAAATTTCTCTTGCAACCAGAGGCGCACTTTTGCCGTGTCTGGGGTGGGAATTTCTAGGTATAGGATTTCTTTCATCTGATTTTATTAAGTTAGAATCTACTATCTCAGAAACCCGGTAATTTCGGCAAAACCGGGTTTCTTGGGTTTTTTGACCGATCCTCTAGTTGGGGGTTGACAATGGGTAAAAGTGTGTTAAAATCCCTTAACTTTCATCGGACCGATGGAAAGTTGCTAATTTTATCACATTTTGGGTGCTTAAATTTGACTATCTTAGCTTTTGTGGGACGGGTTTTGATTCCTATCTGCTTACTATGGTTGCAGGATTTGTGCCTTTTTTGTTTCTTATTTATAAAATCTTAAATCTTAAAATAGATTAATTATTGATGATGAAATATCCTATTCCTAAGAATGTTCGAGAAATTATGGCTTTGCGAGAAGAGCCCGTTAATGAAGAGATGGTGGTGGCGGCGATCGCTGGTGTTATAGAGATAGCTCGTTCTAAGGGGCAGTCTTTGGAGGAGTTAAAAACGGAGGTTTTGGCTGACGATAATTTGTTAGATTTGGCTCAAAGGCAGTGGTTGAGTCATACTCTTGAGCAGGCTTGGCAAAATTGGCCCCAGTCCGATTAGAAATTAATTTTTTTTTCAATTTACCTTGACATAATTTGATAGTTATGGTATTAGCGAAAGAAACCCGGTTTTTACAGAAATTCCGGGTTTCTGGGTTTTTTGGTAGCGAAAGAAACCCGGTTTTTACAGAAATTCCGGGTTTCTGGGTTTTGCAGGAATTACCGGGTTTCTGGGTGAGAATTAAGGAGCGATCGCCAAAACAATCTACTTTCTCGGCACAAAGAAGAGCGATGGCCCCTACTTATTTTACCGCAGAAACCGGAGCCAAACTAGCCGCCGCCTCCTTAATAGGAGACAACAACTTCCCGGGCAAACCCAACATATTAAGAGAAGTCATCTCCTTGCCCCCCGCAACCGGGCCGTGATAGTCGCTGCCCCCAGTCATCAACAAGCCATATTTACCGCACAAACCCTTCAACCGTTCCACCTCCCCGGCAGAATGACAGGGGTGGAACACCTCCAGGCCCATCAAGCCGGCGTCCAACAACTCCATTAAAACCTCCTCCACTTTTCCCCCTCGAAACAAACAAGGATGGGCCCACACCGGCACGGCCCCGCAGCGACGCAATAACCGGATGCCATCCTTAATCGAAAACTTATCGTAAGGCACATAAGCAGGTTTGCCCTCCCCCAACCAGCGATCGAACGCCTCCTGGGGGTACTTCACATAACCGGCCTCCAGCAAAGCCGCCGCTATGTGAGGTCGTCCCGGAGTCGTTTGAGGGTTTTCCTCTTCCAGTATAGGCAGTTTTATACAGTATCCCAAATCTGCTAGCTTCTCCACCATCAACCGGGCCCGGCTAAACCTTGCCAGAATGCGATCGCCCAAGACAGCCCGCAACTTTTCCCCGTCTGGATAATAACCCAAGATATGCAAAGAACAATCTCGGTGAACCGTACTTAACTCTATAGCCGGCACTATTTCTACGCCATACTTAGTTCCAGCAGCGAGCGCCTCCTCCCAACCAGATATCGTATCGTGGTCGGAAATTGCCAAAATTCGCACCCCCGCACTTACAGCTTTTTTCACTAACTCCCTCGGCGAGAGACTACCATCAGAATAAGTCGTATGGCAGTGTAATTCTAACATCTTGTTTTCTCTTTTTTTTGCAATCTTAACCATTATACAGTTTTAGAGGCGGGACGGAAATTAGAAAATAGAAAAGCGGGGTTTTTGGGGCGTGCTTCCGTATTTTTGCAGTTTTAGCAAAAGACAGAAGAATCAAAATTAAACCATAAAGCCGATGACGTGGTAAAATTAATCTTATAAAAACAAAAAAGTACCTTTGTCAATTGTCAATTGTTAATTGTTAATTGGGAACTTGTTAATTGCTAATTGTTAATTAATAAAATAAAATGACAACCCCAATAAAAAGACTGCAAATACTAAGTCAAGAATTAGACAAAATAAGTAAAAAAATGACCGGTGGCGAACTAATTCTTAACAGCCATGCCAAAGAAGCCAAACTGCACCTATTCTACGGCAGACTCCTCTTTGCCACCGCCGAATTTCATCGAGTTTGGCGTTGGCAGAGAGCCATAAAACAATATTGCCCCAACTGGCAACCCAAGGCGATCGCCCCCCTATCCCCAAACCAACCCTGGGAATATCAACTGCTATACCAAGGCGTCAGTAAAAAACAGATCGGCCTCAACGAAGCCAAAGGAATAATCCGCCGAGTGGCCTTTGAAATCTTATTTTGTCTCAGCCGCTACCCAGACTTAAGCTACGAGTGGCAGCCCAAAGAAGCCACTGATGGCTCGGAATTATCCTTGGGCCTAAGCCTCTCCTATCGAGAACTAGAACCAGTCATCGCCAAAGTCGCCCAACTCGTCTCCCAATGGCAAGCCGCCGGGTTAGACACCCTCAGCCCCAGCCTAGTAGCAGTTGCCAAAAAACCAGTTTCCCCCGACTCCTTCTCCGGCATCGGCCAATACCTCAACGGCCAATATGACTTGTGGGACTTAGCCTCAAACTTGCAAAAATCGATTACCAGCGTCACCCGGGGCCTCATGCCCCTAATTTCTCGGGGAATAGTACAATTAAAAACCATGCCCGACTTACCCGCCCCCGACTTCCTAGAAGCAAAGGCAAAGCAACAGGAGTCTCAAGCAACCGAGACAGCCAAAGGCAAACGGGGCTTAATCGCCTGTATAGACGATAGCCAGGCCATCGCCCAAACTTTGAGAAATATTGTAGAACCGGCCGGCTATCAATTCATCCACACCGCAGATCCCGTCCGAGGACTCGCCCAACTGGCCCAACACAAACCCGACTTAATCTTCCTCGACATAGAAATGCCCAACGCTAGCGGTTATACGGTTTGTCAGTTTTTGCGCAAAGCCCCTGCATTCAAGCACACTCCGGTTATCATGCTTACCAGTCGCGATAACCTGGTCGATCGCTCTCGGGCGAAGTTAGTCGGTGCCTCGGAATTTATCGCCAAACCCCCAGAAGGAGAACAAGTATTACAAATCATTGAAAAATACTCCAAACCATTAACAATTAGCAATTAACAAGTTCCCAATTAAGAATCGACAATCAACAATTATCAGGAAAAAAAATGGTCAGGGTATTAATCGTAGAAGATAGCCAGACGGAAGCAAGTATTTTAACCGAATGTTTGCGGCAATCTGGTTTTGAAGCGCAAAACGTTACTACCGCCGAAACTGCTAAAGCTATTTTAGAGCAAAAAAGTTTCGATGCTATTTTGCTAGACGTAATTTTGCCAGGTCAAAGCGGTTTTAGCTTGTGTAGAGAGTTAAAAAATCAAGAATGTACGGCAAAAATTCCTATCATTATTTGTTCGATAAAATCGGGAAAAATCGATAAAAATTGGGCGCTAAAGCAAGGAGCTAATGCTTATCTAACCAAACCAATTAATACTGAGGAGGTTCTATCTACTTTAACAGAATTAATGAAACAATAAGCAGTTCGTAGTAATCGCGGAGCGCGATACAGTTCGTAGTAATCGCGCTTGACTCGATTAAAAACAATTCCCCATTCCCCATTCCCCAACCCAATGAAAACCCAATTTATGACATTTTACATAACCCACGATATAGGGGCGATGGTATCGACAGAAGAACTAGCAGAAATTATTAGCTTGAGTCCAAAAACAATCGTCCCAATTCCCGATATGCCCTCCTCCGTTTGCGGTTGTTTTCCCTGGCAAGGAGAAGTAGTTTGGCTGATAGATTTAGTTTCCGTCATGGGATACGAAGCATTATTAAAAGCGGGTTTTTACCGTTCTAAATATAACGTTTTGCACGTGAAAATTAGTGGGGAAATAAAGCTAGGGTTTTTAGTAAAAAATATCGGCGGGCTAATGGGTGTCGAAGCAGAAGAAATAAAGGAGGGAAGTTCCACGAAAAATTTTAATCCCATTTTGGCAAAATACATAAAAGCTAGTTGGAAAAATAAAAAAAACGAAACTTTTCAGATTTTAGACTTCGAGGCGATCGCCACCGAACAACTAACAACTAACAACTAACAACTAACAACTAACAATTGACGATTAACCATTAACAACCATGAAACAAAGAACGATGGAAAAGTATAACCGAGAAGACGAAGATGCAGTGGAGATCGCGGCAAGCTCGATGGCGCTCGTGCCCGTAGAAAGCGGGTTATCGGTGGAAGAAGTAGAAGAAGAAAGAGGTTTAAGAGCTAGAAACAAAGTGATAGCGGCGGAACTGAGAAAATTGCGAGAAAGCATCGATATGAGAGCAGATCGCCTCCAGAGATTAATAGAAGAAGAAGGGGCGGCGGCAGAAAAAGCAGAACAATTAAACCGAATAAGCGCCCGTCTCTGGGAGACTCTCAAACCAGAAGAGCTACTAGAAACCGCCGTGGAGGAAGTGCGGGAAGCATTGGCAACAGATAGAGTAACTATCTATCAATTAGAACGCAAGGGTAAAAGCAAAGTCGCGGCAGAATCGATAAAAGCCGGTCGGTCCTTCCTTCAAAGAATCGATCCAAACTTAGTAGATCGCCAGACAGAACCATACCGCCAAGGTAAAACCGGAGCGAACGCCGAGTTTTGGGATAGCGTCCCCACTCTCGTCGCCCCAGTTCGAGTAGGCGATCGCCCTCTGGCACTGCTCGTCGCCATCGACTGCCAAGGAACTCGGGAATGGAGTCAAGCAGAAATCGACTTTTTAGAAGCGCTCGCCCTCCAACTAGGTTACGTCCTAGATAGGGCATTACTCTTAGAAAAACAACAAGCCCTCACCAAACAAATCAAACTGCTAGAAAAAATCAAATCAAAAGTGCGGCGGGCAGTCAACCGCGACGATATCCTAACCGCAGCGGTGGAGGCAACCAGAGAAGCGATCGAGAGCGATCGGGTTCTCGTCTATGAATTTGACCTGGTAGAACAGGCGGGACGCCTGTTGCCCCAAGAGTCCCGCCTGTGGCAAGGAACCGTAGTAGCCGAATCAGTGGATCGCCGATGGCCCGTGACCCTGGGAGCGGAAATAGAAGATCCCTGCTTCGCCGAACGCTACGCCCTCTCCTACGAACGGGGGCGAGTCAGCGCCGTTGACGATATCTTCAAAGCTGATTTAAGCGAGTGCCACCTCAAACTGCTCGAACCCTTTGAAGTCAGAGCAAGCCTGGTGGTTCCCATCTTAGCCGTGAGGGCAACAAGCGGGACGCCCGTTCTACAGGGGCTATTCATCGCCCATCAATGCTCCGGCCCCAGGGCGTGGAAAGAAACAGAAATCGAACTGTTGCGGGAAGTCGCCGTGGAAGTGGGCTATGCCCTAGAGCGGACCATCATGCTCGAAGAACAACAAGCGATCGCCCGACAAGCGCGACTCCTCAACCAAATTACCGCCATGCTGCGGGAAGACTTGAAACCCGAAGAAATCTTCGACATAGCAGTAGAAGAAAGCCGAGAATCCTTAAGCGCCGATCGCATCCTAGTCTATACCTTCGATGCCAACTGGCAGGGAACCGTAGTAGCGGAGTCGGTAGATCGGGGTTGGGAAAGCGCCTTGGGAGCAAAAATCGCCGATCCTTGCTTTGCCGATCGCTACGTCAAACCCTATCTGCGGGGACGAGTCAGCGCGATTAACAACATCTACGAAGCCCGCTTAACCGAGTGCCACATCGGACAGCTAGAACCCTACCAAGTAAAATCCAACCTAGTAGCGCCCATAATAGATAGGTCGACGGGCGAGACTCCTGTTCTACGGGGCCTGTTAATCGTTCACCAATGCTCCCACTTCAGGACTTGGAAAAACTCGGAAATCGACTTCATCAAACAACTCGGCACCCAAATAGGCTTCGCCCTAGATCGCATCAACCTGCTGCAAAAACATCAGATCGCCACCGCCCAAGCGAGGCGCTTAAACCAGATTAGCTCTCGCATTCGGGAATCTCTCAGCCTCAAAGACATTTTAAACGCCGCCGTCGAAGAAATGCGCAAAGCCTTGCAGGCATCGCGGGTCATAGTTTATCAATTCGACTCCCAGTGGCAGGGCACCGTCACCGCAGAATCTGTAGAAACGGGATTTACCGAATCCTTGGGGGCAGAAATAAACGACCCCTGTTTTGCCGAAGGATACGTCCAGAAATATCTTACGGGGCGAGTAAGAGCGATCGACGACATCCAGCAAGCCGACTTAACCGAGTGTCACCTGCGACAGCTCGAATCTTTTGAGGTGAAAGCTAACTTAGTAACGCCCATCGTCAGGGCAACAGGCGGGACAACAGGGGGGACGCCCGTTCTACTGGGCTTATTAATTGCCCATCAATGTTCCAAACCTCGCCACTGGCAGCAGTGGGAAATAGATTTAACCAAACAAGTAGCAGTTCAAATCGGTTACGCCCTCGACCAGGCCCTGTTATTACAGCAACAGCAGGCCGCCACCCAGCAAGCGCGACAGCTCGGAGCCATCAGTTCCCGCATTCGGGAATCTTTAGATCCGGAGCGCATCTGCCGCAGCGCCGTAGAGGGTGCCTTGGAACTAATGGAAGTTGACCGGGCGGTAATTTATAGGTTTGACGAGACTACCTGGGATGGGGAGATTATCTCCGAAGTAGTTAAACCCGGTTGGGCGAGAATCATCGAAATGGAAAAGGAAGTGCCCTGCTTTCCCAGCGAATATGTAGAACAATACCGTCTGGGGCGGGTGCAAGTGACCGAAGATATTACTAAAGCGGGTTTAACCGAGTGCCACGAGGAACAACTGAAAAAGTGGCAGGTTAAGGCTAACGTGGTAGTGCCCATCGTGGTCAACCGGAAATTATACGGCTTGCTCGGCGTCCACCAGTGCGCCAATACCCGTCAGTGGCAGGAGTCGGAAGTAGAGGTATTTAAACAAGTAGCCCAACAAGTCGGCTACGCCCTCGAACAGGCTTGGTTGCTGGAACAGGTAGAGCTCGCGCGCCAGGATGCGGAGACGGTTTCCATAGAACAACAGCAACAAAAGGAACAGCTCGAAAATCACATCGATGCTTTCTTAGCAGAGATAGAAGGTTCCTTCGGCGGCGATTTGACCGTCCGCGCCCGAGTAACCGAAGGGGTGATGGGTACGGTGGCGGACTTTTTTAATGCTACTATCGAGAACTTGCAAAAGTTAGCGTCCCAGGTGCAGTCGGCGGCGGGAGTTGTGACTGCTACTGCTGAGGGTAGCGAAGCCGAGATTAAGGTTTTGTCTGGGGAGGCGCAGCGCCAGGCGGAGGCGATCGCTGCTGCCCTGACTCAGATTAAGTTGATGGTGGACGAAATCCACGGGGTAGCCGACAACGCCCGGGAGGCGGAAGTTAAAGTGCAGCAGGCCAATCAAATTCTCAAAACTAGCGATGGAGCGATGGATAAAACCGTTGACGGCATTTTGGCGATTCAGAAAACCGTGGATGCCGCCGCCCGCAAGGTGAAAAATTTGGGGGATGCTTCCAAGAAAATCTCCCGGGTGGTGAGTTTGATTAGCGATTTGGCAAATCAAACCAATATTTTAGCTTTAAATGCGTCGGTGGAGGCGACTCGCGCCGCTCGCGATGACGAAGGTTTTGCCACGGTGGCGGGAGAAGTGCGAACTTTGGCGGAACAGTCGGCAAGCGCCACCAGGGAAATCGAACAAATTGTGGAGGATATCCAGGCCGAAACTAACGAGGTGGTAAAAGCGATGATTATCGGTCGCAAGCGAGTGTTGAAGGGTACGGAGTTAGTGAAGGGAACTCGCCAGAGTTTAACCGAATTAGCGGAAGCAAGCGGTAAGATTAGCGAGTTAGTAGAAGAGATCGCCCAGTCAGCGATCGCTCAAGCGGACACCTCCTGCGAACTATCGGATACCATGCAGGAAGTAGCGGCGATCGCCAACCGCACCTCGGGTCAATCTCTCACGGTGGCGGAGTCTTTCGCCCGCCTATTAGAAGTAGCCGGCGAACTGCAAAAAAGCGTCGCCCAATTCAAGGTAGAATAATTCATGGATACAACCCGGTTTTTTACCAACCGGGTTTCTGGTGGATACTGAAACCCGGTTTTTTGCCAACCGGGTTTCTGGGGGATACTGAAACCCGGTTTTTTTGCCAACCGGGTTTCTGGGGGATACTGAAACCCGGTTTTTTACCAACCGGGTTTCTGGGGGATACTGAAACCCGGTTTTTATAAAAAAAACAGGCAAGACTATCAAAAAACAGGCAAGATGCCCGTTCTACCTTAGGAGAAAAACCTTATGAGCGTAATTATTCCCGATGAAATAGTAAGCGCCACTCGAATGAGCGAACCCGAGTTAAAACAGCAAATAGCAATTATGCTATTCCAAACCGGAAAACTACCTCTGGGATACGCAAGCAAGTTAGCCGGGATGGAAAAATTCTCGTTTCGGCAATTGCTCAAGTCTAAACAAATTCCCATCTACGACTACGATATCGAAGACCTAGAACTCGACCTAAAAAATCTGCGGGAGCTAGGAAGAATATGATTATAGTCAGCGATACCTCGCCCATTACCAGTCTAGCAGCTATTAATAAACTAAAGCTGCTTCAACAACTATACGGAAGCATCATCATTCCTGAAGCTGTTTACCGGGAACTAACGGAAGTAAGCGTTCCCGTGCCCGGTACTAGAGAAGTCCTTTCTGCCGATTGGATTCAGATGCGATCGGTAGTCAACCGCAGTCTGGTTGCTAATCTCAAAGCACTGCCACTAGATGAGGGAGAATCGGAAGCAATAGTCTTAGCGAAGGAGCTTAATGCCGAAATTCTGTTGATAGACGAACGTCGCGGTAGAGCGGAAGCAAGCCGTCAGGGGCTTAGGATAACCGGGTTGCTTGGAGTTCTCATTGAAGCTAAGACTCAAGGTGCGATCGCGGAGATTAAACCTATAATTGACGAACTCATTCTAACAGCGGAGTTTCGAGTTTCTCAGATGCTATACGATCGCGTGCTGCAAATTGTGGGCGAGTAGTAGCTGCGCACTCCCCTTTCAATTAACAATTAACAATTAACAATTAACAATGAACGATCGAGCCTACGAATTCTTCGTCCAAGAAGCCACAGAATTGTTACAAGTCCTCGAAAGCGGACTGATGACAATTTCCCAGGAAAGCAACTTGGAAAAAATCCACGATTTAATGCGGGCCGCCCATTCTATTAAAGGAGGCGCCGCCTGTATCGGTTTAACCGGCATCCAGAAAATCGCCCACAACCTCGAAAATGGCATCCGCGCCCTCTATCGGGAAGATTTAGTTATAGATATCGAGTTGGAAAATTTGCTCTTGGAAGCTTTCGATAGTCTCCGAGAACCGATAGTTCGGCAAATAGAAACCGGTCAATATCGCGAAGAAGAGGCGATCGCTCGTTCCCACCCCCTCTTCGATGCCCTAGAAGCGAAACTCGGACACCCCCTGGAGGAGGCAGCGGAACTCCCAGAAGTCTCGATGGGCGGCGACATGACGAAATTTCTCTTTGCCCAGGAGATACCGCAGGGGTTGAGTCGGTGGGAAAATTTGTTAGGGGAGGCAGGCAAGTCTATGTCTCCCAAACAGGTTATAGAAGAGTTGAAGTCTCAAGCAGAAGTCTTCGCCACTCTGGGGAATATGTTAAATTTATCTGGCTTTACAGCGATCGCCGAAACTGCGATAAAAGCTTTGAAAGTCAATCCCAAATATTATAAAACTATCGGTAAAATCGCTCTGGCAGATTTGCAAGCGGGGCGGGAGGCAGTTTTAGGAGGCGATCGCGCCGTTGGGGGCAAACCGAGCAAGAATTTATTGAAACTCACTCGCCCCAGGGGGGAGGGGGACAAGGGAGACAAGGGGGACAAGGGGGACAAGGGAGACAAGGGGGACAA
>CAZSTZ010000104.1:0-21796 GCA_964609515.1 uncultured bacterium | reverse complement strand
TTCTCTTCAAAGTTGACGTGCAACCCTAAAAACTAACAAGAACGCAAGAACGCAAGAACGCAAGAACGCAATTCCCCATTCCCCATTCCCCATTCCCCAATTTAAAGCAATCCCGCAAAATGGAGGGGACCCGAACCGCTGATTAATTCCAACAACAAAGCGATAAACCCTAGCATTGCCAAACGTCCGTTCCAAACCTCCGCCGTAGTAGTCAAACCCCATTGCCAACGTTCTTGGGGATACATCTTGATTCGTTTTTTCATCTGGATAACATCCGCCAGAGGACGAGGAGGCGCTTCTAATGCCTCCATCGTCAATTCTGCCAAATCCTCAATAAATACTGGATGAGTATTCAATGCCGGCACCCTGTAAAAATTTTCAATACCAGATTCCTCTGCCAGTTCCCGATACTCCATATCAATTTCTTGCAAAGTCTCGATATGTTCCGAGACAAAGCTAATGGGAACCACTAGCAAATCCTTTACTCCTCGTTCTGCCAATTCTGGGATAGCCTCTTCCGTGTAAGGTTTGAGCCATTCCACCGGGCCAACTCGACTTTGATAAGCCAAAGTACGATCGTTGGGACGATTTAGGGCCTTCATAATTCGGGCAGTGCAATCTTCAATCTCCGCTTGATAGGGGTCTCCTGCTTCCTCCACATAGCTAACCGGCACTCCGTGGGCGCTGAAGAAGATGTGAACTTCATCGGGATTGGGACAATGGTCTAATTCTTGGGCGATTAATTCGGCCATTGCTTGAATGTAGCCCGATCGCTGATACCAAGAAGGAATTACCGTGTATTCTATTTCTTGAAGTTCGGTGTCTTTTTGCCACAATTGATCTAGCAGGCGAAAACTCGAACCGCTGGTGCTGATGGAATATTGAGGGTACAGCGGTAAAATGACCAATTTTTCTATTTGGTCCCGTTTAATTTTAGCGATCGCCTCCTCCGTAAAAGGATGCCAATAGCGCATCCCCACATAAACTTGAGCCTTTTGTCCCTTTTTCTCTAACTGTTCTTGGATGGCCAACGCTTGCTCGTCTGTTATTCTACGCAGGGGAGAGCCCCCTCCGATTTGTTTGTAATTTTCTTGGGACTTCTCGAAACGCAAGGTAGAAATCAGCCAGGCCAGAGGTTTTTGCAACCAAGGAAAGGGCAGGCGGATAATTTCTGGATCTGCGAATAGATTAAAAAGAAAGGGACGGACATCTTCCAGTTGTTCCGGCCCACCTAAATTTAGTAGTAAAACTCCGACGCGGCTCATAACGCTTGTAAAACTCCTTTTCTTAGAATTTGTTAATAAATTTAACATTATTATATTTTCTTAACAGTCAGTCAGTCAATAGTTAAGAAAATTTTAATTTAGTATCGATGGCAACAATTTTAAGAGATTTGAGTTACAAATATCAATGGCTTTACGACAGTATTTCCAAGTTGGCGGCCTTAAGCGTCGGTGGAGACAGTCGCTTCCGCCAATTGGCGCTGGAAGGGCTGGCCATCAGTCGCGAGACGAAAATCCTCGACCTCTGCTGCGGTAGCGCCCAAGCTACTCAATATCTAGTCAAATATTCGGATATTGTCACGGGTTTGGATGCTTCGCCTCTATCTCTGGAGAGAGCTCGACGAAACGTGCCGAGTGCCAACTATGTAGAAGCTTTTGCCGAAGATATGCCTTTTGGGGATAACGAGTTCGACTTGGTACATACCAGCGCCGCGTTACACGAAATGACACCGGTACAGTTACGGCAAATCCTCGCAGAGGTTTATCGGGTGTTGAAACCCGGAGGGATTTTTACCCTTATAGATTTTCACCGTCCCACCAATCCTTTATTTGTACCCGGGTTAACTGTGTTTATGTGGTTGTTTGAGACGGAGACTGCTTGGCAGTTATTGGAGACGGATCTTGTGAGTTTGTTAGAGGAGGTTGGGTTTAAGGCGAGTTTGGGAGAACCGACTCTATATGCCGGCGGCAGTCTCCAAAGGATTCAAGTTCGGAAATAATTGATAATCGGGAATGGGCAATGGGAAGATTTTTTTGAGGAAAAAAAGATGATTTGCAACAAGTATTAGATTTTTTTTCTATTCCCTATTCCCCATTCCCGCTCATCCCCAAATTTTGTACCAGTGATATATAAACTAATCTTAACTTAACCAAGCCATTAACAATTAAGCATCAACTATTAACCATTACCAACTTAAGAATCTTTTAAGGTTTGTTTTGACTTAAGTCAAAGAGTTTTAAACAAGATTCGCTTACAATTAAAACCATAGATGAGATTGTGGGACCAGATGGTGTCTGTCCTTTAATTAGACTTTAGATGGAACCTAATCTCATTGGACATATAAAACATACCGGATTTGTTAAAACAGACCGGAAAAGGAATCATGGCAAATCCAACCTTAGATATTGTAGAGAAATCGCCCAAGCGCTCCTGGCAGTTAAAACTGCCGGCTTGGCTGGCACTTATTTGCATTGTCTCCTTTACGGTTTTACTTTCAGCAGGAGCGGCTATTTATAAAAATGCCCCCCCTATTCCAGCAACCATAATCTCTCCCCTGGAGGAAGTAATCCTGACCCAAGAAAACATCCAATCAGGTCAAGAAACCTATCTAGCTCGGGGCGGACAACACATCGGCAGTATTTGGGGACATGGTAGCTATCTAGCTCCGGACTGGACGGCTGATGTACTGCATCGGTGGGGACTGGCGACGGCGGGAATCTTGTACGAGGACAGTGCAGATTTTACCCAAGCTTCTTTAGAAGCCTTGTCTCCCATAGAGCGAGCTACCTTGGAAGCTAGAGTTAAAAAAGAATTGGCTCTTCGGTGTTTAGCTTGCGCTCATCATTGATGCGCGGGAACGGGGAACGGGGAACGGGGAACGGATTTGGGATTTTTTTCTTACTAACTAGCACATCTAGTTATTAAAAAAAAGTAGTTTAATGGTGTTTGCGTCAATTTTAAATTTGTTCTTCCCCGTTCCCTGTTCCCTGTTAAGAGTTCCCGCTCATCGTAAAATTACCATTTTAGCAAACCTTCGTACCGAAGACCCAAAGAATTTAAAATCAATCGCTATGAGTCAGAAACTAAGACCCTAACTCTAACAGCCGCTCAGACTCGGGGCCTTGCCAAAGTCTTTCAAGACTATCAAACCCTTTTAACTCAAGGGTCGTCGGTACATTCAATTCCTAGAGGTTGGTTCGCCGAGCGAACCCAAATTCGCAATGTCACGGCCTTTTTTGCCTGGACGGCTTGGGCAGCTTCGGCAAATCGTCCCCATGCCCCCTTTTCTTATACCGCCAACTGGCCTCACGATGACCTAATTGGCAACCAGGCTCCGCCTCAGTTTATCATCTGGTCGATCGTCTCGGTAATCGTACTCATTGCAGCGATCGCTTTCTTCCTCTTTGTCTATCTAACCCAAGAGGATGCCGACGAAGTACGGACGGTGGCAGAACGTCCAGCTATTCGCCTTGCCACCCCCAGCCAAAAAGTTAGTACGCTCTTTTTTTGCGTGGCGATGGCCCTGTTCTTGACCCAAATTATCATGGGGATGGTGACGGCTCACTATGCAGTAGAAGGAGATAGCTTCTACGGCTTACCCATTCAGCAGTATTTACCTTATGCCGCATCTCGCACCTGGCACTTGCAACTAGCAATATTTTGGATTGCCACCTGTTGGCTGGCGGCGGGACTATATTTTGGTCCTCGCTTTGGCAAAGGCGAGCCAAAACTGCAAGCCTGGGGCAATAGCGCGTTACTGGCAGCCTTAACCGTAGTAATAGTAGGTTCTCTCATCGGTTCCTGGGCAGGGGTCCAGGGGTTGCTGGGAAACAAAAGCTTCTGGTTTGGACACCAGGGCTATGAATACGTGGAACTGGGTCGCCTCTGGCAAATTTTGCTGATTGGGGGCATGGTGTTTTGGCTCTGGCTGATGTTCCGTGCCCTCAAACCTGCTCTCAAAGCCGAAGGCAGCAAAACTGGACTGAATCACTTTTTCCTCTACAGTGCCATCACCATTCCTTTGTTCTATGCCTCTGGCTTAATGTACACCAACCATACTCCTATTAGTATCGCGGAATATTGGCGCTGGTGGGTGGTACACTTGTGGGTAGAAGGCTTTTTTGAAGTGTTTGCCACGGTAACGATCGCCTATCTGTGCAGCGAATTGGGCTTCCTCAAGCGTTCTTCGGCCCTGCGGGCGACCTACCTCACAACTATTTTGTATTTAGGCAGTGGCGTCATCGGCACCCTGCATCACCTGTACTTTGCAGGAACGCCAGTCTTTATTACGGCACTGGGTTCGGTGGCTTCGGCCTTGGAAGTAGTTCCTCTAACTTTAATCGGCTTTGAAGTAGTGAAGTCCCTCAAGCTATCTCAAGAGGCCCAGGGCTTTTATCGCATGCCGCTCAAGTTCTTTATTGCTACTTGCTGGTGGAACTTAATCGGGGCAGGAGTGTTTGGTTTTCTGATTAACCCGCCCATCGTCCTTTACTATTCCCAAGGACTCAACGTGACGCCCATCCATGCCCATTCTGCTTTGTATGGGGTTTATGGTTCCTTGGCGATCGCTCTGATGCTGTTTGCCCTTCGGGAAATCGCGCCCGATCGCGCCTGGGACGAGAAGAAAATGAATGTGGCCTTCTGGTGGCTTAACGGCGGACTGGTGCTGATGCTAGTCACCGGCCTAATCCCCAACGGCTTTTATCAACTGGTGCAGTCGGTCAACTACGGAACCTGGTATGCCCGCAGCGCTGAGGTCATTAGCTCACCGTGGATGCAGTGGACGGTTTGGCTGCGCATCCCCGGCGAGGCGTGTCTTTTCCATCGGCGTGCTGATACTGGTATACTGCGTGGGACGGGCAGTGGTAGGGATTTTCCAGCAGCCAACGGCAGAAGATTCCGACTTGAAGCAAATTGAACGATATTTAACCTAGAACGGGAGCAGAATTAATTATGGCAACTTTATTTGAAAAACTCGGTGGCGCAGCAGCTGTTGACTTAGCGGTTGACAAATTTTATCAGCGAGTATTGCAGGACGATCGCATCAAGCATTTCTTTGCCGACGTAGATATGGTCAAGCAACGGGCCCACCAAAAAGCTTTTCTGACTTATGCCTTTGGCGGCACGGATAAGTATAACGGTCGCTATATGCGCGAAGCCCACAAAGAATTAGTCGAAAAGCACGGTTTAAACGAAGAACACTTTGATGCGGTTGCAGAAAATCTCATGAAAACTTTAGAAGAAATGGGCGTGTCAGAAGAACTGCGCGCAGAAGTAGCTGCGGTAGCAGCAGCACCCCAGCACAAAAAAGATGTCTTAAATCAGTAAAACTCGATCGGTAACGAACGAGGAAATTACAGCATGAAAACCTTTCAAATTCACGACTATCACAACAATCTGATGGCGCGATCGTGCGCGATCGCCCCTCTCTATCTCGTTTATTCGAGCAAGCCAAAGTAGACTACTGCTGTGGCGGCAAGAAAACCCTAGAAGAAGCCTGTTCTCAGCAGGGTATCGATCCTCAGACTTTTCTGGCGCAATTAGAAACAGCGTTGATTCTAGAAGCCGAACCCCAAGAAAATCTGGCAACCCTATCGTTGAGCGAACTAGCCGATAGCATCGAACAAAAGCACCATGCCTATTTGCATTCAGAACTTCCCCGGCTAGAGAGCATGACCGCAAAGGTAGCTAGAGTGCATGGGGACAAAGAACCTCGTTTGCAACAAATTCAAGAGATATTTTGGGCCCTATCCCAAGAATTGGCAAACCACCTGATGAAAGAAGAGCAAATCCTCTTTCCCATGATTCGTCAGTTGGAAAAGAGCGAGACTATCCCCTCATTTCACTGTGGCAGCTTGGCTAATCCAGTGGGACTTATGGAATTCGAGCATGAGGAAGCAGGAGTCGCCCTAGCTCAACTCCGACAACTAACCGACGACTATAAAGCGCCAGAGTGGGCTTGCAATACTTACCGTGCCATGCTTGATGCCTTACTTGCCTTTGAGCGAGATCTGCACCAACACGTTCACAAAGAGAATAACGTGCTGTTTCCTGGGGCGATCGCCTTAGAAAAAGAAAAAAGCGCGTAGCAAATACTAGGTCAAATATTGATGAATACAACAGTGATTCCCGATCCCCCTGAAATATACCAGCAGTTCGTCGAACGCTATCCCCAACTCGAAAAAGCCTGGGAACAACTCAGCGGGGCCGGTCGAGAAGGACCGCTAGATGCCAAAACTCTCAGGCTGATGAAATTGGGAATTGCCATCGGTGCGATGCGAGAGGGAGAAATCCGTGCCAACGTGCGTAAAGCGATCGCCCAAGGTATTTCCCAAGCAGAAATCGAACAAGTAATTGCCTTAGCCGCTGCCACTTTGGGGATGTCTGCTACGGTAGCAGTCTTCTCTTGGGTGCAACACGAACTGAGTAAAAATGTTTGAAATGGAGGCGAACAAACGATGAAAATTATCTCATGGCCGACGGAAAAATGGCAGCGCTTCTGGCGTTGCTCTTTCAACACGTCGATGGTAATTCTCTTGACTTGCGGACTCCTGTGGTTCGGCAGTTTGGGGGCGACGGCAAAAGCCGCTACCGTAGAGGATGGAAAAACGCTGTTCGAACAATCCTGCGCTGCTTGTCACTCCATCGATGGCAGTAGCGCCAGTTACGGTCCAGGCTTGCAAACCGTCACCCAACGACGCGATCGCGACTGGCTGGTGCGCTGGATTGCAGCCCCCGAAAAAGTCATCGAATCGGGAGATGCGATCGCCACCGAACTACTGGAGCAATATAGTGGCGTACCCATGCCC
The DNA here is from genome assembly GCA_964609515.1 of uncultured bacterium. Classification (GTDB taxonomy): domain Bacteria; phylum Cyanobacteriota; class Cyanobacteriia; order Cyanobacteriales; family Microcoleaceae; genus CALKCV01. The sequence continues at coordinate 14,984 of CAZSTZ010000104.1, read as the reverse complement.
AATATGGGTTTGTCCCCAGAGGAAGTAGAAGCCATTGTCGGATACATGGAAAGCGTAGCCGCGAATGCCGATTCTATAGAATCTATAGAAACAGAAGCAGCAGCAGAAGCACAAATTATAGAAAATACAGAGGAATCTAATTCCGTAGAAGATGCCACCATACTCCCTACCGGGAACCCTGGCGCGAACGGACAAAAATTATTTGCCGGAACCATTCCTTTTGAAAACGGCGGTCCAGCCTGTATGTCTTGTCATACAGTCGATGTAGTCGGCGCCTTAAAGGGCGGTACCCTGGGACCGAACCTAACCCATATCGTCGATCGCTATACCGCAGTCGGTCTCAAAAGCGTTTTACCCACCCTGCCTTATCCCACCATGCAGGGCATATATGAAAACCACTTGCTAACGGAAGCCGAACAAGCACAACTCCTGGCTTTCTTCATTGAGGCGAATCAGTCGGCAGCAGCAAGCACAACAACAAGCCCGACAGCAACGGCAACCCCAGCCATTGCTAGTGAGGACGAGCTCCAGGTCGCATCGTTCCACCTGTCTTCGACCTGGAAATTTATTTTGCTGGGGTGGTCCGGCTTTTTCCTCCTGGCATTACTCAGCCAACTGCTCTGGCGCGATCGCCTGACCGGAGTACGTCAACGTTTAGTTGCAGGACAAAAATAATGAGTTGGATTACAGACATCACCAATCCGGACCTACGCCAGTGGGAAGAATTTTACCGCAATCGCTGGCAGCACGACAAAGTAGTTCGCAGCAGTCACGGCGTAAACTGCACCGGCGGCTGTTCCTGGGCAATCTACGTCAAAGATGGCATCGTCACCTGGGAAATGCAGCAAACCGACTACCCCGACCTCGAAGCAGGCATTCCCCCCTGCGAACCCCGAGGGTGTCAGCGAGGCATCAGTTACTCCTGGTACATCTACAGCCCCATTCGGGTCAAGTACCCCTATCTACGCGGCACGTTGATGGACTTGTGGCGGGAAGCCAAAGGCAAACACAGCGATCCCGTTGCCGCCTGGGAATCCATCGTTAATGATGAGAGCAAGCGCCGTAAGTACCAGCAAGCCAGAGGCAAAGGCGGAATGCGTCGTTCCAGTTGGGAGGAAGTCTTAGAACTGACTGCCGCCTCCACGATTCACACCATTAAGCAGCAGGGCCCCGATCGCGTCCTCGGCTTTTCCCCCATTCCCGCCATGTCCATGCTCAGTTATGCCGGGGGGTCTCGCTTCCTGCAACTCCTGGGCGGCGTGAATTTAAGTTTCTACGACTGGTACAGCGACCTGCCCAATGCCTCCCCCGAAGTCTGGGGCGAACAAACCGACGTGGCAGAAGCGGCAGACTGGTATAAATCCCGCTTTATCGTGGCCATGGGGTCAAACCTAAACATGACCCGCACCCCAGACGTTCACTTTGTGGCAGAAGCGCGGCACGCGGGAGCTAAGTTTGTCGTCTTCTCCCCCGACTTCAGCCAAGTCGCCAAGTATAGCGACTGGTGGGTACCCGTCCATGGGGGGCAAGATGGGGCCTTTTGGATGGCAGTGAATCACGTCATCCTCAAAGAATTTCACGTCGAACGCGCGGCGGGCTATTTCATCGACTACCTAAAACGGTACAGCGATGCTCCTTTCCTCGTGGTTTTGGACGAACGGGATGGGGCTTACCGGGCGGGACGGATGTTAACCGCTTTGCAAGTCGGGGAATATCAAAACGCAGAAAACGCCCAATGGAAATACCTTGTCTTTGACCAAAAAACGAACCGTCCGCGAATGCCCCAAGGCACCATCGGTTTTCGCTGGCAAACCCAAAAGGGACAGTGGAACCTGGAAATGAAAGACGGACAAGACGGGAGCGAAATTGAGCCATTATTGACCTTATTGGCGCATCAAGACCAAACCCTGCCCGTCCAATTCAGTGATTTTGCCAGCGAACGGGTTCGCCAGAGGGAAGTCCCCGTTAAATACCTAGACACCCCCACGGGGCGAGTAGCCGTCGCCACCATCTACGACTTCCTCATGGCACAATTTGGAGTCAGTCGCGGTTTGGGCGGCGACTACCCCGCAGATTACGACGACGAAAGCAATCCTTACACCCCCGCTTGGCAAGAAAAATATACCGGCATCGATCGCAAAACCGTAGTGCAGTTCGCCCGGGAATGGGCAACGACGGCAGAACGCACGGAGGGGAAATGCTGCATCATTATTGGCGCGGGCATCAACCACTGGTATCACAACAATCTGATGTACCGGGCGGCCATGACCGGCTTGATGTTGTGCGGCTGCGTGGGACGCAACGGCGGCGGACTCAACCACTATGTGGGTCAAGAAAAACTCGCCCCCCTGTCTTCCTGGACCAGTCTAGCCATGGCTTTGGATTGGGGAAAACCGCCCCGGTTACAGAATGCCCCGTCCTTCCACTACGTCCATACCAACCAGTGGCGCTACGATCGCAACCTCATCGAAACTCAATTAGGTTCCGACCCCAGCCACACAATGGATTGGCAAGTCAAAGCCACCAAGATGGGATGGTTGCCTTTTTATCCCCAATTTAACCGCAACTCCTTGGAATTGGTGGAGGCAGCCAAAGCAGCAGGGGCAAATACCGAGGAGGAGATTCGCCAGTGGGTCGTACAACAACTGCAAAGCGGCGAGTTGAAATTCTCCGTAGAAGACCCGGATGCCCCGGAAAATTGGCCTCGGGTTTGGTACATCTGGCGCGGTAATGCCCTGATGTCTTCCGCTAAAGGACACGAATATTTCCTCAAGCATTTTCTGGGCACCCATACCAATACGATCGCTGAGGAACTCCCGGAAAATCCTTGTCACGAAGGGGTAACCTGGCACGAAAAAGCCCCCGAAGGCAAACTGGACTTAGTGGTGAACATTAACTTCCGCATGGATACCTCGGCGCTGTATTCCGATGTCGTTCTCCCCACTGCCACCTGGTACGAAAAGAACGACCTCAACAGCACCGATATGCACTCTTACATTCACCCCCTCACCGCCGCCGTTGCGCCGTCGTGGGAGTCCAAGAGCGATTGGGACATCTTTAAAGCCCTCTCCAAAAAAGTCAGCGAACTGGCAAAAGTGCATCTGCCCCAGCCCATACAGGATCTCGTCGCCGTTCCCTTACAACACGACACCCCCGCCGAAATTGCCCAGCCTTCCATCAAAGACTGGTCTAAGGGAGAGTGCGACCCCATTCCCGGCAAAACCATGCCTAACTTTAAGGTAGTGGAGCGGGATTACGTCAACTTATACAATCGCTTTATCTCCTTTGGCCCCGATGCCAAAAAAGATGGCATGGGTTTACATGGACTCCATTGGGAAATTGACGATCTGTACGACGAATTAGCCACCAACCAACCCGCGCCCAATTGGAACGGCGAACAATATCCCTCCGTTGAGGATGCGGTGGAAGCCGCTAACGTGATTTTGCACCTGGCCCCAGAAACCAATGGGGAAGTGGGGTATCGCGCCTTCTCCGCCGAATCCAAAAAAGTCGGCTTACCCCTAACGGATTTAGCCGAACCCACCCGAGGGGTGCGCTATCAATTTAGCGACTTGGTGCAACAACCTCGGCGGCTGCTCAATAGCCCATGCTGGACGGGCATTATGACCGACGGTCGCCCCTATTCCGCCTATTGTCTTAACGTGGAGCGGTTAGTACCCTGGCGCACTCTCACCGGACGGCAGCATTTTTACCTGGACCACGAGGGCTACATTGCCTTTGAGGAAAACTTGCCTACCTACAAGCCCAAGCCCGATCTGCGTCAAGCCGATGACTTGGTGGCGCTTAACGGTCATCAGCCATCGGATCGGACCATTTTGCTGAACTATCTCACCCCCCACGGCAAATGGCACATCCACTCGATGTATTCGGAAAACCACCGAATGCTGACCCTTTCCCGGGGGATCGAACCTTTCTGGATTAACGATCGCGATGCGGAAAGCATTGGTATTGTCGATAACGACTGGGTGGAAGTCTTCAACGATCGTGGCGTGGTGGTCACGCGAGCGGTGGTCAGCGCCCGCATTCCTCAAGGCATCGGCATTATCTATCACGTCATGGAGCGCACCATGTCCGTGCCCAAGTCACCCGAACGGCGCAACCGCCGTGCGGGGGGACATAACAGCTTGACGCGGATTCGCCTGAAACCAGTGTTGATGATGGGGGGTTACGGACAGTTCAGTTATGGCTTTAACTATTGGGGACCAACGGGAGTGAACCGCGACACCTTTGTGGCGGTGCGGAAGCTTAAAGGCGAACCGAAGTTTTAGCCCAATCGTCGAGAAGCCCCACGCCATAATTTTAATTTGGCGCGAACTGCGTATCGACGGTCAATTAATGGGGTTCAATGCCCCATTAGCTGAAATATCGGAAGTGGTTCCGACATCGCGTCCTCCTTCACAAGGGGGGAGCAAGAGTCTCAAAGTCCCCTTTTCCAAAGGGGATTTAGGGAGATAAAACAAAAGCTATTCGTGCAAAATTGAGAGGACAAAACGATGGACATTCGCGCTCAAGTTTCAATGATGTTCCACTTGGATAAATGTATTGGTTGTCATACTTGCAGCATTGCCTGTAAGAACGTCTGGACCGATCGCAAAGGTACTGAGTATATGTGGTGGAATAACGTAGAAACAAAACCGGGAACGGGTTATCCAACCCAATGGGAAGACCAGGAGCAGTACAAAGGCGGTTGGAAAAAAGAAGGGGACGATATTCAATTGCGAGCGACCAACAAAGTCAAAGGACTCGCTAACATTTTCCATCAACCCTATCTGCCTAATATTGACGATTACTACGAACCTTGGACTTACAAATACGGCGATTTAATTGATGCCCCCGCCGGGGACGACCAACCTACCGCCCTTCCAGTTTCCCTGATTACCGGGGAGGATATCGATATTCAAGCAGGTCCAAACTGGGATGACGACTTGGGCGGTTCTCCCATTTATGCCGCCAACGACCCCAATCTGGAGGCGCTCAGTCCGGCGGAACGGGAAGTTTTATTTGAAATCGAGCGGATGGTGTTCTTCTACGTCCCTCGCATTTGCAATCATTGTGCTAACCCGAGTTGCGTGGCATCTTGTCCGTCGGGAGCGCTCTACAAACGCGGGGAAGATGGCATCGTGTTGGTGAATCAAAATGTCTGTCGCGGTTGGCGGTATTGCGTTTCTGCTTGCCCCTACAAGAAGGTTTACTACAACTGGAAAACCGGGAAATCGGAGAAGTGCATCCTCTGCTATCCCCGTCTGGAAACCGGACAAGCGCCGGCTTGTTTCCATTCCTGCGTGGGTCGGATTCGCTATTTGGGCGTGGTGCTTTACGATGCCGATCGCATTCACGAAATTGCCTCCGTCGATGAGTCGGAATTGGTGGCGAAGCAACGGGAATTGATTCTCGATCCCTTCGATCCAGAAGTTATCGCTCAGGCAGAGCGATCGGGGGTTCATGCCTCGGTCATTGAATCGGCGCAGAAATCTCCGGTCTATAAGTTTGTTAAAGAATGGGAGTTGGCCCTGCCCTTACATCCCGAATTTCGTACCTTGCCCATGTTGTTCTACGTTCCGCCCCTGCTGCCCATTGCAGGCAAGGTGGACAATGGAACTTATGACACGACCAATGAAGCGGATTTCTTTAGTTCTCTCGAACGCGCTCGCATTCCCATGCAATACATGGCAAAACTGTTTTCCGCAGGGAATACGGAGCTCGTAGAATACACCTATCGCAAGTTGATGGCTGTCCGGCTTTACAAACGAGCGGAGGAGATGCAGCATTTAGACCATCCAGAGATAAAAGCAGCGCTCTCGCAAGCGGGTGTAACCGCAGAACAATGCGAAGCGATCTATCAGCTCACCTCTTTGCCCACTATGGCAGATCGGTTTGTGATTCCTCCCATGCACCGGGAGTATGCTATCTCCCTCATGGAAGATCCGGCGATGCACAAAGGTTCCACGGGTCTTGGCTTCCGCACTCCCCCAGACCGAGGTCTTTAGGGCGAGTCTCCGTAGGAGTTAGCCGCGAAGCGCGTTCCCGCTCCGAAGCAATGCCCCTCTCCCCAAAAGTCCGATCTGGACGGCTCGAAGTCCCTCTCTACTAACTATCGTTATGAAGACACAAAATCAACAAATTTATCGACTTTTTGCCGCTCTTTTCACCTATCCTTCACCTGAGTTATACGGGGAAATTAGGGAATGTTATCGTCAATTGATGGCGGATTATCCCGAAGCAGCAGAGTTGATTAATCAGTTCCAAATAGTTGCCAACAGCACCTCTGGGTCGCGTTTAGAGGAGATTTACACCAGCACTTTTGACGTGAACCCCGTTTGTTTCCCTTATCCGGGATTTCAGTTATTCGGCGAAAACTTTAACCGCGCTGATTTTATGGTGAAGTTGCAACAAAAATATATGGAATACGGGTTTACCCCTCCCCCCAACGAACTCGCCGACCATTTGTCGGTGATGTTGAACTTCCTGAGTACCGTAGATTCCGATGCGGTTATCGCCCGCGAACTGGTGGAGGATTGCTTGTTGCCAGCTTTAGAAAAAATGACGGCAGGCTTCAAGGAAGACAATCCTTATGGGGTCGTGGTGCGATCGCTGTTGAGTTTTTTGCAAAACAGCCCCCAGCCCGCAAAGACGGGCGTACTATAAATGGTCTTTTTGAATAGGAGGAGTTGTCATGACTACCGATACTTTATTGTTTGCGATATTTCCTTATGTAGCGATAGCGATCGCGATCGTTGTCACCTGTCTGCGCTATTTCAACAATCGCTTTTCCTACTCTAGTTTATCTTCCCAGTTTTTAGAGAGCAAGCAGTTATTTTGGGGTTCCGTTTCTTGGCACTACGGGATTCTCATCGTTCTGGCAGGCCATCTGGTGGGTTTTCTGATGCCGCGATCGCTCTTGGCTTGGAATGGGGTTCCCTGGCGGTTATACGTTCTGGAATCCACGGGGCTAGCTATGGGCTTTCTCAGTCTTTGGGGGATTCTCGTCTTGATTTATCGTCGCCTTTCCCAGGCACGCATTCGAGTCGTCACTTCCCCCATGGATTTGATTCTGATAGGGGCCTTGCTCGTACAAGTGGTGGCGGGGGTTTGGACGGCGGTCTTTTATCGTTGGGGCTCGTCTTGGTATGCCGCCTCAGCCGTTCCCTATCTGCGATCGCTGTTCCTCTTCAATCCAGAGCCGAACACCATCTCTACTCTCCCCCACATGGTGAAAGTTCACATAGTCGGAGCCTTCATTTTAGTGCTTCTTTTGCCCTTTACTCGTCTCGTTCACTTCCTGTCCGTACCCCTGCAATATGTGTGGCGATCGCCCCAGGTCGTGGTCTGGAACCAGCGCTCTCGGCAACGGACGGCTGAAATGTCGGAACCACTTCCGACATCGCGTCCTCGATAATCCAGCTAAGGAAACCTAGAAAACATAAGAAGCAATCGCGGAGGGTTATCATGCCTGAAACCAAATCGAACAGCCAATTAAGCGACTGGAATCCAGAAAATGCGGAGTTTTGGCAGAGCAAGGGCTCAAAAATTGCAACTCGTAATCTTTGGTCATCCATTCCCTGCCTGCTCTGTGGGTTTGCCATCTGGCTCTACTGGAGCATTATCACAGTTCAGATGAAAAACCTCGGATTTCCCTTTGACAACGAACAACTGTTTACCTTAGGCTCCGTCGCGGGATTAGCGGGGGCAACCCTACGAATTCCCAACTCATTTTTGATTGCCATTTCCGGCGGTAGAAATGTCATTGCCTTGACCACAGCATTATTAACGCTCCCGGCCTTAGGAACCGGGATCGCTCTCCAAAATCCTGATACCCCCTTTGGTGTTTTTGTGATATTAGCAGCCTTTTCTGGTATTGGCGGGGGCAACTTTGCCTCATCCATGTCGAACATCAGTTTCTTTTTTCCCAAAAAAGAGCAAGGCGCTGCCTTAGGACTCAATGCAGGACTCGGCAATTTAGGGGTGAGCTTCATGCAGGTTTTATTGCCCGTCGTCATGACCTTTCCTCTATTTGGTCCGCTCAGTGGTAACGGGTTACCCTTGCCAACCGCCATTGGCGACAAAGCCGCAGGCAGTCTCGTGTGGATTCAAAATTGCGGACTCGTTTGGGTTCCCATCTTAATTGTAGTGGTGATTAATGCCTGTCTCAACATGAATAATCTACCTACTGCAAGTCCCGGTGTCGGTAACGATTTCAAGAGTACCGTTTCAGCATTGACAAAAGCATTAGCCCTGATTCTCTGTGCTTTGTTTACAACTGCGGTGGGCTTATATATGCTACTGAAACTCAACATTAGTATGTGGATTGTCTTACCCTCAACCATTATCTTAACCGTAGTGTTGATGGGGATGATGCAAGAGCCATTTAAGATATCTCTAACGCCCCAATATCGCATCTTTAAAAACAAGCACAATTGGATTATGACCTGGCTGTATACCATGACCTTCGGATCGTTTATTGGTTATTCGGCGGCCTTACCGTTATTAATTCAAATTGTGTTTGGCGAATTGCCAGACGAATCGCCGAATCCCAATGCCATTAATCCCTTCGCCTACGCCTGGTTGGGACCGTTAGTGGGATCTTTAATTCGTCCAGTTGGGGGATGGCTCTCGGATAAATTGGGTGGAGCAATTGTGACCCAGTGGGATACGGTTGTGATGATTGGCTCTGCACTAGGGGTAGCTTATTATATCCAAAAAGCTACCGCATCCCAAACCCCGGAAGTGTACTTCATTCCGTTTCTAATTCTTTTCCTAATCTTGTTTATCACTACCGGCATTGGCAATGGTTCGACCTTTCGGATGATTCCCATTATTTTTGAACCGCATCAAGCCGGACCCGTTCTGGGTTGGTCTTCTGCTGTTGCGGCTTACGGCTCTTTTGTTATTCCCAAGGTTTTTGGCGAACAAATCAAAGCCGGTCATGGGGAATATGCACTTTACGGATTTGCGATTTACTACATCAGTTGTCTAATCGTGAATTGGTGGTTTTACGCTAGGAAAAATGCCGAAATTCCTTGCTGAAATCGCCACCAATTACCCATTACCTGTATTATCTGATACACTGCCATGACTTTTTTTCAATTTGAAGCAGATTTTGCGGACAGCCTGCGCTGCATTCCCATGCAGGTGCGCTACAAACTCGATACTTGTGGCGTAAAACTCAAACTGCCAGACTGGAACCAGTTTTCCCAGTCCGATCGCCAGCAGTTGGTCGAATTGCCCTGCGAAACAGAAATTGAGGTGCAAACCTATCGAGAAATGGTGCATCAACTGGTCGCCGCTCGTGGAGGCGATCGACCCAAGGATCTCCCCATCGATCCTACCCCCGAATGGCACAATGACCAAGAAATTCCAGCCTGCGTTCAAACTCAAAGTAACAGCTTTGGCATCACCCTAACTGTAGAGCAGTGGAAAGCTCTTACCCCACTGCAACGTTTTGCACTGCTCAAACTCAGTCGCTCTAATCATGAAAATCGTAATTTTTTGCCCGCGCTGAAAGAGTTTGAGTTAGCGTAGAGAAGCAATTACTCGACTTTCCCGTACTAATTAATCAATCTCGATAAAAACCACGCCAATGCCGTTCAAAATTCTGCTTATTCTGCATACTCTGGGAGCTACCGTCTGGACTGGCGGACATCTGGTACTTGCCGTCACGGTATTACCCCAAGCCCTGAAAAACCGCGACCCCGATCGCATCCATCAGTTTGAAGAACACTTCGAGGGATTTGGGCTGGCTGCTTTACTGCTTCAAGTCATCACCTGCTTGTGGCTGGCCTGGCTCTACTTCCCTGGGTTCCAAGGTTTCTGGGGCTTCGATTCTTTTTTGTCGGTCTATATTGGCATTAAGTTAGGGCTGTTGTTGGCTACTTTAATATTAGCCGTTCATGCCCGGTTGTTCGTTATTCCCAACTTGACAAAAGATACTTTAAATTGGCTGGCTTACCACATTGTCGCTATTACCACTTTGGCCGTTTTGTTTGTTGTCTTGGGGGTAGGTATCCGCGTCGGAGGGCTATCTTAGTCTATTGTTTGAGTTTCAACGAATTAGGGTGTGGGGTGCGTGTTTGGTGTTTCTTTCTTCAAACTCACCCCACACTTCCCCATCTTCCCCCTTTGATGACGGTCGTTCCTTGCGACTTGATATAAAGCCCCCCAAGCTTTGCTCTCCCTGCCACCCCAGGCCGCACCTCACTCCAAACCAAGCTCCCAACCCAGTCGCGTTGGCTGTTGGTAAATGCGTTTGAGAGTATTAATATCCCTAGCAGAAATTGGTGGCGGTTCTCCTACTTGGGAATAATACATAGGGGTTGCTGAATAAATATGAAAAGTCCGCTTAGTGTGGTCCGGGTGGGGAGTGTGTCCGGTGTGGGGGGTGTGGGGAGTCAGGACTTTTTCAGCAAGCCCTACATAACATCCGTTTCCTCAAGACTGCAATCCCAAATTCCCAAAGCATGACCGAACTCGTGACGGACCGTCGAGATATACTCGGCCCCCGGTATTAGTGTCATCCTCCCACCGGGCGAGACTGGCTGGCAGGGGATGAACTTTCAGAGGAGGCAAGCCATCCGTTGCCGTGGCTCTTTGAGATTGAAGATTAATAAAAATAATAAAAACGCCAAGGGCTAGCATCCCAACAGCTAGAGGAGCAGAAGTCGATGCTAGGGATTGGGGCTACTATACTCCTCTCCACTTGGCGGTCATAGAAGAACACACTCCTATAGTGGAGTATTCGATCGTAATATCAAGTCGCAATAAATAGCCATAATTAACTCGCAAACCTCATACCTCAAAACCCTCGGTCAGAGGACCTCTGACCGAGGACCATTAGCGTTAAATTATTTTTCGCAATTTAACGTGACCTGATATAAGGAGCCAATGTCAACGTTTGGGATGAAATTTATGGCATTACCCCGTTACACCAGGCAGTGCGACAAGGCGATCGCAATCTGGTAGAGCTATTACTTGCCAATGGGGCCGATGTCAATGCTAATAGAACGAATCCTCCTCGATAAAACAAGCGGAGGGGAGGCAGACCCTCGGGAGCAGGTCAGTTTTGTAATTAACCAAGAATGAGTCGCTTTTTGGTAATGGGTAATAGGTAAGGGACTTGTTAAAAAATAAACTACCAGTAAGAGTGTAGGTAGGGCGCGCGCGAACCTTCACCCAACACCGGTATCTCCGGAAAATTGCAAGTCCCTAATGGGTAATGGGCATTCATCCAAAATCTCAAAGCTTCGACTCTTTTTACAAAGGTGACCTGCTCCCCAGACGCTCTTCGCTTAGATGGTTTACTATTTGAGGCTTATGCGATTTCACCACTCCACTTAGCTTGGGGTTGGTGAAATCGCCGCTTTACTAATTGCTAATGGTGCAAATGTCAATGCTAGAGAGCGAAAACGCGGTAACACCCTCTTGCAGCAAGCCGTCTGGTTATGTGAAGAGGGAAAAGAACTCGTCCAACTTTTAATTGATGGGGGAGCGGATGTCGGCGCTATTAATAACTACGGTCAAACTATTCGCACATATTGCTGCCGACTTCGGTTGCAAATATTGGGTCGAGTATTTTATCGCTCTCGATGCCGATGTCAATGTTCGAGACTGCTATGGTTCAACTCCTTTGCATAAAGCAATTGAGAGCTTTAATTTTAAGTTTCAAGTCGCCGAGCGACTAATGGCAGGGTGTGAAGATAGTTGGGGCACTGTTATCAGTAATGATTCCTTATATCGGACATTATGCCAACGCCAACTGGCTCTGGCAGAAGCGTTAATTTTTAACGGTGCCGATGTAAATGTTGCCAACAGCAAGGGCGAGACTGTTCTCCATCCAGCTGTCAAAAATGGCTCCTTGGATTTAGTAGAGTTAGTTCTAGCTGCCGATGCGGATGTCAACGTTCGAGATAAAGATGGGTTAGCTCCCCTAACTATTGCTTTAGAAAATTCATATATAGAAAAGCTAAAACTATTAATTGCTAACGGTGCGGATGTCAATGCTAGGGATAAAAGCGATCGCTCTGTTTTACACTGCGCCGTCCAATCTAACTGGAAAGAAATTGTCGAATTGTTGTTAGATAATGGTGCAGATATTAATGCTAAAAGAAAAGCCAGTTTTACTCCCCTCGACGATGCTCTTGAGTCGGGAAATTTGGAAATTGCCGACTTGCTAGTTGCTTCTTGTGCCCTGGTTAACAAACAGCAAGTCGCTCGGATATCCGCTCTTTTATCCTTACCAGATGCAAAGGGAAAAGGTTATCTTAATCTGGTGGCAAAAGTTCAAAATAGGAGCGATTTTTCGGTTTAATCTTGTTAATAAAATCGGCATTTTTTAAGCATTTTTGAGATACCAACTAATCCAGAACGATACTACTAAAATTCCAATCGCAACACCCCAAATAGTATAGAAAAAAGGCAGCAGATTGCAACTCCAACCTCCGGGCTGACTCTTATCGGAACAGGAAATATTCCCGATAAAACCGCCAGCGAACGCGCCCCGCGTTGCGGATGCAACATCGCTCCTAATATTGCTGCCAAAAATACCCCCATAATCTCTCCATTAGAAGGCGATTGGAGGAATCTCAACGCCCCTACAAATCCGCCCACTGAAATAAAAAATGGTGCCACGCTCAAAAAAATGCACTGTATTTGTTGCCGCATATCGCTGTGAAGCCTTAAGATCTAGGTTTATTGTAGAAAACACATACATTTCTATTTATAAAAAATGTGCTAATTAGAGCCAGAAGACAGTTTTAAACTTCTATTTTACATTTTTTTCCCCCGAGTGGCTTTTTTGCCAAGAGAGCAACTAACAACTAACCAGCCAAGAAACCTTCCAGCCAAGAAACCCGGTTTTGCAGGAAAAACCGGGTTTCACCAGATACCTAACAACTGACAGCTAAACTAAAAATGACTTCTGGAATCTTTTTTACCCCAGTTCTGACGAGAACCACCAAAGTATTAAAAACCGTTTGGTGGATGACTCTGGTAATCTGGTTGGTGGCGATCGCCCCCGCCCAAGCATCCCTAATAATGCTCCTCGCCATCGAAGAAGGAGTCGAACGAGTTAAAGTCGGCAGCTCCACCAACGCCGTTATCCGCGACGGCCTCGGGAGAGCGATCGCCGAAATCGAACCCAGCGCCGGCTTTGGGGCCAAACTCCAAGCCGGCAAAATCTCTATGGGCCAATGGATTGCCGGTCAAATCTGGATCGAACCAGAAGGAGATGGTTACGTCTGGATAGGCGATCGGTGGTATCGAGGCAAAACCCACCTCATACCCCACAAAGGAGGCATCACCGCCATTAACTACGTCGACCTCGAAGAATATCTCTACAGCGTCTTAGGAGCAGAAATGGACGGCAACTGGCCCCACGAAGCCTTAAAAGCTCAAGCAGTGGCCGCTCGTTCCTACGCCCTCAATAAGCAAACGCCAAAAACATCAAGGAGACTTCTACGACCTCAGCGACACCCAAGCATCCCAAGTTTATAAAGGACTGCAAACCGAATCTATGGGCACTTATGCTGCGGTAGAGGCCACTACAGGACAGGTACTAACCTACGAGGGCGAAATTATTTGAGCCGCCTACCATTCCTCCAGCGGGGGACATACCGAGAACGTCGAAGACGTCTGGTCTTATCCCCTTCCTTATTTACGGGCAGTCCCCGACTTCGACCTTGACTCCCCCGAAGACCAATGGACCGAAACCTTTTCTCAAGAAGAAATAATGAGATGGTGCTGAAATTTTTCGAGACTTTGTAGCCTAGCAAACATTGAAAGCGAAAATAATGAGGCAAACTGATAATAGAGTTAAAAAAATCTAATCAGTTGGTGGAACAAAGCCATGTTAGAAGAACCAAATCTCATACCCAACATTGCCAATCCGTTCGATAGGGACATCTTGCCGACAGCCCTGGGGACCGACCCAGAGATATTACCGTTCCAGTCTCACGGTGGGAAAGACCAAACAAGCGATCTCTCGTACCCCCCACAAAGATTAAATTACTTCCACGAAGAAGTCAATTCCCCATTCCCAATTCTCCATTCCCAAACAAGAGAAAAAAGTCAAGATTCCTCCTCTTTAACTGACTTTAATTCAGGCGTTTTTACAGTAGATAAAACCGGAAAAGTATTAATCGAATATCTCCTAGACATCATCGGTAATAAAGGAGAATTAGCAATATTTAGCCTGGAAGGAATCGAAGAATTAGCCTTTACCGACTACAAAGCATTTCTCAAAGAAGCAGCCAGAAGAGCTTTAACAAATTCCGAATTGGGTTATGTAGTAATAAGCGACCGAGAAGAAGCCGCATTATACCAGGAAAACCCCGGACAAAAAAATCGCAATGGCGGCGAGTATCAAGGATTAAAAGTATTAAAAATGAAACCGGGAGATAAAGTTGGTTTTCTCTTCGTTCCCAACTCCACGGTAGAAAAAGTATTTGAAAAACCGATTTTAACCGGTGCCAAACGACCGTTCTTTTCCTTAACCACAGAAAATCCCGACGATAACTTCCCCGAAAACCAATTTGTTGACTTAACCGGAGATGGAGAAGTATTTGGCATTGAAGGTTCCCAAAAAGGACTAAAAAAATATAAAGATGTCGTCTTTTATGCGGGCGGGTTGGAAGGAAAAGTACCTTTATACGACGACTTAATCAATCCCAAACAAGACTGGTTTGAGGAAAAAACGGAATTTGTAGAAGTAGTAGATAGCGTTATCTCAGAAGATAGAGACGCGCCGGAAATAACTGTCGAATTAACCAACGATACTGGAGAAGACGAGACGGATAAAATGACTGCGGACCCGAGTTTAACTGGAACGGTTATTGATGAGAGCGATGTTGTTAGTTTTGAGATAAGTTTTAGCGGAGAAAGCGAGAGTTTTATTGAGGTAAAAGCTGCGTTAGAAACGGACGGCAGTTTTGTCTTAAACCGAGAAATTTTGGAAGAAGTTTTAGGAGAAACTT
>CAZSTZ010000103.1:0-21869 GCA_964609515.1 uncultured bacterium | reverse complement strand
AACAATTATCATTATAAACCACTAACCAGGTAATTAACTCAAACTCGCTAGTTTCCGTTGCTTGCTCCTCCCGCTCAAACAGCATCGCACTGCGACTGGACTGAAGTTGAGAGAGCGATCGCTGCTTAAAAGTTTGGTCGATAGACTTTACCGCAGCTCGAACCAGTCGGTTGTAATCTTCCATCTGGGTACCGTCTTCAGTGTCGCGATCGAACAGACGGCAAAGTTCCTCCAGCGGAGCAGTGCGTCTGGCGCAAAGCTCGCGATAAATTTCTAAAATCTGTTTGGGTCGAGCAAAGGTATAACGAACTTCACCGCTATCCCCCACATACACCAGAAAATAGGGTTGCAAGGGATTAACCGTTTCTTGCTTAAACCCTGTTTTTTGTCGCAAACAGAAGATAACCCCAGGAGTAATGCGGGCATCGGGTTTTGTTGGCACTACGGCGTATAAACCTAAAGGCGCCTCTTCCAGCAGTCGGCGATGACTTTCGATATATTTGCTCAACTCCACGCGAAAATCATTGAGATTAAAATCAGTCAGAGAAACGCTTTCTGTAAACTCTTCCAAGTCGAGAACTTCCTCGCGCAACCGCAACAGTTGTTTATCTCGATATTTGAGATCCTCTTCTACAATTTCCTCTAAATTAGCAAGCAAGTTATCTTCCTGAGTGGCGGTAATATCCACCAACGCCATCCGCGCCTCGACGCGATTTTTGAGGTCGATATACTTATTCAAATCCTCCGTCGGCCAAAAGTTCACCATTTGCACCGTGGAATTAACGCTGCCAATTCTATCGATACGCCCGAAACGCTGAATTAAGCGCACCGGGTTCCAGTGGATATCGTAGTTAATTAAATAATCGCAGTCTTGGAGGTTTTGCCCCTCGGAAATGCAGTCGGTGGCGACGAGTAAATCGATTTCCTCCGTTTGGGGCATTGAGGAAGTCAGCGATCGCCTTTTTGAAATCGGGGAAAAATTGGTAAGAATTTGGTTAAACTCCTTCCCGCCAAAAGTAGTTTTATTGCGCGACTTATCCCCCGTCACTAAAGCAATATGGATATTGAGTTCTGACTGCACCCAATCTTTGAGAGATTGATAAAGATAGTCTGCAGTGTCGGCAAAAGCAGTAAAAACCAAGATTTTACGATTGGGCTGTCCCAATTTGTTTGTAGTGGGTTGTTGTATCTTTTGAACAATCAATTTTTTGAGTTCTGCCAACTTAGCATCGCGCTCCACCGTAACAGCAGCAGCGGAGTTATATAGTCCTAGCAACTGGTCTTTATCCCGTTCCAAATCTTGCAACCAAGCATCTAGATCTAAATGCGCCAATTGATATTTAAGCTCTTTACCGACTAGCCCTATTTCCTGTGGTTCTTCTTCTTCCCAATCTTCAACGGTTGCTAATATTTCTTCTGGGTTTGCTTCTGGGGTTTTTTGTAATTGCAAAAATGCTTCCAGTCGACCTTGTAAATCCTCAATTTTGCGGATAGTATTATCCATTGTTTTCGCAAAAGCAAAGACCGAACTTTCTAAACGTTTGAGGAAATTAACCTTCATCATGCCGATGAGGAAATGTTCGCGATCGCCCTGACTAAAACCCCATTTGTCTTTGCCATATAAATGCTGATATTCTAGCAAAACATACTTGGCAGGATTAAATAACGAAAGTTGATATTCCGAGATTTCCTCGTTAATTTTATCGTAAGAAGGAAAGCGCTTTTGACTATCGATTTTAGGAGAAATTGAAATTGGTTTGAGCCTTTTGGGAAAGCCTCCCAGTTCCTCAAGAGTTTCCTGATAATGTCGTTGGATGTGTTGGCGAGAACGGGCGATCGTCAATTCATCCAACAGTTTAAAAAAGCCCGAACCCAACTCGTCTAATAAATCGCTAGTTTTTCGATTTTTCTGTTTTTTAGCCCACTTAGTAAAACTGGTTTGAGCCGATTTTAAAGTTTCCTTCAAACTGGCAATCCCCAGAGAATCAGCAAAAGCATTATCTTTGCCTTCCGTTAATAAATAAAGTTGATTTCTGAGGTCTTTTAAATGGTTATTAACTGGAGTGGCAGAGAGCAATAAAACTTTGGTTTTAATCCCCGTTTTGAGAATATCTTCTAACAACCTTTCGTAACGACTTTTGCGAATGATGTTTCCTGCTTCATCCCGCTTGCTATTAGTATTATTTCTAAAATTATGGGATTCGTCAATAACGACTAAATCGTAATTCCCCCAATTAATAGTTTCTAATTTCACATCCCCAGAAAAACCAGAATCTCGACTCAAGTCCGTATGGGAAAGCACCGTGTAACTAAATCTGTCGGCAATAAACGGATTTAACTCGCTATTATTTTGAGCTTGATATACCGTCCAATTCTCTCGCAATCTTTTAGGGCATAGCACCAAAACTCGATAATTTAAAAGCTCGAAATATTTAATAACTGCCAAAGCCTCAAAAGTTTTTCCCAAACCGACGCTATCGGCAATAATACAGCCGTTATGGGCGTTCATTTTGTTAATAGCACCCTTGACCCCATCTTTTTGAAACTCAAATAAAGTCTGCCAAATTTGAGTTTCAATTAACTGGTTGGTTTTAGTTAAAAAACCATCGTTGTCTTGTTCCGCTAGAAAGCTTTCAAAAATATGAAATAGGGTTTTGTAATAAATAAATTCTGGACTGTTATTTTGATATAATTGGTTGAGGTATTGCAGCACCTCATCTTTAACGTCTTCAACCAGATTTTCATCGTCCCAAATTTCATCAAACCAAGCTTTTAAATCTTGAAGATCCCGCTTGTCGGATACTTCTAAATTGAGTTCTATATTATTGCCAGATTGCCCCAATCCCAACCCGCGCAAAGTAAAATTAGAACTACCCATAATCGCATCTTCTACCCCTTGGGAGGTAATATGATACATCTTACCGTGAAGTAGATTAACTCGTTTTACCGAGCGTATCTGTACCTTGGATTTAATCCAGTTAGCACAAGCCCTAGCTACGGGCTTTTGGACGAGGCGATTCTGCAACGTTAACCCCTCATCTTCTATCTGGAACGATTTTTTATCTGTTTTATCGGGGTCAATATTTCGCACAAAGCGGGGTTCTCCAAACAAAAATCGCAATTCTTCAATGTTAGTTAGTTGAGTTTTTAGCTCTTCAAAAGCATAGATAGTAAAATAAGCAGAGACGATAGAGAGCTTAGAACCAGATTGAATTTTATCTTGTAGAAGGCTCCCCACGCTCCCTCGGCGGTGATTATCTCTAATTCCCGTTGGTTTGGCGGTTGTCATCTGAGTTGAACGAGTTCTGTTAAGTACCTCTAACACTGTACGCATAAAATTAATATTTTGTCAACTAGGGAAAAAGCGGATGGCTTGACATAAATTGATTTTTATGCTAAACAGACAAGATGTCTGTTCTACGGAACCAGTCAAGAAACCCGGTTTTTTCAAAAAACCGGGTTTCTGAGATAGACAATTCTCAATTCCCAATTCCCTAATAAATGATGAAAATAGCGATCGCTCAATTAAACCCCACCGTTGGGGATATCAACCACAACGCTCGATTAATCAAGGAAGCTGCCGAAAAAGCTAACCAAGCTGATGCTACCTTAATGGTAACTCCAGAAATGTCATTAATTGGCTATCCGCCAAGGGATTTATTAATCTATCCAAGCTTCATCCAAGCAGCAGCAGAAAGGTTAGAAAAATTAGCCCAAGAATTACCGCCAAAACTCTCAGTTTTAGTAGGAACTGTAATAGTTAATCCCCAGGCAGAAGAGTCGGGCGGTAAAGCTTTATTTAATAGTGCGGCTTTACTGGCAGAAGGAGAAATAAAACAATTTTTTCACAAGCGGTTGTTACCGACTTATGACGTTTTTGACGAAGACAGATATTTTGAACCCGCTCAAAATAGCAATTATTTCCTCTTAGGTAATAGCGCCGAACCAGTAACAGTTGGAGTGACTATTTGCGAGGATATCTGGAACGACGAAAAATTCTGGGGCAAGAAGAGTTATTCTGGCAATCCTCTGGCAGATTTAGCAGATTTAAACGTAGATTTTGTCGTCAATTTATCCGCTTCTCCCTATCACGTCGGCAAGCAAAAATTAAGAGAAGAAATGCTGGTACATAGCGTTCGTCGCTACCAAAAACCCATCGTTTATGCAAATCAAGTGGGAGGCAACGACGACCTCATTTTTGAGGGAAGTAGCGTGGTTTTCGCTCGAACTGGGGAAGTCGTTGCTCGGGCAAATGCTTTTAAAAGCGATTTATTAATAGTTGAATTTAATTCAGAAAGCAAAAACTTAATTGCGGCTGAAACCCAGAAAAAAATTTATGTGCCAAAAAGCCAAGAAGAGGAAATCTGGTCTGCTTTGGTATTAGGAGTAAAGGATTACCTTCGCAAGTGCGGTTTTACTAAAGTCGTGTTAGGTTTGAGTGGGGGCATAGATTCGGCTTTAGTGGCGGCGATCGCTGCTGAAGCGGTGGGCAAAGAGAATGTTTTGGCTGTGTTAATGCCCTCTCCTTACAGTTCGGAAGGTTCGGTTAACGATGCTTTAGAATTAGCAGAAAATCTCGGCATCCAAACGCAAATTATACCCATTGCCGACGTGATGAAAAGTTACGATCGCTCTTTAAATTACTTATTTGCGGGTACAAAATTTGGCATCGCCGAAGAAAACATCCAATCCCGCATTCGGGGTAATTTATTAATGGCAATTTCTAACAAGTTCGGTCATCTGCTACTTTCCACGGGCAATAAGTCAGAAATGGCGGTGGGTTATTGCACTCTTTACGGAGATATGAACGGCGGTTTGGCGGTAATTTCCGACGTACCAAAAACGCGAGTTTATTCTATTTGTCGCTGGTTGAACGTTCGGGGGAACGGCGAGAACGAACCTCAAGAAGTTATCCCGACTAATATTATTAGTAAAGCTCCCAGTGCGGAATTAAAACCGGACCAAAAAGACGGAGATTCTTTGCCGTCTTATGAAGTGTTGGACGATGTTTTGTATCGGTTAATAGAAAAGTGCGAATCCTTGGAAGAAATTTTAGCAGCGGGACACGATGCAGAGACAGTTAATAAGATAGTAAAGTTAGTAATGCGGGCAGAGTTTAAGCGACGACAAGCACCACCGGGATTAAAGATAAGCGATCGCGCTTTTGGCACCGGTTGGCGGATGCCTATTGCTAAAAAATGGGTAATTGGTAATAAGTAAGGGAGCATCTCATATTTCCAAAAATACTTTTTTTCTGCTAAGAGTTCCCTCTTTTCCCGTTCCCTCTTTTCCCGTTCCCTCTTTTCCCGTTCCCCGTTCCCCGTTCCCCGTTCCCTAAAAGCGTTCAAATTTTGGGTTTATTCTTGCATTGAGATGCTCCCATAAGTAATAGCGGTAAAAAAATAACCCTTCTCTGGAGCTTTCAAAAACTCTGGAGAAGGTTACAAATTTTAGCAATACTTTTAATCTTGCTTATTTCATCCCCACGGCATCCACATCAACTACGCTTTTACCGCTATCCGGTGTAGCTGTCGCCTGCGAAACCTGACGAGATTTAAAATACTCGATCGCCATCTGAGACACCTCCGCCACCATCAGCGTCACCAAAGCAATATCGTCAATTTGCCCCGCTATGGGTATAAAATCTGGAGCGATATCGATGGGACTCAATAAATAAGCCAAAGTTCCCAAAACAATCCACCACCGATATTTGGGATTGCGAATAGTATTTCTATACCAGTGGTACATAGATTCAATTGAAAAGCTCATGGCATTCCTCGCACTCAACTTACATCTTTATCTTGGCAAATTGACAGCCTTCATGCCAGTGTTGTTTTCCTCCCCCCAGGGTCTAAAAAATTCTACCTTGCTGATTTAGGAATTGTGGCGATCGCTTTTGTAGCGATCGCCTCGAAAACTAACCGTCCATTTTCCTCCGCAAGAAGGCAGCGCACTCGACGTGGGAGGTTTGAGGAAAGAAATCCGCCGGTTGTACCTTAGTTAGTTCGTAATCTCCCCCCTGGCACAACAACTGCAAATCCCGAGCCAAAGTCGCCGGTTTGCAACTAATATAAACGATGCAATTCGGTAAGATATCCCGCAAAGTTGCCACCACCCCCTCGCCGCAACCTTTCCGAGGCGGATCCAGCAAAACTATATCTGGTTTAACTTCTAACTGGGGCAGCAATTTCTCTACTTTCCCCGCAGAAAAGCTGACGTTTGTTAAGTTATTCAATTCGGCATTGATTTTTGCACGCTCGATCGCCGAGCGCTGGGCCTCCAAACCGATAACCCCTATCTCGGTGGGAGAGCGATCGTCTAACTCCTGCAGTTTTTTCGCCAAAGGTAAACTAAAAGTCCCAATACCGCAATAAGCATCGACTATAGTTTCCCCTCCTTCTAGGTTCAGTTCCGCCATTATACTTTCTAAAAGTGCTTCCGCAGCTTCGGTGTTTACCTGAAAAAAAGTATCGGCCTGTAATTGAAACTGCAAGCCACCAAACACCTCCTCCAAATAAGACCGACCTGCAAGACACTCCGTCTCTCTGCCAAAAATGACGTTAGTGGTAGAGGTATTGTAATTGACACCAACACCTACAAGGTCGGAATAGCGCTCCAGCCATTGCCGAGCTTGAGTTTCTATACCGGGTAGTTCCCGCTTTCGGTTTTTGGGGGAACTATTGGCGATTAAGGTCAGCAATATTTCTCCAGTACGACGGCCAATTCTCAAAGAGAGGTGACGGAGAATGCCCGAGCCTTGGCCTTCGTTATAAATGGGCCAGCGCCGTTTTTGGATGTCCTCTTTTACTTCTTTTAAGAGGAGGTCCAGTCGTCGGTCTTGGACGGGACATTGATTGAGGTTGATGAGGCGATGGCTGCTTTTTTGGTAGTAACCGGCTTGGACTTGGCCCGTGGCCGAGAGTCCCAGGGGATAAGTGGCTTTGTTGCGGTATCCCAAAGATGCCGGCGATGGTAAAATTGGGGCCACTGGTGGCTCCTGAAATCCGCCTATCCTTTGCAGGGCTTGGATTATTTGATTTTGCTTGGCCTCTAGTTGATATGGAGCTTCGACGTGCTGCCACTGACAACCACCGCATTTGTCCGCCACGATGCATTGGGGGCGGGTTCGCCGAGCGGACGGTTCGAGGAGTTGATGGATTTTGCCCCCAGCGTATTGGGGTTTGACTCGGATGAGTCGCACTTGGAGGCGATCGCCCGGCACCGTATCCGGTACGAAGATTACTCGCCCCTCCCACCGCCCCACCCCTTCCCCGCTGTCGCTTAAATCTGTTATTTCAACCTCGACTATTTGGCCTTGCTGCCATCTAGCTTCGGGTTTTGGATTTTGAACTTTCATCGAGCTTACCCCTTTCCTGTTATTGGCTGTTATGTTTCTTTTTTCTGTAATAGTTGGCTTGCTTACCCCAAAATGGCTAAACTACTAGATGTTAGCGTGCAATATTTTAATCTATGAGCGTAGTTAGCCAGGTTATACTCAAAGCGGATGACGAACTGCGTTATCCCAGTTCCGGAGAACTTAACTCCATCAATAATTTTCTGAAAACGGGCGAACAGCGGGTGCGCATCGCGACCACCCTTTCGGAAAACGAGCAAAAAATTGTTGACAAGGCCAGTAAAGAGCTTTGGCGTCGCCGTCCAGATTTTATTGCCCCTGGGGGTAATGCTTACGGCCAGCGCCAGCGTTCTTTATGCTTGCGCGATTATGGCTGGTATTTGCGTCTGATTACCTATGGCGTTTTGGCAGGAGATATCGATCCCATTGAGAGCATCGGCTTGATTGGCGTTCGAGAGATGTACAATTCTTTGGGCGTTCCGGTGCCTGGAATGGTTGAATCTATCGTCTGTTTGAAGGAGGCTTCTTTGGCTTTACTCGATGATGATGATGCTCGGGAGGCCGCTCCTTATTTTGATTTCATCATTCAGGCCATGTCTTAGTTGGTCTTGGAGAGTTTCAGTTCTTAACCCCATCTGGGCGCTGCTTGGATGGGGTTGTTTTATATCGGCCACAATTCTTCTCGCCTGATGGCCCATCTTTGCCGCAGAAACTCGATCGCTTCTTGCCTGTATTGTTTGGCGTATTTTTGAACGTCTCGTTTAATTGCGATTCCCACTCGTTGCAATTCTTCTAGGTTAGGACTTTTTTGGATTTGATGACAGTTCACCGCGTTTTTCCAATGTTCTAAGGCCCGATAAGAAATAAATTGTCCCCCTCTGTCCCTTCGATGGACGAAGACGACGTAGGCCCAACACCGAACTTTAACTATCAGTCCTTCCGATATTCTCAGAAATTTGGCCATACTCCAATTGGTTATTCTGAAATGTTTTGATGGCTGGACCCTTTTAAATAAACTGCTCATTGTTTTCGATCTATATCTTTTTACAAAATTGTAACATGGCTGGCGCATTAGCAACATGAAATTCAAACAAAGATCGAGAAATGATACCTTAAAAGTATGTAGGCAAGGAAAAAATATGACAGCAGCGATCGACAAACAGCAAAAAAAATACTACCGACGCAGGTTCACAGATAAAGGACTGCGCCAAATGGGGAGTTTTCTGCGTTCGTGGCGGGAGCGTCGGGGTTTGACCGTTCAAGATCTCAGCGAACAAACCAAGCGATATGAAGCTCAGTTTTTCATTGAAAGAGAACAAACCCCGCCAAAAATAATGGGAGTCAGCACTGCAGGCATTTCTAGAATAGAAAACGGCTACTATAGCAAGCCGGCTCCAGATATGCTGTGGCTCTTATTAGATGTCTTAGAACCAGTCCATCCCACAAAAGGTCATCTGCTTGGTTTGGAAGAATTGTTGTTAATTGGTACGGAGTTTTGGAACCCGGAAGTAGAATCAGATGCTTGATTCAACCTTGGGTTTTTAACTCGAACTTAAAGCACCAGCAGCGATCGCTACTAAAATCCCCACCCCAAAAGCCAACCGATACCAAACAAATACCCAAGTATTTTGGGTTTGCAAAAACTTAATCAACCAGGCGATCGCTCCATAAGAAAAAACAGCCGCCGAAATAACCCCCACTACCATTGGCAAAACCCCAACGCTACCAAATCCTTCTTCTATCAAGTCTTTTAGCTCCACCAAACCCGCTATCGTAATAGCCGGGATGCCCAATAAAAAAGAAAATCTAGCCGCCGTGGCTCGTTCCAATCCCATAAACAGCCCCCCCGTAATCGTGGAACCGGAACGAGAGACGCCGGGAATTACGGCCAAAGCTTGAGCCAATCCCATTAAGACACCATCTCTAGTATCTAATTGCTCGAAGCTGCGCTGGCGGCTGCCGATACGTTCTGCCAATCCCAGCAAAATAGCCATAACAATAGAAGCAATGGCGATGGCCAGCGTACTGCGCAAAGGCGAATTATCGTAGTCTGGAATAAAGATTTTAATCAGGAGTCCAAAAAAGACGATGGGTAGAGTTCCCAAAGCAATTCCGATAGCCATGCGCAAATTTGGGGATTGGCGATCGGACTCTCTCAGGGCCCTGTAAGCACCTATCGTAATTTTTGTCAAGTCATCCCAAAAATACCAAAGAACCGCAGCAATACTGCCCAATTGAATTACAGCAGTAAAGCCCACGCCGGGGTCTCCCCAACCCAGGGCCACCGGCACAACCTTGAGATGGGCCGTACTGCTAATAGGTAAAAATTCCGTCAATCCTTGTACCATCCCCAAAATGAAAGCTTGAAATACATTCATTTGGGATGTTGTAGTGGGAGGGAGGGTTTCGACACCAACTGCCGAGTAAAACGGAAACAGGAGGGCAGCAGCAAAACTAACCCCCATCAACGCAAAAAAGCGACCTTTTGATAAATTCATTACTCGATTTGAGATTGTAAGAATTGCTTATGTAGCCAGACCGAAGCCAAACCATTGAGCCAATTATATGCTTTTGACTTTTTTCAATGTAAACAAGAAAGGGCTATTTACTACCAGTAAAAAATCTTCTCAACCTTTTTACCGATTCCCCATTCCCCATTCCCTATTCCCAAAAAGCGTCAGATTTTTGGACACATCTCAAATGAAACTGCTATATGATATCTTAAAAAAGGTAAAGTTAAGTAAAGAATATTTAAAAAACCTTGTTTAACAATACGTTGTCTGTTATTATCTCAAGCGCTTATTCTCCCTATTTCAGAAGAAACCTGCTGGCCTTCTTTTTTGAAAAAATTAGATTCAGTCAAACCAACGAGATTTTCGGAGCTACTGTATTCTTAATTTCAGTACCGGTCTTCTTTCAAGCGCCTTTAGTCAGAACCTTCCCTTGGCTGAGTTTGGCGATGACCGGCATCTGGCTGTGGATAAGCTTAAAAATGTTGGCAAACCCATTAACCAGAGTATGGGGAGATTTATTGTTTGGATTTACTTGGAGCTGGTTAACCGGTTCTATCTATTGGGGTTGGTTGCGGAGCGAACCATTATTACATTTGCCAGTAGAAGCAATAGGAGTTCCTTTTGCAATTTGGTGTCTTTATCGAAACTGGGGCAAAATAGGCAATTGGTTTTATTTGGGTTCGCTTTTTGGTACTGCAGTCACCGATGGCTATTTCTACATAACCGGTCTGATTCCCTACTGGCGAAAGTTAATGGTAGTCGAGCCGGAAATGGCCATATCTATTTTTCAAAGTGCCGCTGCTAGGGTGCTGACTTCTTGGGGAATAAGCTGGATTGTTGTCTTGGTGGGGGTTTTGTTAATTGTAGGTATTTTTCCCCTGCGGTCTAAGGAATTACACTGGTGGGCTTTTGGGGGAGCGGTTTTAAGTACAATTTTGGTAGATAGTCTGTTTTTCTTCGCGGCCTGTGCGGCATGAGGATAGACTACCTGTGTCGGTTTGAAATTTTTTTAATTGCGCGATCGCAACTCCCTTCAAAGTGACTTTCCAACCTCCTCATCTATTATTATCAACTGAAGCTGGCCAAAAAAATCTGCCCCTAGTGGGCGGCAATACCTGGACGATTGGTAGGAACAAAGATAATACTTTTGTGATAAGCGATCGGTGGCTGTCTCGCAACCATGCCATGTTACAGCAAATGGACCGGGGGGAATTTTACCTCATCGATTTGGGCAGCCGCAATGGTTCCTTTGTAAATGGCCGTAGGGTCAGCATTCCTGCGATTTTAAAAGATGGCGATCGCCTTCAGTTCGGCCAGACAGAACTAGAGTTCCACTGTCCCCAAGTTAAAAATCTTCAACTCTCCACAGACACAGATTCTCAAGAATTTACGGCAACTTTGAACGTTCGTCGCCTAATTTCTGTAGTGGTGATGGACATTCGAGATTTTACAGTGCTAACTCGGCAAGTGGATGAAAGGTTACTGTCGGAGGTCATCGGTAACTGGTTTCGGCAGTCGGGCCAGATAATCAGAGAGCATGGTAGCTGGGTCGATAAATATATTGGGGATGCGATTATGGCTGTCTGGTTTCACGGACAGGATGGAGTCAAGAGCGAAGAAATGACGAGCATTTTTCTCGCTTTGAGGGAACTCCACCGGGTGACGACAGAATTAAACAGCCGCTATCCTCTACCTTTCCCCTTGCGAGTGGGGGCAGGTATTAATACGGGTTATGCAATGGTGGGCAATGCAGGAAGTGGCGATCGCTCGGACTATACGGCTTTGGGGGATACGGTCAATGCGGCATTTCGCCTGGAATCATCTACCAAAGAAATTGGTATGGACATTGCCGTAGGACAAGCTACTTATAAATACATTTCTGAAATTGGTGGCGAGAATTCTTTTAAACAGTACAAGGTTAAATTAAAAGGCTACGACAGTCTTACTATTACTTATGCCAGCACCTTTGAGAACTTAAATGCTTTTCTGGAGAAAAAAGGAAATTGATTGAGGTTTTTGCAGAAGCTGACTTGTACTCATAGTCATACTGATTTTTGGAAAAACTACAGGGATCGAGAAAGATGGTTTGGTGGGGGCGGCCTAATTTTCTCTAGGGGGCGATCGCTGTGGTAAAATCGAATTTGCTTTCGTGCTTATCTGCTGATGAAGTTGTTAAGCAGAAAAGCACGATAAAAGACGCTGTATCTAACTGGGAGAAGTTTACTAATGAAAAAATTAGGTCGAGTATTGGCTCTTGTGGGATTACTTTTAGGTTGTTTGGGATTAATACCATACCAAAACGCTCGGGCTGCGGACTTGGCCTTAGTTAACTGGCCTCCTGCATCCCTGTTGGCAGTAGAGTCATCCAGAATCAACGATGCCGATGCTAAGTTGGGAGAAATTGGGGACAAAATCGATCTCAATAACAGTCCTTTGCGAGTTTTCCGCGAATATCGAGGGATGTACCCGACTCTGGCCGCAAAGATAATTGACAACGCTCCTTTTAAAACTGTGGAAGAAGTGTTGGAAATGCCGGGTTTAACCGAACCCCAAATAGAAGTTCTCAAAGCTAACCTCGATAACTTTACGGTAACTCCGCCTGCATCTGCTTTGCTGGAAGGGGACAACAGATTGAACGACGGAATCTACGACTAAATTTGAGGTCAAAGTCTTTCGACCTTTAACTTGAGAATAAAAGATTAATGGGTAGAGCAGGGACCAAAGCGCTACCCATTTTTATGTTGATTGAGAGGGTTTAACCCATCAAGTCGTTGCTCCCTCATCTGCAATGAAAAGTAATTCGTTAATATAGAAGAGAAGGGAGTACGTCAGTTTTGCATATTTGTTTTCTCATGACGAGTACTCATGACGAGTACTCATACTCAAAAAAACCGTTTTTTATTTGAGTATTCGTCACGAGTATTCGTCACGAGTATTCGTCACGAGTATGAAATTATCGAGAGAGAAAAATTACAAAACTGACTGGCTCCCGAAGAGAAATTATGAGGGGAATTTGATTTTTTAAGTTGATTTTTAAACGCGACAAAATATCATGGCGAAAGTAATAGCGATCGCCAAAAACAATATACACCTAGTCCGCTCAATACTTTGCTCTATTTTTTTGCCCAAGCTTAACTACCTGTTTGTTTCCCTATTTTTTCTCTTTATCTAAATCTAAAATAATAACCTTTACCTCGAACCGGCACCATCACCGTTATTGGGGTTGCCGACATCTCCGGGATCGTAAGGCTCTTCGTTGTTATTTGCTTCAGGAGAAAAAATAGAAGAGGATGTGTTAGAATCTAGGTGGTAGTCAGGCAGGCAAGAGTCATCGAAAGCATAAGTCATACTACTGCTTAAGATAGTATTGCTTAAGCTGAGACCTAAAACTAGGCTGACGCGAATTGTTACTCGAACTAGAGAACTCATAAAATCGACTCATATGCAAATCACCGGCAATTGGCCAGGGTCTCTGCGTTATGCCTGCTTCTAGTATACCAGTAGATTCACGGAGCAAGTGACAACCTTTGCCCAAAAGACCAGAAATTTATTTAAAAAATTTAATAATAGAGATTTAAAAAATCAAAAAACTCAACAGTAAGTTCTAGATGGGAAAGGCCAGACATAACAATATAGGCTAAAAACCGTCAAGAACAGCAGAAAAAGATTAGAAAAAAGAAAAAGAGCAGAAAAGGACGACTTTTCAAGGTAATAGATTTGATGTCTGTATTAAGAAATGTATCATTTTTGTAAATTTTGCAAACAAAAATTACATTTTTAGATTTTAGATAATAGGCAGGTGGGCAGCAATTTTTTTTGGCCACTATGCTGCGGCCAGCTTTTTGCAAAAAATAAAATCTTTTTAAGTGCATCTCAATGCAGCCATCTATTGCTTCGGGAGCATCTGGTGAGAAAGCAAAAATAGAAAATTTTGTAATCCCACTTATTTATTGCTTTGCCATTAACAATTGACAATTGAGAATTGACAAAAAGCGTTAAATTCTGGGTTTTCTTCAAAATTGAGATGCTCCCATTGCTTCTTCCTAACTCCGATTAGATTCCCAGTAAAAAATGATAGAAATTGGCGGCATTAGCATAGCCCCAGCACAAAGGCAGCGTTTAGAAATACCGGTGGCACGCCTTCCGACTCAAACTC
This sequence comes from uncultured bacterium, assembly GCA_964609515.1. Taxonomy (GTDB): domain Bacteria; phylum Cyanobacteriota; class Cyanobacteriia; order Cyanobacteriales; family Microcoleaceae; genus CALKCV01. Next base: position 7,846 of record CAZSTZ010000103.1, on the reverse strand, counting down.
AGATTTCCTTACCAGTAACAGTAATTAACGGCATCAACCCCGGGCCCGTAATTTGGCTGAGTGCGGCCATCCACGGGGATGAAATTAACGGTGTCGAGATCATTCGCCGAGTATTGGAACGAATTTCGCCGCAACAGTTGCATGGCACTTTAATCGCGGTACCAATTGTGAACGTTTTCGGTTTTATCGAACAATCTCGCTATTTACCCGATCGCCGAGATCTCAACAGATCTTTTCCCGGTTCCAAACGAGGTTCTCTGGGAAGTCGTTTGGCTAACTTATTTATGCAAGAAATAGTAAGCAAATCTTCTCACGGTATTGACCTGCATACTGCCTCCGACGGTCGGACGAACTTGCCGCAAATTCGCGCCAACCTTCACGACGAGAACACATATCAATGCGCCGCATCATTTGCCGCGCCGATAATGATTCACTCCCAGACGCGAGACGGCTCTTTGCGTCAGGCCGCTACTCAAAAAGGCATTCCCGTGTTGCTTTACGAGGCGGGAGAAGCTTTGAGGTTCGATACTAACGCGATCGCCCTGGGAGTGCAAGGAATTTTGCGGGTGATGGCGGCGCTGAATATGTATCCTTCAACCCTTCCCCCGCCGCCGCCACCGGTAGTAGTTACCGAAACTAAATGGGTGCGGGCTCCCCGCAGCGGAATTTTACAATTGAATGTGGGGTTGGGAGAGCGAGTGGCGGCAAAACAGGTATTGGGCATGATTTCGGATGCTTTTGGGGAGGAGAAGACTAGCGTTCGCGCTTCTGGGGATGGATTGGTAATTTCTACTTTGTTAAATCCTCTGGTAAATCAAGGAGACGCGATCGTGCATTTGGCAACTGTTAACGGAAAGCCAATTTTTCCTGGGGGCAGTTAGCGATCGCGAAGCGGCTCCGGAGACCCCCGGAGCGGCCTGTGAAACCCGGCGCAAGCAGGAATTACCGGGTTTCACCAGATACCGTAACCCTTGGCGGTTTTTTGTTACCGACAGCAAACCCTAATCGTTCGACACCCGCCAAATCAAAATCTCTCCTTCTTCACCTCCCGTTATCAAAGTCTCCCCGTCGGGGCTAAAAACCGTCGGATCGCACCCGGGAAGGCTACCCATTAATTGCCAATTTTCCAAATCCCAAATGTTCGTCGTACCATCCTTACTCCCACTAGCTAAAGTCTTGCCATCGGGGCTAATAGTAACGGACAAAACCTCATCGGAATGCCCTTGAAAAGTTTTCAATAATTCCCCGGTTTGAACGCTCCATAATTTTACCGTACCGTCACCACCAGCGCTAGCTAAAATTTGCCCGTCTGGAGAGAAAGTCACCCCATTGACAACACCTATATGCCCGGTCAAAGTTTGCAAGCTTTCCCAAAAGCCAAAACACCAAAATTTAATCTCTCCATCGGCGCTGCCGCTGGCTAAAGTATGATATTTATGAGGATTAAAATTATCCGTTGCTAAGTTATTTTCAATGTCGTAAGGTATGGCATAATTCAGGCATAAAACTCCGTCTAAATGTCCCTCAAGTTTGCAGAGCAATTCCCCGCTTCTGGGATTCCATAATTTAATAGTTTTATCTTCGCTACCGCTAGCAACAATTTTACCGTCGGGACTGAAAGCAACAGAATTTACGGCGCCGAAACGATGGCTGTAAGGGGAACCGGAATGACTGTAAAATCTCTCGATCGCGAACCTGCTACTAAAATTCCAAGCGAGAATCGTGCGATCGCTGCTGCCGCTAACCAGTCGTTTGCCGTCGGGACTAATAGCAACGCTATCCACTCCGGAAGTGTGACCGAAAAACCTATGTAATAATTGCCCGGTTTGTGGGTTCCAAAGTTTAATAGTTTTATCTTGGCTCCCACTAACTAAAGTAAAGCCTTTCGGTCCCATTGCTAAAGAATTTACTTTGCCAGAGTGTCCCTTAATTACCCGCACGCATTCCCAGGTTTTAACTGCTTTTTGATTGTTAGTTAAATCGGGTTCTGTTCCAGTTAAATGATTTTCTAACCGGTTGTATTTCTGGGTGGCAGATAAATTTCCCTGCCTTTTGCTGATTATCTGCTGAAATTCTGCTTCAATATTGCCTAACATATAGCTATTTCCTTGACAACAATAATTTTGCTTGTTATTTATTTCAAAATAGGTACTTTTAAAAATATTTTTCCAGGCTGCCACTTCTGCCGAAGCAATGGCATTATGGCTCGTATTATCTGGGTTATTAGTCGAATTCTTCAGAGGCAGTAAGTTTGGTAAAATTAAAGGATTATCGCCATTTTGGCAGCAGGTGGCGGCATCCTTGCCGGGAAGTTCGGCGAGGACTTCTGCTGCGGACTGGTAGCGATCGCAGGGTAAGTCTTTGACTAATTTATCTAAGATTTCTCCTAGCTTTTTAGTCACAGTTCGATCGCTTTCGATTAAACGCGATCGCCAAGCAATTTCCCCGCTATAAGGATCGAACAATTCCTCGGGTTTCTTTTCTGTTAATAAGTGAATGCAGGTCACGCCCAAACTGTAAAGGTCGCTGGCGGGGTAAACTCGACCTCCTCGCAGTTGTTCTATGGGCGCGTATCCTAAAGTACCGATAATAGTGCCGCTTTGAGAACGTAAAAGACTGCTATTAACTACGGCTACTCCGAAATCTATTAAAATTAATTCCCCCGCTTTAGCAAAGGTGCCGTTGCTTCCTCCGCGTTTGATGACGTTCTCCGGTTTAATGTCGCGATGAACCACTTGGCGATCGTGAATAAATTGGAGAACTGGCAATAAGTTTATCAAGAGTTCCCAGATTTGTTCCTCGCTAAAAGCTCCTTGTCGTTCTAGTTCTTGTAATAAATTTTCTCCTTCGATAAACTGTTCTACTAAATATAAAAATTTGTCTTCTTGGAAGTAGGCGAATAAAGATGGTATTTGGGGATGTTCTCCCAGTTGACAGAGTTGCTCTGCTTCTTGTTTGAATAATTGGGTAGCAATGGCTATCGCCTCCGGTTGTTGATTTTGAGGCATAAACTGTTTGATAACGCAGGCAGTATCGAGTCGATCCTCGTCCAGGGCAAAGAATACCCTACCAAAGTTACCGCTACCGATGAGTTTGATTGCTCGGTAGCGATCGCGCAGGAGCAGTTTTTCGCCGCAACTGGGACAGGAACCCGAGTTATGCGGGTTTTCTGGTTCTTGGCAGCTAGGGTTAACGCAGTAGCTCATATTTGGTTGGCTTTAAAATCGCTGCCCTCTCATCTTTCCATGCTTTTTTCTATTTTTCCTAAAATTACGCAAAAATTTAATAATTCCTTGGATAAAATGTTCGCCAGAAACAGTTAGTGGCTTTTAAGTTCTTATTTTTGAGAGAATTACCTATTGACAATTTTAGAGGAATATGCTAAGAAATAATGTAGTTAATTTTACTTAGGGTTGATAATGGAAAATATGACTTGGTTGGATGCGGTTGTTGGCGGTGTGGCGATCGCTATTGTTATCGGCGGTCTGGTTTTACTGTTTCAAGGAGTGCGATCTATAAATAAGTAATGGGAAATGGGGAACGGGGAATGGGTAACGATCTTCGCGAAAATTAATGCTATAGCAATTTAGGGCAATTATCTGCCAATTTATTACCTATTACCTATCACCCATTACTTATTACCAAAACCGGTCTTCGGTATAAGCTTTGATAGGTCGCGACTTAACGGTCTCCCAGGGATAGCGCGGTTGTAGTTGGTTGAGAGGAAAACTGTTTAGACGAGTTTCGATATGGGCTTTTTCGGTCTCGGCGAACTCGAACATTTCGCAAACCGCTTCGTCGATTTTATCGAGGGCGGCAAAAAAACCGGCTTCCACTTTTTCAAAGGTAGCTAGTCGCTGTCGATACTCCTCCATCAGTTCGGCATAATCTGGTGGGACTAATAATTTCTGTATCGTTACTTTGGCAATGGAGCTACCTTCATCAAGGTTGAGGGCGAGCAGTTTGTAAACCAGTTCGGCGAGATTGGCATCCACCAGTTCGAGGGAAAATAATCCCGCTGTTATCGAGTTGCCATCGAAACTTAACTCTTCTACTGGCACCTCTTCGTCGCTCCAATTAGAAAAGTTGAGTCCCAAACGGCGATCGCTCAATTTATAGCGCTTCGTTTCAATTCGAGTCTCCACCTCCGACAGCGATCGCTCATCCGGGTTATTTTTCGCGGTGGCAGCTAACCGAGATAAATTGTTGTAACCGTCTGTTAAGCGTTGGGCGATCGCTCCATCTAAATTTTTAATCCAGGGTAAAGCTTCAAGAGTACGAGGATAAACGTGAGCGTAACATCCCTGAATTACCCCGCTTCTCAAACCCAGCGCCCAGTAATAGCGAGCTAATTTACTATTCAAATAAGCTGTAACTATTCGAGGATCGACTTTAACTGGATCGGGTAAAGCAATAATTAACGTATCGAGAGCAGAATCATTACTTTCAACCAAAGCAGCCGTCAGCGATCTGCCGATATTCGTTACAGCTATAAACGAATCTGGTTCGCGATCGCCCCACAGACTCAACTTACCGTTAGGTCTTTCCCTCACAACATCCAAATCGACCCATCCTGCGGGCTCGCCCTGCCAACCAACGGCCAAACTCCGACCGGCAATAACTCGGACGCAGTTCTCCCCTGTAGGTTCTGGCATTACCTCCGCACCACCTCGCTGAATGCCGTAAGTCCACCAAAACGGACGATTATTGCGGCTCACTTGTCGAGCTACTGCCTCCTTCAACTCGACGACATTACCGCCATTGCCATTTGGATGCAACTTTTGCAAAATCGGTACGTCCTCGGGATGCAATAACGGCAGCAAATAATCTCCCCGGATGCCGGTTCCCGGATACTTCGGATCGATATCGGTAACTCGGGGATTGACTTTGGCATCAAAAAAATCGCCATAGCGCACTTTCACCGGCGCTTCGTTACTCCTCCAAGTGGAAGGCACATATAGCTCGATTTCGTCGTTCTCTTTGGCAGGCGATCGCTCGATAACCAAAATCAAAGGAACCCTGGCCGCATCCCAAAGAGGTTTATCCGTAAACTCCAACCAAACCAACTTGCGTAAAGCCGCTTCTCGACCTGGATAAAGCAACTGCCAAACCTTAGCCGCAGCAGCAGAACTGGCATAACCGCCGCTGACAACCATCCCCAGAAAACCTCCTGGTTCCAGAAATTCAGTTAAAGCGCGATAGAGAAACACCAACCCCGTATCCGCATTTTGTCCCCAGACTTGCTGCCATAACCCCTTCATCTCCTCGCCATATTTTACTCGTTCCGCCCTAATATAAGGCGGGTTGCCCAGGATATACTTCCACTGCTCCCTATCCCGTTCCACCGAACCGGCTGGCAGATCGCTTTCGCTGAGAATGGGAAGGAGATCGTCATCTCGCAGCAAACTATTTAAGTTATAGACGCGGACTTGTGGGGGAACGGTAGTAGGTTTAAACCGCAGCATCGCCCACATCAATTGAAAATGGCTGATAAAAGCAGCAAAGGGGTTAAGGTCAAAGCCCCAAACGTTGGTTTGTAGCTCCCCCAAAACGTCATCCGCAGCCAAATCTCTCGCTTTGGCATCTTCCAAACATCGATGAACGTAGCGCACCAAAAAGGAACCGCTGCCGCAGGAAGGATCCAGCAGTCGCCCCTCTCCATGAGCGAAAACCGTTTGTTCCAGCAACCAATCGACAATGGAAGGAGGAGTATAAAACTCTCCCAGTTGCTTGCGCTTTGCTGGTGGTAAAAAGGCTTGATAGATATCGCCTAAAATTTCCTCGGACAATCCCGAAAAGTCGTAGGCGTTGAACCTCAAAATTAACCGTTGCAATGACGTATCTAACATTCCGTTGGCTTGATAAAGCCAATCAAAAACGCTATTATCGAAAGGTTCCCGATACAACCGACCGGCATTCTGCGCCACCAACCGCACCAAAGCGCGAGCATCTCCGGTCAGTTGTTCGACAAAAGCGGCCCAATCTTGGGGCCCGCCGTTAGAGAGTCGCCGCTTGTTGCTCAACCCCAAATCCTCTACTAACCTCAGAAACAGCACTCGGGCGATTAACACTGCCACCGAGTCGGCAACAAAGGCTTCCCTAATTCGCGCTTCTATTTGCTTTTCTACTTGTTTGCCTGTGACGCTGACTTCTCGCCCGTATTGGTCCTCGAACCGGGGGAAAAGGTTCTCAAATAAATGTCGGTGAAAGTCGTATTGAGTTTCCAAGGGTATTAAAGCCCGACCCTGGGAGTCTGGGGCGGCGATTAAGTTGCGTTTGATTTTGCTTTTTTTTTTGAGACTCTTTATATTCTTGTAACAATCGCGCGATCGCTTTTTCTCCCGCTGCGTTCAATTCGGCAAAACTCGCTTGTAGGTCTTGCCGCAATCTATTTAAAGTGTCGGCGTCGTCAAGTTTGAGATAGACGTAGGGCAGTTTTCCCTCAACAAGGCTCGCCCATTGGCTGTCGTGTTCTGCTTTTTCGGCAGCAATAAACTGTAGTTGTGCTTTTAATTCTTCGTAAGTAGTTGCCGCTAAATTTAACGGTTCCTCGAATCCCGTTACGGGTTCTCCAGTGGGCAATACTATCCAAAGATAATTGGCTGTTAAAAATAAAACGTATCGGGTTAAGCCGTCAACATATTTACGTTTGGCGTTCCACAGGTTGTTTCGACCTTTCTCGGAAGTCAGTTCGGCATCGTCTTTTTTTAAATCCCCTACCACCCAAGCAATTTTATCGGAAGTTAGCAGTTTTAGATCGGGATAGCCGCCACCGCCTTTGTCTTCGGTGACTACCTGGGTTTTGGGGTAGTCTAGCAAATTGGCCAGAAAATCCCGCAGGTCTGGGTTGTACGATCGCTCCGGTCGTTCCCAGTCTAAGGCCAGCCATTTGCTTAAGGGGTCTGTTTCTTTGCTTTTGCGCTTTTTGGACATGGTGGTTTGGATGAGTGGGTTTTTGTTATAGTCGATGGGAGCATTTCAACTCCTCACCTCTAATTCAAAACCGTACGTAAGAGTTTCCAGCTTATACGGCTCCTGGGCTAGGGTTTTCTGGCTTTCTGCTTTCAACTTTTCCTTACATAACCGCCTTGATGGCTGCCAACCGTTCGACACATTGTGTTTGCCTTTACTTCTGGACAATTACAGAAGTCAGTCTTTAGCTCACTGTACGCATTATATAGCATCCCACGCTAGTCAGTTTCCTGAGTGCGTTTTGGGCATTATTCAGTTTATTGACGTACTTGCTCTCCTAGCTACCTGCCCCACGTCAGCGTATCCAATAGCTTTCCTATTGGCATTTGCTTCTTAGGGCATCCTTATTCCTAATGTCCATTTGGTTAAGCTTTCCCTACCTCAATTAAATTGTAGGAGGACAAAAGGAGTTACTTCGTTCCCATATTTCATTTCATGTCTAACTTAGGACTCTTAAACCTGCCGAGTTCTACCAGTTAATCTTGGCCCATATCTCGATGACCAAGCGCAAGCGAACCATACCATTTTGGCCTCGGGGCGGGTTTTTAGGCCACATACAAGGATAATTACCCCGGTCTAGTATAACGACAGCTTCATAAGATTCATATGCTTATCCATATTAGACTTCCCTAGCAGCTTCGGCCTTAATCCTTAGACCTTATCCTACATTATGGCCATGCACGGAGAGGCAAGGGTGCTAATCCTTGACAACCTGACCATCGGAGTCACTCCTTAACTAAGAGGATAGGAATTTAACCTACATGAAAATATGAGTTATCCCGGTGATAATGAGGGCTTCCTTTTGGGGCCCTCATTTTCATTGGGGACGGGCCATGTTGCTTACTGGCTTCTTTGGCCCAACGAATCGCACGAG
>CAZSTZ010000102.1:0-22017 GCA_964609515.1 uncultured bacterium | reverse complement strand
TGCGCGGTGGGAGGGCCGAGGAGTTGGGTTTGCAGGTGGGCGATCGGTTGGATATAGAGTTGTTGGGGTGATGGGGAATGGTGGGGGCGATGACTTACCCTAAAACCATTCCCATACCGAAACTGCCTTTTTAAGAACCGCCGGTTTTGTAGCAGATAGAATATAGAGTTATGAAATCAAGGTAACTTTACTTACACACTATCTACAATTATTCCTTCAGTTCTTTCTTTCAACTTAAGCAATTCGTCAACTATTGCACGATATTGTTCTTTATTGGATACAAAAAACTTTCTATTTATATACAAACCTATTCTTTTATTTACTATTCGCACTTCTGTAGCTAGCATATCTTCTAAGTCGGTAACGTGCTTTTCTAAAAGGTTCCACAATGTTGCTTCTCCTGCATCTACAACTTGAGTTTTATATGCTTTAACCAAGTCTGGTTCTTCGTAGATGTAAACGCACATAAATATTTCAGTAGCATCTTTAACATTTTGGATAACTTCTTTCTTGATAAGTTCAATACTTCCCTGTGCATTTCTGTTGCCCCGATTAAGAAGATACCAGTTCACGAAGCGATTGAATAAGTTAGCGAAAACTTGATTAACCAATCTGCCTGATTCAAGGAAACGGCCTGAGTAGTGGTTTAAAGTCATATAAAATGGCTTGACTGTGTATTCTCCTTTAATGCCAGAGGACTGACGCTCCCTCAAGTTCAGGGTTTCTCGATCCTGCAACTCAACATAAGCCTGATAAGCGTCTTTAGTTGTACTGTAGGCAAATCGGATAATATCTTGTAAGTAAGGAAGCAACTCATCTTGACAAATGTTCTTTGCAATGGTTTCGGAAGCATTAGTCATCCACCGAAACAACTCTCTCGAATTCCCTAATGGGGGCGATTGCTCCGCCCCATATTCAGCATAATATTTAGCGTAATCTATTGTACCAAGTTTGGATAAAACTCGCTCTTCCAACGAAGACTGAAAACCATTCAGCTTGCCCTGTCTTTCATTCTCAAGATTCGTTTGACGAGATGATAAATTATCTACTAGAACGGTAAAAGTGGGAACGTTTTCATCAATGTCTTGCATCTCTACCTGTGCCATTTCAATTAATGATTCCAGCCAGCCCAACAAATCAAATAGTTGCTGCAAATAATATTGTGGACTTTTAGCAATAGATTTCAGTTTCTTAGAAGCGCATTTTATGCTATCACGAAGCTTATGAAGTTCGTCTAGCGAGTCCTTCCGAATATCCTCTGGAACATCAAATTTTCTGTTGTCGATTGATATAGCGCTCATTAAAAATATAGGAATAGTTTTAATGTAGGAACGAAGTACGGGAACCTGCTCGGAGAGTTGTTGACGAAACTCTGCCTTTATTTCTGACCATTTCTTATTTTTATCGGGATAAGAATCAACCTGGTTAAGCACTATCATAAATCGTTTTTGAGAGACGATTTCATCAATAAAGTTAGACATATCAAACAGCTTATAAAAATGATCTGTTATCGCCCGATTTGGAAACACATAAATCACAATATCAATTGGCACTTCCGAAATAAAACGCGAATACTTTCTTTCAATTATTGGATTTGGATCGCCAAATCCGAATAAATCTGCAAAGTAAATATTATTCAGTTTTTGAAGAACTTCGCCAGGATATGCTAATTCTGCTCGAAAAACACCATATACACCAGGTTTTTTAGAAGAGCGTGCAATTTTATCTCGAAGTATGTTGCGTATCTCATCTGTAGTGTGGTTAGCCAAATCTATTCGATCCACAACTCCTCGCGCTCCCGTCCCTGCCGTAACACGATCGACTTTTTCTAACTTATTAACCAAATTCTCATACAAAGCAATTCGATGTGGTTCTTTATTCGTATTTTTCAGCTTATCCATCGTTTTTCGCAGGTCATTTATTATTTTCTCCTCAAAATAATGGACAATTAAGTAAGGACTTTCTCCATACCTAACAATCACTGGTGCAAACGTTTCATTTGAAGGATTACTTGAGGAAATTGGGTGTGTCTGCCGGTTTCTCCCTCTTTCAACCTCTTTAAGTAAACTTGAAAGCAGCGTGCTTTTACCCGAGCTTACGGTTCCTGTCATGGCTAGAGTATAATGAGGAGCAATCTTTGAAAACACACCGTCAAACTCTTCTACGAATTGATGGTACTCTTCTTTTCCGTCTTCTAATAATGGACCTAACGATTCAAGAAGCGATCTAATCTCCCTGAGATTGTTAGTCAAGCTTCGTGCCGTATCTATGTTCATGCCGTTATCTGTCTTCATTGTATGTCTCCAATTAATGCACTTTGACCACTTACACTTGCAACTTGATTCGGTAAGATTTAACCGATGTTTGTCGATGTACTAACGTACTACCGAGTATTTTGTTAGATTAACTTATTTTTCTGTCTCCTGTCAAGTTTAAAGTTAAGAGGTTAAAAAGGCCAACTTTGAGGTTCCAAACCCCATCGTTGAGGTTAAAAAGGCCACCGTTGAGGTTAAAAACCCCATCGTTGAGGTTAAAAGGGCCAACTTTGAGGTTCCAAACCCCATCCTTGAGGTTAAAAGGGCCACCGTTGCCGTTTTAGACACCATCGTTGAGGTTAAAAAGGCCACCGTTGCCGTTTTAGACGCCATCCTTGGGGTTCTAGACCTCATGACTGAGGTTCTAAACCTCATCTTTCTCCTAAAATAGGCCACCGTTCTCCTAAAATAGGCCACTATTCTCCTAAAATAGGCCACTATTCTCCTAAAAAACCTCAACGTTGAGGTTTGGAAGGCGATCGGTTTTTAACCCCATCGTTGAGGTTAGCGGTGTCGATGAATGCTTTACCTTTTTAAAGAGCGATCGCCAAAGCGAGGCTTGCTTCTCTTAAAACTGCTTGGCCCACCAATGCGGATAGCCTAGCTCCCCAAGACCTGAGCATTCTCCGAGAGAACTTTGGTCCCAAGTTTTTAACCGACGAGTATTTTCTGAACAACCTTGAAATTTTTGGAGTCTAAAAATGGCAAATCGCTCTCACCACAATACGCGCCTCATAGGCATGAACCGTTTAAAACAGCAGGGAAAAAAGCACAGTTCGCAAAAAGACATTCCAAACGATGTCATACACAAGACTTATCATTCTGTTTTGGTTGCTGATTGCTTGGAGTGTCTGCGAAAACTTCCCGACGAAAGCATTCAACTCATCATTTGCGATCCGCCGTATAATATAAAAATGGCAAGTTGGGATTCGCACGCCAACTACGTTGATTGGTGCGCCCGGTGGCTCAAAGAATCAGAGCGCGTTCTTTCTCCCACAGGCAGCATAGCCATTTTCGGAGGACTACAGTACCAAGATGAAGCGGGAACTGGTGATTTACTTTCCATTGTCAGCTATATGCGAAGTAATTCCCAAATGCGATTAGTCAACTTGATAGTGTGGAACTATCCCAACGGCATGAGCGCTCAACGCTACTTTGCTAACAGGCATGAAGAAATCGCTTGGTTCGCCAAGACGAAACAATACTTTTTTGACTTAGATGCGGTGAGAGAACCATACGACGAGCAAACGAAGATAGCATACAAAAGGGATAAGCGCCTTCTCCCTGAAACAGTAGATAAAGGTCGCAATCCAACAAATGTTTGGCAAATTCCGAGGCTGAACGGGAACTCGAAAGAACGTGTTGGACATCCCACACAGAAACCACGCGCAGTAATTACTAGGTTAGTTAGGGCTTTATCATACCCAGGTTCTACAGTTTTGGACTTCTTTGCTGGCAGTGCTTCAACAGCTCGCGTTTCAATTACTGAACGACGTAATAGTATTTCTTCAGATATTAACCCTATCTTGCATGATTATCTTCAAAAGCAGCTCGATGATTATCCTATACAGCTCAATCTGGGTGAAAGCTTGTACGACTACGAGTTACTAGATTCTTTAGACTCACACCCGGTTATCTTAGAGAGTTGATGGCTCTGAGAAATCACTTACCTGGCAAAGGAGGATTGAGCTTGTGACCTTCACTCCAGAAAACGACATCAACCTTCGAGAATTTCCCCTTCGCCTCCAAGCAGAAGGGGCTATTTCTATTCCCCCTGCGGTGCGAGAAAAACTTAACTTAACTGAAGGAGATTTACTAACTTTGCTTCAAGTTGGCGACGTCTTTTTACTCGCCAATAAAACTCCCCAAGTTCCTCAATTAGCAGATAAAATAGTCTCGATTATGGAAGCTGAAGGAGTTAGCTTAACGGAACTTTTAAACGGGTTAGCGATGGAAAGGCAAAATATTTGGGAAGAGCGCGAAAAAAATGGTTAGTATTTTTGCAGATTCTAGCGTAATTATAGCCGGCGCTGCTTCTTCCACCGGAGCAAGTCGCGCTGTATTAACATTAGCAGAACTCGGGTTTTTAAAAGTAGTAATTTCTCAGCTAGTATTAGAGGAATCTCAGCGCAATCTTGCCAAAAAATTACCTGCTGCTTTGCCAGTTTTTACCAAACTTCTAGCAACAATTCAAGCGGTATTATAGAACGGAATTTTCTATTGAGTAGCCGTCTGTAATCTAAATATTAGTCTCTACCCGTGGCGACGAACCTAGAAAGTCATCCAAGTCTCGGTCAATAAAAAAGCAAATTCTTTTATTAGAAAAATTATCCCAGTTGATGCTTTGGAAAGAGTTTAATACCTTTTGCTTGCTTCCAGTTGGAATTAACTTAATCGACCATCCTTCAGGAAGCTGATTTTCTATTAGCTGACGATAGAAAACCGGATTGTCTTTACCTTCAACAAATCCATAAACGCATCGAGCATTTTTACGATAAATTAATAAAAACTGATGATATGGTTCATCAACTTCCTCAAGAGATTGACTGTGTACCTCCAACATTGAGGGATTCAGATCCGTCATAGCAATGCGAATTCTCCTATAGAGTGGGCGTAAGGTTTTAGCTCGTTATTATAAATGAATGGCGAATGAGTAACCGCTATTAAACCGGCACAAAAACTCCCTTTTCGTATATCAACAAGAAATCTTTTTTGCCACGGCACTGACAGCGATAACTCGGGTTCGTCAATTAAGACAAAATAGCGCGACTGTCCAGAAAGATATAAGTGACTAAATAGCGAAACGACTTGCTTTTCACCGGAAGATAAATCGCTCAGTTGAACTGATTCCCCATCGCTATATTCAAACTTTGGACGTATGTAAAACTCAAAAGAAGCGCTGTCGTAAACAAACTCTTTATCCGCAATGTACTCCGAGCAAACTTTGCAAAAAGTTGAAATATTCTTTTCTTCTACTTGTAAAGACTTCTGAAAATCGAGAATTTTAAGGAAATAGTGACAAATAATCCGTTCTCTCTCAGAAGGCGTTTCTTTAGATCTAGCGTCTTGAATTGCTCTGAGCCATTCATCGCGCTGGCGAGTATCTACAATAGATTCATCGACGCGATCGAATGCAGATTTAATCTCAGCATCGGACCAATTAGAAAGTTTTTGAATATCTTCTTCTTGGTAGGCCGATGAAACTATGTCGCCAAAATGTTTCAGAGTTAGTACGTTAAGAGTTTCGCTTTGAAATTTTTCTAATCTTTCCAGTTCGGTTTCTATAGCATCTCGAACGTCCTGCATACCAAATTCTACAAGTTCGATATAAGCAGGAACCCGATCTAACTTTAACGATCGCGTCTTTTTTCGGTGCAGATCGTCAGGATCGATCCAGTCAACTACGCTTGCAAGCTCTCGTTCGATCCTGCGGTATGTTGGTAAATAAAGAATTTGAGCGTCAATTTTGCGAATAATATCCTGTAAGGTTTTTTGAGCTTGCTGTGAAGAAGGGTTGTCTTCGTCATCAAATAGTTCCTCCACCATTAAGCGATACGGAACAGCATATTGGCTAGCAATGTTTTGAATGGACTCACCAGATTCGAGCATTTCTACAATGGTTTGACGTAAGGTTCTAGGCAATCTCCGCAACCGTTTATTATCAACCGTTTTCCTCAAGCTTTTTATGTCAGAGTGACAAATTTTGAGTTCTTCACCATCTAGAGTTAGAATTGCGGATTCAAAACGAAAGAAACTTAGCGATCGCCAACGTCCCGCTAGAAGATTAAATAGTATGCGGAGGAAAGTGGTTTTACCAGAACCATTTTCACCAACAAGGATTAAAGTATTGTTCTCGATCCGAGCATCAATACATTTGTTCGTTCCATATAGTCCAGTTATCTGTATCCTCTCAAGGTTAGCGCTCATTGTCAAATAACTCCTTGCAAATTAGTTGTCATTGCAATTTCTCCTATTGTTCAATATTTTGAGATATTAACCTATTTTGTCCCTCCTGTCAAATTTAGAATAGAGGTCAAAAACGCCATCCTTTGGGTTCCCCGCCCCATCGTCTCAAAAAGGTCATCTTTTGCTAGAGGCGATCGCCACCAACCTCGAAGCAAAAAAAGCAAACCTTGAGGTAGAAACCCGAAATACGCACTAGAATTGCCTTATCACCTATCTTTATTGTTAAAATGGTCGCGCAAAACCTTCTTAACATACTCTGGAACTTCTTCTCCAGCTTTTGCCGCCTCTTCCCTCAAGCGATCGTACTCTAAAACTTCTTCATCCGTCCACATAATATCCAGCCTTCGTATGTCTCGCATCGCAATATGACTATACGACTCTGGATACGCCCAATAGCAAGAACGACAAATATCGATTTCCTTTAGATTCCAGTTTTGGCAATTTTCGCAACTCCAGGATTTCGATCTATTTGCCGATGCACATAGCAACATATATTCATCAACATCATCTGATAGTTCTCCCTTTTCTCCCGCAATTTCAAAAGGAGTCCGATGGTCTATTTGCAACTCTCTCTCCGGAAATGCCTCCAGATAAATGTTACATCGAGAACCATATTTCTCTATCAATGCAGTTTTTAGGCTGGATGAAAACGCCGTTCTTCCCGATAGCTGAGTGGAGCGAACTTCTGAAATATCGCCGAACTTATAGGCAGCTATCTTTCGTCCATCCGAACCAGTCACTCGAAAAGTCTTAATAGGAATGCCACGCTCGCGCACGTCTCTAATAGCTCTTGGCGGGTGGTTATATCCATATAAATTTTTCAGTTCTTCCGTCGTAATTTGACCGTGCTTAACAATATGGTCGATTACCGTTTTCGGTCTTTTTGCTTTCACGCTTTCTAACAACTTGAGAAAGTCTTCTGGATACTCTTGGTTACTCATACTACAAACAATTCTAGCTGTTTTGGTAAAGTATTCTTAATTTCAACAGGCTGTTGGTCATCCAAACGCTCTACTAAAGCCGAAGACAAATAAAGCGATTCGATAGTTTCGCGCTTGTTACCCAGAAGAGTAGCTTGGCTCGATCTGCCCGCACGAATATAAAGATGTTTTAAACGAAGTTGCTCGGGAAGTTTTTTACCGTAGGATTTCTCTCCGGTTTGTCCGTCATAACTAATAATGTATGAAATTCCCCGTTCGTTCATCATTAAAAGTGCTTCCACCAACTCATCATAAGAAACACCATCGTAATATCTGCGGTCTCTGGTAAATGAAGTTCCTTGATAAGGTGGATCTAGATAAATTAAATCTTCTTTTTCCGCTCTTACAATAACTTCACGAAAATCCTTTGCCGAAGTATCTGTTTTTCCGGAGAGCAAGCTAGAAACCCCGAGAATATGTTGGTGCATTGTCATTGGACGCATACCAGAACGTCGGTTATCAGCACTTTGATTAAACAATCCTTCAGAATTATATCTGACAGAACCTTTGACAATTCGCGCCAACAAATAAAGCAAGCGATCGGGTTGATGGCTTGAATTGAATTCATCGCGCACGCGAAAGAAAAACTCCTTTTTATCTGGATGCTGTTCGTTCCAGAGATTCTCATAGCCTTTAGCCAATTCATTTGGTCGATTCAATATTTCTTGCCATAAATCCACGAGGGGTTTATTGATATCGTTAAGAACAAATCTCTCGGCGAGCCCGCAAGCAGCAGCAGCAATTGAAACCGCAGCAGAACCACAAAATGGCTCGATAAGACATCGAACGTTATTGGGGAAATGGGCCAGAATATAACGAGCGATGCTTCGTTTGCTTCCTTGATAGGGAAAAGGATGTGGAAGAGAAATGTTGTCGATGGTTTTCATGTTATAGTTGTTTTTTTCTTAGACTAACGTATTTTGCACCTCCTGTCAAGTATAGAATTAAAGTCAAAAAGGCCATCTTTCGGGTTCCCCGTCCCATCGTGTCGAAAAGGTCATCTTTTGCTAGAAGCGATCGCCACCAACAACAAACCAACCTCGCGGTAGCCCCGGAGTTGGGTTTGCAGGTGGGCGATCGTGTGGATATAGAGTTGTTGGGGTGATGGGGAATGGCGGTGAGGAAAAATAAGTCTCAGTATTAAGACAATTTTATGTTAACTTTGACAAATGCGATAAAAAACTCTGAGCGATTACCTCACCAATGCGAACGGGAACAGCATTACCAATGAATCGACCGAGTTTAGCATAGTTTACTCTCTCCCCAGGCTTTAGAAAGCAGTAACTTTCTGGGAAAGTTTGGAGAAGTGCGGCTTCTCTAAGAGAAATAGCGCGATCTCGATCGGGATGTCCAAATCGACCGTTTCCATATCCAAAACACTGAGTTGTGATTGTTGGTGCGGGAGCATCCCATTCCATGCGACCGTAAACGCTTGGATAGGTTTGTCCTGAATTTTTGCGATGACACGATGCCCGTAACGATTCATCCCAATCTCGCCATGTCCCCCCGGGCTTTGAGGCTTTGATTCTGCGCAGATTGAGTTCGCTTAGTGAAGAAGCGGTATGAAGCGGATCTTTGGGATCCGAACATCCAGCCTCCAATTTAGGTAAGTGGAATATAGCTTGACGCACGGTTGCGCGATCGCGTGCAGAGGTGTTTGGAGGAATTAGTTCTATAGAACCAAGTCTAGAGGCAATTAATACCAGCCGTTTGCGGGTTTGAGGCACGCCATAATCAACGCACTGTATAATGTCATGCCATATTTCATAACCATCTAAATCTTCAAGAAAATTTTGGAAAACTTGACAAGCTAAAAGTTGCGGTACATTTTCCATTGTCACGAAATCAGGTTGAGTTTCTTTGACCAAACGACCGAATTCGGCAACAAGTCTCCATTTATTATCGTTACGGCGACTTTTTTGGCTGTAAGTTGAGAAAGGTTGGCAGGGCGCACAACCTGCTAATAATCGCAATTCTGCATTACCAAAAATATCGGAAAGCTCTTTGCCCGATAGCTGAGTAACATCTCGATCGATAAAAAGAGAATCGTTATTTGCTTCATAGGGAAAACGACATTGTGGGTCCAAATCTACACCTGCAACAACTTGAATTCCTCCTTCAATTAGTCCATGAGTCAGCCCGCCAACACCACAAAATAAATCGACTGCACGGATTGAGCGATCGATATTATTGACAGTAGATTTATTCCTATTAGGGATAACAATTTTGGACACAGCTTCTTTTTTACTCCTCACGGTCGATGTTCTGGTATTAAAAACTCATGCGCATCTATGAACGCTTTAAAACAAGCTACAACCTCCCGCAGATACGAACTCGTTCGTTTGGTTAAATCGCGAAGATCGCTAACGGTAACGCCTTCGCCACACTCGGCAAAAGAGAGTTCGCCATGAGCTAATTGATTGCGAAATTGTTTGATTAATTCAAGTGCTGTCCTACCATCTCGAAATGGTCGTTTGATTGCTTGACGAACATCAGGAGCGATGTATAATGAAAATCCTAAACGTTCGCTAATTTTCTCAATGCCCTTATCAGTCCAACCACCGCCGGCACCTTTTTCAATCTCAAAATTTGAGATTGGTAAGATTTGCACTAAATGATTGCACAGTTGCAATGCACCTTCAAGACGATTTTCGTAGTTGAGTTCGGTATGAGTTCGTGCCATAAATCTTACCCATTCTCGACGTAAAGACTCAGACAGATGACCTGGATGTGTAGATCGATCTATTACACTTCGAGCAACAGCATTTAAACATTGATTTACAGTTGACTCTACAAGATTATATAATTGAAGATAAACGCTAGAATAAAGAATTCTTTGTTGTTGAACGGTAATTGTTTCTCCTTCCGAACCTAATTGAGGAACCCCATTTTGAACCTGCCTTTCCAAGGCTTCAAGTAGATCGAGATAAGTTTCTATCTCTTGCAACCGCTCTTCAAATGCTTGACTAAAATCATCCATTCCTATTCTCCAAGCAGGCGATCGCGAACAAAATTGATGCGTCCTACCAATCTACTTTTGACATTTGCACCATCAGCACCAGTTACTTCTTTAAACTCTTCACTTCCTAACCAATCTTGCACTTCAATCGATTTTTTAGCTAGACTGGGCTTCTTTTTTAGAGCTAAATAGCTTCCAATTGCAATTGCTTCAAAACGCGATCTTGGTGTTGCTTTTCCTCCCTGCGCTTTTCGGAAGCCCCAAGGAAAGTTTTTTGATATAAAAATCATTGTATCTTTAAATCTTTTGCGATATTTTGTAATAGCTGCTGGGTGTTCTTCAAAGTGCTGATTCATTTCTTTTGTGTAATTGTAAAGAAAAGCTGAGACTCTATCTTTATAGTTTTCTAATCCATCACCATAAGCAAAGAACCGTGTCACTAATTCTTCTCGTTCTCGTTCTTTCTCTAGTTTCTCTGATACTGGGGCCAAATCGATAAAATACTGCTCTTTTGACAGGGATATAACAAAGTCTTGAAAAGCCCCTCCCAAAGCACCTCGACGTACCTCAGCTTTGTTTGCTATCTTGCTACCAGTGTTAATTCGCTCAAATAAATCAAAACGAGATTGTTCGTCAGTATGCTCGTTAAGTACAATTCCTCGTATAGAGCGATTTTTAATCTTTCTTTGACGAGACTCCAACAGCTCTTTAAATTTTAATCCACTTAATAAAGATAGTTCTTCCAAGTCACCCAAAGCAAAGTCACCTAGAACGAACTCTTGAATAGTTTTAAGACGTTGTACTCCATCAACAATTTCGAGCCTACCTGTCGTGGGACTTTCCCAGAAAAAAAGAAAAGGAATGGGAAGTCCCATCAAAACTGATTCAAGAAATCTAGATCTTCTTTTATCTTCCCATGTAAATTCACGCTGATAATCGGGGATTTCAAAATCTCCGTTACTCATCTTTAACGCTAAAATTTCAATCGTGTATTCCGTAATATAAAACTCTATTCGTTTTGACTGCTCGACAATTTGTTTCTCAGCATCTGCAATGAGCTTTTCTTTAAACTCAGATTCTTCCTTGCTGACCATTTTTAAAAATCCTTTTACAGTCTGTTAATTACTTAACTGGCAATTAACAGGGGTAGCTAAAAACTGTCTTAGACGGCAGTTGAAGCAGTTAATGACTTAATTATATTAAATCGCGTCGGCAGATTAGTGCCAGAAGGCCAAAGCCATATCTAGCTTAAGCTTTCTACCAACGTTTTTTAGCCAATTGCCCTGTATTTTGTTATAGTAACCCGTTTTGTCCCTCTTTTTAAGTTTACAGTTGAGGTTCCGAACCCCATCGTTGAGGTTAAAAAGGCCACCGTTGAGGTTCCAAACCCCATCGTTGAGGTTAAAAAGGCCACCGTTGAGGTTCCAAACCTCATCTTTCTCCTAAAATAGGCCACTGTTCTCCCAAAATAGGCCATCATTCTCCCAAAATAGGCCACTATTTTCCTAAAAAACCTCAACGTTGAGGTTTGGAAGGCGATCGCTGAGGTTTTTAACCCCATCGTTGAGGTTGGCGATGTCGATGAATGCTTTACCTTTTTAAAGAGCGATCGCCACCTAATCATAAACTCCATTCCCTCACCAACATTACTGACACTAGGAAGACTCGATCGCGATCGCTCCGGCAAACGATATAGTAAAATCGGCAAAGTTGATTTGATACCTTCGTAGATATCCTTGACAGGAAATAAAAAATGAGGTAAAAGAGAAGAACGCTAGAGTTTTGGGATCAATATGAATACTCAACAAATCCATACCAAAATCAAAATCTTAAAGAAAGGGGATAAAGTGCTTCAAGTCGATTGGCACTCCCCAGAAATTTTGCGCATAGTCGTTCAGCGCAACAACGGCGAGATTGACTTATATTCAATTGAAATTGATGAAATGGGTCTTCCTCGTATTGACTGTAAGACGCGGATGACTATTGCTTATGGTGAAGACGAGATAGAAATTATCAAACCATCTCAAGCTACATCCGCTCGTAACAATGGTAGTAACGAGCTAAAAGTGTCAACTTTCTAGAGTGAAAAAAATGCGTTGTTCTAAGTGCGGTCAAGAAGGACATAACCGTAGAACCTGTCCTCAAGAGTCTGGAGAACCAAGAGACCAGGCAGTAATAGCCAGGATAGATCTGCTTACTTTAGAAGAGAGAATGCGACTTGCCGATGGGATTAAAGATGCGAAAAGACGTATAGCCCCAGAGGGTAGAGGAACCATTGTTGAAGGTAATCAACGGCAACTTCAATATAAACCAGTTCGCAATATAACTGATGGAAATGAGGAAAGCTAATTTATGAGCAAAAGACGTCCTAAAGAGCATATCAAAGCACAAAGAGAAACCGTCAACATGGAAGGTGGTGTATGCTTAGTCTGCGGATCGGAAAAAGCGCAAGGACATCACTTAATCTATTACAGCGAAGGCGGTCCTGCCGATGTACGAGCAATGATGGGACTTTGTTTGAAATGCCACGCAGATTATCATGCGGGGAGGTTGAAGATAGACATCGATCGCTTTTGAATGTAACGCCTCCGGTAGTCCGACAGTTGTGGCGGTTGACCTTTTCGAGAAGCGCCACCAACAACAAACCCAAAACATACACTCATTGCTATAATAACAAAATACAAGTATTAAGGAGGACTTAGCTTGTGACCCTTGCTCCAGAAAACGATATCAACCTTCGAGAATTTCCCCTTCGCCTCCAAGCAGAAGGGGCTATTTCTATTCCCCCTGCGGTGCGAGAAAAACTTAACTTAACTGAAGGAGATTTACTAACTTTGCTTCAAGTTGGCGACGTCTTTTTACTCGCCAATAAAACTCCCCAAGTTCCTCAATTAGCAGATAAAATAGTCTCGATTATGGAAGCTGAAGGAGTTAGCTTAACGGAACTTTTAAACGGGTTAGCGATGGAAAGGCAAAATATTTGGGAAGAGCGCGAAAAAAATGGTTAGTATTTTTGCAGATTCTAGCGTAATTATAGCCGGCGCTGCTTCTTCCACCGGAGCAAGTCGCGCTGTATTAACATTAGCAGAACTCGGGTTTTTAAAAGTAGTAATTTCTCAGCTAGTATTAGAGGAATCTCAGCGCAATCTTGCCAAAAAATTACCTGCTGCTTTGCCAGTTTTTACCAAACTTCTAGCAACAATTCAAGCGGTATTATAGAACGGAATTTTCTATTGAGTAGCCGTCTGTAATCTAAATATTAGTCTCTACCCGTGGCGACGAACCTAGAAAGTCATCCAAGTCTCGGTCAATAAAAAAGCAAATTCTTTTATTAGAAAAATTATCCCAGTTGATGCTTTGGAAAGAGTTTAATACCTTTTGCTTGCTTCCAGTTGGAATTAACTTAATCGACCATCCTTCAGGAAGCTGATTTTCTATTAGCTGACGATAGAAAACCGGATTGTCTTTACCTTCAACAAATCCATAAACGCATCGAGCATTTTTACGATAAATTAATAAAAACTGATGATATGGTTCATCAACTTCCTCAAGAGATTGACTGTGTACCTCCAACATTGAGGGATTCAGATCCGTCATAGCAATGCGAATTCTCCTATAGAGTGGGCGTAAGGTTTTAGCTCGTTATTATAAATGAATGGCGAATGAGTAACCGCTATTAAACCGGCACAAAAACTCCCTTTTCGTATATCAACAAGAAATCTTTTTTGCCACGGCACTGACAGCGATAACTCGGGTTCGTCAATTAAGACAAAATAGCGCGACTGTCCAGAAAGATATAAGTGACTAAATAGCGAAACGACTTGCTTTTCACCGGAAGATAAATCGCTCAGTTGAACTGATTCCCCATCGCTATATTCAAACTTTGGACGTATGTAAAACTCAAAAGAAGCGCTGTCGTAAACAAACTCTTTATCCGCAATGTACTCCGAGCAAACTTTGCAAAAAGTTGAAATATTCTTTTCTTCTACTTGTAAAGACTTCTGAAAATCGAGAATTTTAAGGAAATAGTGACAAATAATCCGTTCTCTCTCAGAAGGCGTTTCTTTAGATCTAGCGTCTTGAATTGCTCTGAGCCATTCATCGCGCTGGCGAGTATCTACAATAGATTCATCGACGCGATCGAATGCAGATTTAATCTCAGCATCGGACCAATTAGAAAGTTTTTGAATATCTTCTTCTTGGTAGGCCGATGAAACTATGTCGCCAAAATGTTTCAGAGTTAGTACGTTAAGAGTTTCGCTTTGAAATTTTTCTAATCTTTCCAGTTCGGTTTCTATAGCATCTCGAACGTCCTGCATACCAAATTCTACAAGTTCGATATAAGCAGGAACCCGATCTAACTTTAACGATCGCGTCTTTTTTCGGTGCAGATCGTCAGGATCGATCCAGTCAACTACGCTTGCAAGCTCTCGTTCGATCCTGCGGTATGTTGGTAAATAAAGAATTTGAGCGTCAATTTTGCGAATAATATCCTGTAAGGTTTTTTGAGCTTGCTGTGAAGAAGGGTTGTCTTCGTCATCAAATAGTTCCTCCACCATTAAGCGATACGGAACAGCATATTGGCTAGCAATGTTTTGAATGGACTCACCAGATTCGAGCATTTCTACAATGGTTTGACGTAAGGTTCTAGGCAATCTCCGCAACCGTTTATTATCAACCGTTTTCCTCAAGCTTTTTATGTCAGAGTGACAAATTTTGAGTTCTTCACCATCTAGAGTTAGAATTGCGGATTCAAAACGAAAGAAACTTAGCGATCGCCAACGTCCCGCTAGAAGATTAAATAGTATGCGGAGGAAAGTGGTTTTACCAGAACCATTTTCACCAACAAGGATTAAAGTATTGTTCTCGATCCGAGCATCAATACATTTGTTCGTTCCATATAGTCCAGTTATCTGTATCCTCTCAAGGTTAGCGCTCATTGTCAAATAACTCCTTGCAAATTAGTTGTCATTGCAATTTCTCCTATTGTTCAATATTTTGAGATATTAACCTATTTTGTCCCTCCTGTCAAATTTAGAATAGAGGTCAAAAACGCCATCCTTTGGGTTTCCCGCCCCATCGTGTCGAAAAGGTCATCTTTTGCTAGAGGCGATCGCCACCAACAACCAACCCATCGTCTCGCTACTCCAAACCGTTAGCCCTAACATATAAAGATTCCAAAACTTCGACCGCTTCATCCAGTAAAGATTCCGGTAACTTTTCGATTAAAGCGATCGCCTTGTGACGAGTATCCAGTTCCATTTCTTCAGTTTGACTTCCTTCGATTAAACCTTCTTTGCTGGCATCCTCTGTTTCTGGCTTCTTAAACTGCTTCAAATTCGATACAGCTTCTTCGGGAGTGACAAAATTACCAACATCTGCAGGAAGTTCGATCGCTTCCTGATTGTAAAACTTAACCACCAACTGACTTACATTCATCGCGACTCGTTGATTAAATCTAAACAAATCTGAAAATCGATCCTCTGCCCGAGTAGTTTGCAGTTGATGTTCTCCCACTCGATTAACTTCAGTTGTAAACTCGAACACTTGCCGCTCTTCACCAATCGATAATAATACTTCATGGCAGTTAGGCTCTCGGGCAGGTTTAATGGACAAAACTGTTACGTTCATCGTCTTAATGAATAAATGGCTTGACTATTCCAGTAATTTATAAAATCTTCTCTATTCATTTTATAACTTGTAGCATCCCAAGGATCGCGAATTAGGATTTTTCCCGTTTCGTCAATTCCATCAACTACTACTATATGACCCAAATGAGCCAAAGGTTCCCATAAAACAGCACCCCAAGAACCCGTTCCAACCAGTATATCGATAACTTCTGAGTCTGTTGCTCCTGGAAGATAAACAGTACCACCCTGCCAAACTCTAACCCCACTGGAATCAAAAATATTCAGAGTAACAGCTAGAACTTCAGCACTCACAGGTACTCCAGTTTCAGCCGCAATTAAAGATTGATTCACATCGTAAATCTCTCGATCTTTGAGCAACATTTCCCCGCAAGCCGTACCACAAGATATTTGGTTTTGTTGCTTGATAACATTGGAATCGGCTATCTCATCAATTCTTCGCCAATTTCCCCCACCGCCAGACAGTTGTTCCATCTCCTTTACAATCGCTTTATCAAATATTCAATTATCGCAACTTCTACTGCTGCAACCCGTTCTTCTAAAGAAACGCTAGTTGTCATATTTATTTCTCCTATTGTCCAGTATTTTAAGATATTAACCTATTTTGCCCCTCCTGTCAAGTTTAGAATTAAAGTCAAAAAGGCCATCCTTCCGATTCGCCGCCCCATCGTGTCGAAAAGGTCATCTTTTACGAGGAGCGATCGCCACCAACAACAAACCCGTTTTCCGTCTAGTTTCCAAAAGTAGCGATCGCTAAGTTTTTTTTACCCCTGGATATAATCGATTAACCGCCTTGCCTCATCGAAATCTTCCATCAAAAATTGTAACTCTAGCAACCCTATTAATTTAGGTCCATCTTTAGCTTTTGAGTATCTTTTACCTTTGAGTTTTTCTTTACCACCTCTGGTTTTTACAACATCAAAATATTGCCTTAAAATTGTGTCAAGTTTGTCGCTGGGTTTGCCAATTTCCTCTGGATGTTTATTTTTAATTAAAGAATTATTCTTAATCTCTTCACTAGCTTTTTTCCGTCTCAGCCCCTCATTAATTCCAAACTCTTCTATTTTATCAACTTGGGAAATAATCCAAGCTTCCATTTCTTGAATCATAAAAAAGATTTTGGTCGGATCGAACGGATTATAATATTTCAGTCTTTCTTCTCTTTCTTCTTTAGGCGCATCCAAATCGATTAAGATAACAGCATTAGTTCCCTCTTCTTCTATATGCTTGAGCATTTCTCTTGCCCTGCTTACGCTGCCAAACGGTTGAATAATCAGATTGAATTTTTCAGGAGATAGCTGCTGAGAAAATAACTTATGGAAACTTTCGCGAAAAACAGCAGAATTATCAACAGTTAATGCCGCATTATTTTTTAATTCTCCACCTTGCACCCCTTCTATGTAAATGGTAATATCTATCATCTTTCTTTACTTTTTTTCTCCATATTTACCATCTCTTTCCACCTATCAAACCTTGTAACCAAGCTTGACCCACCAGAAAATCATCCATCCACTCGTCAAATTCATCCGACGACTTAATCTTAACCTCTGTCTCGTTGCGATCGCTTTTCTCAAAGATTAAAACATCCTCTATCTCGAATAAATTCAGCAACAATGGCGAATGAGTAGTAATTATTATTTGCGTATCTTTTGACGCTTGCTTTATTGCATTTGCTATTGTATTTATCATATCTGGATGGAGATTAGTTTCCGGTTCTTCAATACATATCAAATTCCCCCTTTCCGGGTTAAATAATATTGACAGCAAAAGCAAATAACTGAGAGTACCTTCTGAAATCTGTTCGATAGAAACGGTTTTTGCCAGAGACTTTTCTCGAAGTACCAGATACAACTTAGAACCAAAAGCAGCAGAATTGATATCTTTAAAATGCGGATTTATTTTCTTAATAGCTTCTTCGATTTTTTCGTAGTATAAAGGATGATTATTTTTAATTTGATTGAGAATCGTCATCAAATTGTGTCCGTCCGGTAACAACTTGGTTTCAGTACCATAGCTGGAGGGTTGCCTAATGGGACTAGAAAAAGTCGTATTAAAATAATAATAAATAGAAGCCTCTTCTAAAGCTCTCTTTAAAGTAAAATGAGGATAAAATCTCTCGGGCTCCGATATTTGTCTCAAAACCGGTTCCGTAGATTTAAAAGTAAGCTTTTTATTTTCTTGCGGATATCTCTGAATACCAACTTTTCCCTCTTCCCGCGTCGAAATAATACCCCGCCCGTTATCCATTTCCATAAAAATAAAATCCGATTCGCCCTCTCTGATGCTTGGGGCAGATAACTTTTCTTTTAAATAATATGAAGTTTGACCTAATTTAGAGATTTCGATTTCATAAGTCGGATTAGTTGGAAATTGATATCCTTCTTGACTGGTTATCTTCTTAATAGCATCTTTATCAAACTCAAACGACAGTTTTATATAGTCTTTTCCGTCGTCATTAAAATTAGCAACTGTATTAAAACCGCTCCATTTCTTTAAAAATACTTCTTCCAAACCGTTGCCGATAATACTCTCATAAAGTAACTGGATTGCTTTCAGGAAATTTGATTTGCCACTGCCATTAATTCCCAGGAGAATATTAACGTCGGGATTGAGTTCTATACTCGTCGGCTCTCTGAAGCTAAAAAAATTTTCTAATATTATTTTTGAAATCATAATTGTTCTCTATTGTTCTCTAAATTTGTAGATGGGAGCTCTCTGGCTTAGGTTTCGACGCGATCGCCCCCATCCCCTTCAAAAAATCCCCCCCTTGGGAAGTCGGGGAGGATTTAACGCTTAATGACTCGACTCAAAAGCAGAAATTTCTATAAGTGGAGGCTTGCTCACTTTGCCCTTACGAGAAATCCCCCGAGTTCTCAAAACATCTGCCATCGTAGAACAATAACTCGGCAAACCAAAAGTTGCGGGATTAACCGGATCTTCATAAGTAAAATGACGATAATCCAAACAAAACCGATCCCAAGGAGCCATTTTTACTTGGAACAAGAAAATCAACACTTCCACCAACCAAGACGACAGAGGAAAACCAAATAAATTAAACTTATTTAGATACTTGCAAACCTCTTTGATAGCTCGATCTACCGTTACCGCCGAGTTACCCAAAACCAACTTTCTCAACCGTAGATTTGCTTCTGGAGGATTATCTGCCAAATATCGAACCACCCGAGCAATATCCTCAGCATGGATAAAGTGAAAGCTGCCATCAGCTCTCAACCACCGAATCAGATTAATCTGTTTTACAATGTCGGGCAAACCAGAAGACAAATGAGAATAGGGTTTTATCCCATCTCCTCCTAATACTAAAGTTGGAAAAACTGCAGTAATTGGCGGCAAACCTTTGAGGCGCGATATCTGAGATAAAACCTCATATTTGGAACGAATATAATCCGTTCCAAATTGATTCGCTTCTGGCAGTAATTGGTTATGACGATCCAGAACGCTTGCGGTCGAAAAATAAACCACCTGTTCGCAAACTTCTGGATTTAGTAACTTCAGCAGTTTAATAGTGTTGACGACGTTAATATCAAAAACTTCCTGAGTTCCTCCCCAGGCCGTAGCAGCTAAAATTGCTACGTTAGTAGTTTTAAGAATCTCCGTCCAGCGACTTATTTCTCGCAGATTTGATTCTAATATATGGATACCCGGACGGACCTTGCAATCTATTTTTAACTTATCGGGATTTCTAACTAAAAGGTACAGTTCGTGCTTAGTTTGTTGAATTAAAGTTTCAACAAGATAGTGACCGATACAGCCACTAGCGCCAGTTATAAAAATCTTTTTAGAGTTCATCAGGGAATAGGAGATAAAGGCATTTTGGAAGTTAATGGCAGACTTGAGATTGCCTTAAAAGACAATCTCAAATCCGAAACCATTCTTAAGAGGAAACTGCTAGTAATTTGTCAGCTTGTTTGGCGGTTTCAAAGAATAAAGCGACGTTTTCTTCTGGAGTTTTCTGTAAAACGCCGTGTCCTAAATTGAGGATATGGGAGCGATCGCCTGCCTTGCGAATAGTTTCCAAGACTCGCGACTTAATAAAGTCCTTAGAACCAAATAAAGCACAAGGATCGATATTTCCTTGAACCCCCACATTCGGGCCCAAGCGCTGGCGAGCTTCCCCTATGTCAACCGTCCAATCCACGCTGACAAAATCCACGCCGCAACTGGGCATTCTTTCCAGCAGTCCTGCACTGCCATTAATATAAAGGATTAATGGAGTTTCGGGGTGAGTTGCCTTAACCTGTTCTACCACCCGTCGCTGATAGGGCAAAGCAAAGGTGTCGTAATCTTGAGGACTCAACTGCCCCGCCCAAGAGTCGAACATCTGGACGACTTGGGCCCCGCAGTCGATCTGGTAGCGAACGTAAGTGGCGATGGAGTCTGCCACTTTGCCCAAAAATTGATGCAGCATGGCAGGTTCGCTAAAAGCCATACTTTTAATGATTCGATAATCTTTGGAACTCTTGCCCTCAATGGCGTAAGCTGCTAAAGTCCAAGGAGCACCGACAAAACCTAAAACAGCCGCTTTGTTCCCCACTTCTTCTCTGAGAGTTTGCAGAATTGTCTTAATAAAAGGCAGCGACTCCTCCGGTTCTAGGGGATGAATTGCTTCGACCTGAGCTAAACTGCGTATAGGGGGATCGATAATCGGACCCTTACTTTCCACAATCTCGAAGTTAATTCCCATTCCCGGCAGTGGGGTTAAAATGTCGGAAAATAAAATTACTCCATCGGGTTCAAAGGCGCGGAAAGGTTGCAAGGAAATTTCTATTGCTAGTTCCGGTTTTTCCGAGCGATCGCGAAACGAGGGATATTTATCTCGCAGCTCCCGATAAACTTTCATGTAGCGGCCCGCTTGACGCATCATCCAGACTGGCGGACGCGGTAATTTTTCTCCCCGAGTTGCCCGCAATAAATATGGGATTTGGCTTGATTCTGCCATGTTATTTTTACCTAAGTACCTTCAAAACCTTCGATAATACCAGAGGCCCGCCACGGCTGGAGCTCAATTTTGCAATTACTCTTAATTCATACTCATACTCATACCTATACTCATACTCATAAAAGAGCTTCTTCCTGAGTCAAAGTATTGACTATCAAATGGAGCCTACTCCTCGATCTTTTTATTGCCCAAAATAAACCCGTCCTGTTTCACGAACGCATAAGGAATCGTTTTTGCCTTAAATTCAACTACTTTGACCGACTTTTGCAACCACTGGCAGTACACGGGGTTGACTTCTCGGTAAATCTGTTTGAGGGTCAAGATTTCGGCATCGAGGCGGTTTGCCAGTTCGTTGATTTTTTCTACCTGCTCTTGTAGCTGTTGGCCCCCCGTCTGGATGCTCTCCTCCAATTCTTGCCATTGCAGTTGGCTTA
This sequence comes from uncultured bacterium, assembly GCA_964609515.1. Lineage (GTDB taxonomy): Bacteria > Cyanobacteriota > Cyanobacteriia > Cyanobacteriales > Microcoleaceae > CALKCV01. Next base: position 758 of record CAZSTZ010000102.1, on the reverse strand, counting down.
CTTTGGGGGCCAGTTCTGCTTGCTTTTGGGCCAGTTGCACTTCTAAGGGTTTGAGGGCTCGGTTAATTTCTTCGAGTTCTTCGGACCACCGGGCTACTTCTTTGGCCTTTTGCCGTTGGAATTGGGCGATCGCTTCTGGGGTATTGTTTTTGGGGAAGCTGACTGCTACCCGAAAGGAGGATCGCCTTTCTTGCAGTTTGTTTATTTCTACTTGGAGGGCCTCTATTTCTGCTTGGAGGGTATTTACTTCTGCTTTTAGCTGACCCAGGTTATCGCTCATATTTCTCATAGTTCCTTGTTTTGGTTTTATTTTAAGCTTTGTCCAAACTAAAACGATGTAACTAGGAGCATCGAATCTTTGTAAAAAACCTCCGAACCGCCACTAAAAACTAGCAACTAACAACTAACAAAAATCCTTAAAGATTGGTTCTATTCAAAATTGAAATTCACCCAATCTATTCCTCGTAGATTTCAATGGGCAAGTTGTCTGGAGCTCGGAAAAAAGTAAATTTCTTGCCAGTCAAGGTATCCAATCTAATCGGTTCTACTTCGATTTCTTTCTGATGTAAATAATCGACAGTTTCTTCAACGCGATCGACTCGGAACGCAAGATGTCTGAGCCCGCAAGCTTCTGGATTAGTCGGTCTATAAGGTGGGTTGGGAAAAGAAAAAAGCTCGATAATATCTTTCTCTCCAATTAATATATCTAGCTTGTAAGATTTACGTTCTTTCCTGTAAGTTTCTCTGATAATAGTGCC
>CAZSTZ010000101.1:9809-22115 GCA_964609515.1 uncultured bacterium | reverse complement strand
CTAACTCGCTTAAGATTTCGCGAATTTCAGGATTTGTACTGCAGTCGTCGGCGATGCAGAGTTCCCAGTTTTGGTAAATTTGGTTGCTGACGCTGGCGATCGCTTGTTTTAAAAACTCTACTGGCGGGTTATACACGGGCATGACCACGGAAATTTTCGGTAAACTATCCGCCGCCGCCTCCAAGCGAGATTTTAAATAATCCTCAGCGCGATCGCCCCATTTATTCACCTCCAACCACGCCTCGTAAGGTTTCACGGAAGCCGGCAGCAAAAATCCTGGCGGCGGCGACAGTTCGCCAAAGTTCTTTTGTTCCCGATACATCTCGATAACCCGGCGGGCGATCCGAGGCAACTCCCAGGGCAGAGGTATAACTCGCCCCAAACGCTGTTTCCTTTCTGCAGTCCGCTTGCGAACCGCCGCCCCCAACTGCAACAACTCGCCCCGTTTGTCTTTGGCGCGGTCTATAATTCTGTAGCGGCGGACTTTCAGAGTATTGGGGCATTGAAAACCGACAATTTCTCCAGTATCTAAAGTTGCCTCTAAAATTAGCGGCCGTTCTCCCGGTGGCAGTTCCATCGTCGCCTCGAAACCGCTATCCAAACTGTTAACCCAGTCGGGGAACGCTTCGGCGACGTCTTTGCGACGCAAACCGTAGGCGCAGTCTATACTTTTGTCGCCGCAACGGAGAGTTAATTTGGAGATTTTTCGTTCTGGATGGCAACACCAACCGGCAAATAAAATCGTTCCTTCCCGCCGTTCGAAAGTTGCCGGGGCGTCGAAGTTCGCTTGAACTGTAGAAACGATAACGGGGTAAGAAGCGAGGCGGTGCCATTTATCCTTAGTATCTTTTGCTTCGAGTACCAGTTGATGCCGTCCTGGGGACAGTTGCAGTTGAATGTGGAAACCGGAGTTGCGGGCAGCGGGGCTATCGTCGTGTTTTTGGGCGACATCGGGGCGATCGATACCGTAACTGCCGTCAAAAGTTTGGTCTCCAATGCGGGCGCGAATGGCATCCACTTCTATGCTTCCCCCCAGAAACCCGGTTTCTTTGAGAAACCGGGTTTCTTGTCCGCCCCGCGCAAAACACCACCCAACTACTTCTAATTCTGGGTTAGATATTTCCCAACTGGTGGGAGTGTCGAGGGAGAAGACGAAGCGCGTTGGCGAAGCCTTGCGGATGCAATATCGCAACCCCCGCAGTCGCCGTTTGAAAGCAAACCATTTTTCGCGCAACTTCCAGAACTTAGAAGACCGCATCGCCAAAATTTCCGCCCGCAGTTCTTCGGTTTCCTGCCGTTGGGCGATTAATTCTGCCTGAGTCTGCCCCAAAGTTACCTCGGTTTGTACCAAAACCGTTTGAGTTTCTCCTAACAATGTCTCGGTTTGGTTTAGGGCAGTTTGAGTTTCTCCTAACAATGTCTCGGTTTGGTTTAGGGCACTTTGAGTTTCTCCTAATAACGTTTGGGTTTGACCGAGGGCAGTCTGGGTTTGAGTTAATTCTGCTTGAGTTTGCCCCAGTTGTAGTTGACTTCCCTCAAGTCGTTGTTGAGTTTGCCCCAGTTCGGTTTCTAATACCTGTATCTTGTTCTGGGACTCGTCTAATTTAACTTGAGAACCGTTTAGTCGCTGTTGAGTTTGTCCCAGCTCCCCTTCTAATTCTCCTATTTTTGTTTGGGACTGTTTTAATTGATATTCGTTGCCATCCAGACGCAACTGAGTTTGCCCCAATTCTGTTTCTAAAACCTCTACTTTCTTCTGGGACTCTCCTAATTTTAATTGGGCAGTGTTTAACTGAATTTGAGTATGTCCTAACTCTGTTTCCAGTCCCAACAAAATCTTCTGGGACTCTTGCAATTTAAGTTGAGTCCCTTGTAATTGAATTTCCGTTTGACCGAGTTTAGTTTCCAGTCCTACAAGTTTAGTTAAAGATTCCTGAAACCGAGTTTCCGAACCTGCCAACCTTGCCTGAGTTTGCCCTAATTCTGTTTCTAACCCCAAGACTTTTTTCTGGGAGTCTTGAAATTTGACTTGGGTACCGTCTAATTGAGCTTGGGTTTGCCCGAGTTTTCTTTCTAAAGTCGCTACTTTAGTTTGAGATTCTAATAATTTTACTTTTGTACCGTCTAGTTGTGCTTGAGTTTCTCCCAGTTCTATTTCTAATCCTGCTAATTTCTGGGAATTTTCTTCTAATTTAACTTCTTTGCCATCGAGGTTTAATTGAGTTTCTCCTAATTCTGTTTCCAGGGCGATCGCTCTTTCTTGCGCTTCTTTAAACTCTTTATGTAATTCCTCTACTTCTAATTGCAGAATCTTAGCTTGTTTTTCCAAACTGCGGACGTTAAACCAGTCGATAAACGCCCATTGTTCTGACTCTGGGGCGCTAATTTTGCTATCCCCATCGTCTGTTGGTTCTATTTCTATAGCTGCTGCTTTTAGCTGCCGGTAAATTTCTAAAGTTTTGGGAAAGTTTTGTTCGATTAACCAGGGACGATGGCTGTTTTCTGTCTTCTTAATTAATAAAGACTCCTCAAAATTATCCTCCGATGGCGGGGCTAAATCTAAGTTAAATTTATCGTTAATCGCTTTAATAAAACCTTCGGCATTTTTCCCTACTTGATAGACGTTCGCTATCAGACATCTTTCGGGGAATTTTTGAGCAAAATTTAAAATTCTCCGATTGTAAAGCTGCCACATTTTCACGGCAACTTCTGGAGATTCTCTCAAGTTTTCGTCAGTTCCCCGCCGATACAAAGAGTCCACTACTTCCCAAGGCGTTCTGTAAGTAAAAATAAAATTTGCCTGGGGCAGTAATTCCCACCAAAAATCTAAAAATAACGTAGTTCTCGGGTCTTTCCAACCCCATAAAACGTTACCTCTTTGATGTTTTTTAATTAACTGTCGTCCTCTTTTTTTCTCCTTTTCTCCGATAAGGATTTCTTGTTCGTCCAAAAGGTTGCTGCCCAGGTCATCTATGTTTTGCGATCGCAAGATTTCCTGATGAAATTTAACAAAATCTACATTCTCGAAATGCCCCTTAATATTCCCATATTCCGGCCCCACCAATTTCTTACCAATATTAATCCCCACCTTTTGCAGCAAGGATGCCGTTAAAGAAGTACCAGAACGATGCATCCCCGCAATCAAAAAAGCCCGATTATTCTTACTATTTTTTCCACTCATAAAATTAGTTTGTTAATTGTTCGTAGTTCGTAGTAATCGCGGAGCGCGATTTTGACTATTAATTATTAATTATTAATTATTAATTGTAAAGTATTAACCTCCATAACCCATTCCCAACCGTAATTATTAACAGCCTTAACAGAAATAACATCATTTAAGGATAATTTATCCGCGACCAAATCGCAAGACCAACCGCAATTTAATAATTCTGGTTTGTTAAATTTCTCGGCAATGTCCGGTCGCGAATGCCCAGGTTGGCATTTTTGGACTATTTGGCCATTAATAGCAATCCGAACCTCATCTATTTTACCCTCTGGGTTAAAATCCATCGCCCACCCCTTCAAACGAATAACCCCATCGGCGATCGCCTGACAAGAGTCTAAACCCGCTTTGGGATGGTGTCGAAAATTAAAACTCTCTAAATCTTTAAAAGGTTTTTTGCCGACTAAATACAAATCTTGCGCCCCACAAATACCCTCCTTTATCCGACAGATAAATGCTTGGCGATCGCTTACTTCTCCTACTACTTTCCTGACAAATTTTTCATTAACAAAAGTAGTACCGTATTCCTCCTTATCCAAAAACCGACTTTCGCTGGCAGGGGCAAATAAAATCCCCTTATTTCCTATTTCTATATTAGGCGGCAATAAGGCCTCGTCGTGGACGCTAAACATCAACACTCCCGAGGGAGTTAACAAATCATATAACTTTTGCATCCACCTAGCAAATCTCTGTTCGGGAATGTGACTAAAAAAGGAACAAGCTAAAATACAATCAAACTTATTTTCTAGGGTAAAATCTTCCGGGTTAGTAGTAGAAACAATGCCATTTACCCCCAAATATTCCCGTTGAAAATTGACCGCCTCGGCATAAATATCCGCCACCCAAACCCTCTCCGGTGGTAACTCTTGAATTAAGTAGCGAGTAAACCTACCGTAACCGCAAGCAAAATCTAAAAAAGAAGAGATTTCCGAGTTTTCAAAATGCCAATTAAGAACCTGTTGGACGGCATCAATAATTCTTTTACCGATGAAATAATAGCGAATAGTTGCCCGATCGCGATCGCCCAAATTCTGCAAAGCATATAAAAACATCTCATCCGCTTCCGAGATATTTGTTTTAAAACTTTGAGGATACCTAGTATGTTCTTCAACCCAAACCTTAACTATCCTCTCATCCGCCTCAACCATCATTTTTATTAATTGTTAATTGTTAATTGTTAATTGTTAATTGCTAATTGTTAAACTTTTGCCTCTTGCCTCTTGCCTACTTTTGCCTCTTGCCTACTTTTGCCTCTTGCCTACTTTTGCCTCTTGCCTCTTGCCTCTTGCCTCGTATTGCTAACCGTCAAACTAGGTTCTATTAACAAATCGACCACCCCAGTACCGCAAGAATGGTCCGTACAATGTTGTACCCTAAACATAGCAACATCAATGCACCTTGCCAAATAAGTCAAATGGTCGTCAGACATTCCCACAACTCCCGCATTTAAAAAATAAACTCCCGGATTTAAAAGACATTTAAACTTAAACTGAATCCTAACAGTTTGTTGACCTTTAATATAATCAACCGACTTCGTGTAACCGTGTAAAGAAGCGCCTCCCAACTCAAACCCGCTTAAAGTTTTAATCAACATTCCAAAGCGAACCTTAGAAGTAGGATTTTTAAAAGCAACTTGATAAGTGTAAATATATTCCCGACGATTAATTAAATGATTTACCCTTTTACCATCCAAAGTAATCACATGGGGGTCGATAATTTCCGCCCCCTTATTAGGATAATTGATGGTATTAGAAGGCATCATTTCCTCATCGTAATATTCCTCATAATCTGATTCTGGATGACTGCCGTTAAGATTATTTTTTGGCGCATCCATATTATAGTTAAAATCCGAAGTTTCCTCTTCTTCTTTTACATCCTCGCCCAAAGAATAATCGTCGGCAGTTAAATTAGAAATAATTCTAATTTCTTCTCGAATAGTCGGTATTTTATCGGGAAAAGCATAAATCAATTTTTGATATTTAGAAACCACAAATTTCGGACTGTGGTAAAGCAGCATTTCTCCCCGATCCATCAAAATAGCCGAGTCGCATAATTGTACCACCGTAGAAGCAGCATGAGAAACAAAAAGAATCGTCCCGCCCCTTTCTTGGATGTCTTGAATGCGGGCAAAACACTTTCTTTGAAATGCTTCATCTCCTACAGATAAAGCTTCATCTACTACTAAAATATCCGGATCCACGCTAGTAGCAACGGCAAAACCCAACCGAATAAACATCCCGCTAGAATAGGTTTTAACCGGTTGTTCGATAAAATCGCCGATATCGGCAAAACTGGCTATTTTATCGAATCTTTCCTCAATTTGTTGAGGATTTAACCCCAAAAGTTGCCCGTTAAAAAAGACATTTTGTCTGCCAGTAAATTCGGGATTAAATCCGCTGCCCAACTCTAAGAGGGCTGAAATTCTGCCAGTGACTTTTACCTGCCCCATTGTAGGAGTTAAAGTTCCGACAATTATTTGCAGGAGGGTACTTTTGCCGGAACCATTTCGCCCGACAATTCCTAAAGTATGCCCTTTTTTTACTTCTATATTAATATCTCGTACCGCCCAGAATTCTTCCGCCCGACTTTTTCCTGGAAATAAAATCTCTTTTAAACGGTCGATTGGATGAGCATACCGTTTAAAACATTTGGAAACATTTTGGAGAGAAATAATAGTTTCTGACATTATTTTATTGGGAATGGGGAATGGGGAATGGGGAATTGGAAATAACTAATTCTCCTACCAACAACTCATCCGTTACCTAATTGTTAATTGTTAATTATTAATTGTTAATTATTACAAAACGTCGGCAAAGGCGGGGCGCAATTTCTGATACACGAAAAAGCCGATGTAAAAGATTGCTATGGAGATTAAACTGGCAATTCCTAACTCCATCCCGTGACTAATTTCTCCTTTTAAAATAAGGTCGCGATAAACTTCGGCGATCGCTGTCAAAGGATTGCACCAAAAGACTAAAAATTGCCACTGTTCTGGAATTTTCTCTACGGGATAAACGATGGGAGTTAAATAAAACCAAAGGTTGAGAATTACTCCCAAACTCTGAGGAATATCTCGCAAAAATACGGTTAAACTGGAGGTAAAATATCCCAATCCTGCTGTTAGTAAAAGCTGGGGCAACCATACTAAGGGCAACAAGAATAAAGTAAGGTGTAATTGGTGGGTTAATAACCCTACCATTGCGATTAAAGCTACTAACCCAAAAGTGCTTTCGATAAAGGTAGATAAAATAGGAACCAAAGGCAACAAAGATAGAGGAAATACGACTTTTTTAACTAAGTTTGGCTGTCCGATGACGACGGCGGCGGCCTGAGTTAAACCTCCAGTAAAAGCTAACCACGGTACGAGCCCGGCAAACAACCACAGTCCAAAAGTTAATTTGCTGTCTTGGGGCATTCCTTGGAGGTTGAGTTTGACTTGGAGGACGATGGAAAATACATAAGTGTAAATCAGCAGTTGGGATAGCTGATTGACTAACGGCCACAGGTTGCCGAGAATAGAACCTTTATATCTTGCTTCTAAATCTCTTCGTACTAAGGTCAACAGCAGGTTAAGGTTGACCCACCATCGATCTTCAACGGGCAACCAATCGCGAATTCTGTCTGCTTTGCGGCCAATTTCTTTCATGGTTTTGAGCAATTGTTGTCTTCCTCCGTGGGGCCAAGCAGTTTTGCTTGATGTCAGATTCTATAACGAAGTTTCTTTTCTGGCAACGTTTTAAGTTCGTAGAGGATCGGTCGAGAAACCCGGTTTTTTGAAAAAACCGGGTTTCTGGGATGAGGACCGGTCGAGATTAACTCACCAAAGGTTCTAAAGCTTGACTTATGGCCTTTCGTTGTTCTTCGTCGTAACCCCAACGTTGGAGAAATTCTTGATAAACGCCTTCGCCAGTGGTGGCACTATGGTAGAGCTCTTGGGCGGTGGTTTTGAGGGCCGGAATGTTGAGATTTTGGATCGAGTAAATGCTGCGCGATCGCACTCTCTCGGAACTGGCGGCCATCTCTTCGTCCCCATTCCGGCGATGATGTACGGCCATTGCTGAGGACATGGCCGTATTTTTGACTAATAATTCGGGGACGGTCTCCGGGGCCGTTTCTAAGGCCCCAAAGACGGCGGGGGTAGGTTTATCGGCCAGTTGCCGGTTGTCGGTTAAGTAGGTGACAAAAAAACCTCTGGCCCCGTTTTGACTTTTAACGAGGGAGGCGATCGCTGTTTGGATGTCTGTTTCCGAGAGTTGGCCTGCTTCTATCTGGGAGAGTAACTCTTGGGTTAGGGCGATCGCTTCTTCAAAACTGACGGTTTCTGGTACTGATAGTTGGGTCATGGCCAAGGTTGGTAATTAACTTTTCTATCATAAAATGATAATTAGCCCGTGGGAGGCTGGTTAGAGCGGCCAAAGATTTTAGAAGGAAGCGAATAGCAATATTCGATCCCCCTAAATCCCCCTTAAAAAGGGGGACTTTGAAGGGTGCATCCCAATGCAAGAATAAAGCCAAAAACGCGAAGCGTTGCGAGTGAAACGAAGCAATCTCGCTTTTAGGCAAGAGGCAAGAGCTCATGTGGCAATAGTTGGGGAAAAGGCAAGAAGGGAAAAGGGATGCATTAGATAAAAAACCGAATCTTCGATATATTTACAAATATGGGATGCTCCCGACTTTGAATGCTTCTAGCTCCCCCCTTTTTAAGGGGGGCGGGGGGGGGGATCCTGATACCTCAAATAATTACTAAAACAACCCAAAAAATGACTATGAAAACTGCAAAAATCTTAAAAGATAACGAAACTCAAACATTGCTTTTGCCGGCTGAATTTAATTTACCCGGAGATGAAGTCTATATTAAAAAAGTAGGCAATACAATTGTCTTAATTCCCAAAGATAACAACTCTTGGCAAGCTTTCTTTGATAGTTGGGATATGTTTACCGAAGACTTTATGGAAGATTGGGAGGAACCGTCGTAATGAGAATGTTATTAGACACTAATATTTGCATCTATATTACTAAAAGAAAACCGGCTTCAGTCAGAGCAAAATTTTTAAGTTTAGACTCTGCTGATGTAGCTATTTCATCAATTACGGTAGCTGAGTTAGAATATGGTGTTTACAAGAGTCAGCAGCGAGAAAAAAACCAGATGGCACTGAACGAATTTTTAAGGTTTTTAACGATTGTGCCCTATGACAAAAAAGCAGCCAAAGTTTACGCACGAGTAAGGCGAGAACTAGAAATCAAAGGTCAAGTAATAAGTCCAATGGATACTTTAATAGCTTCTCATGCCATAAGTTTAGGAGTAACATTGGTAACAAATAATGTTAGAGAATTTTCAAGAATACCCGACTTAATCTGGGAAAATTGGGTGGATTAAACTTTTTGGAAATGGGAAAAACTTAATTATTAATTACTAAATAATGGCTATTATCTCTTCAAAATCATCGGCCCGAGAACCAGAAAAACCTTATAACGCTTCCAAGACGCCAAAACAGAAAAAAAAGAAGGGGGGCGATGCAGCATCCGCAGCGCCACCCGAAGTTGCATCCGCAGCGCCACGGGACAGTCTGGTAGAGGCGGAGGCAACCCCGGAGGAAAAACGCGACGTCAAGCAGGAAGACAAAATTAGGCCCCAACGCCTGGCCGAATATATCGGCCAAAAGGACTTAAAGGAAGTCTTGGGTATTGCGATGGCGGCGGCCCAGTCTCGCCAGGAGGCTTTGGACCATCTCTTGCTCTACGGGCCCCCGGGTTTGGGGAAAACGACGATGGCCGTAATCTTGGCGGCGGAAATGAAGGCTAGTTGCAAGATTACGACGGCGCCGGCTTTGGAGAAACCAAGAGATATCGTGGGCTTATTGGTAAATCTCAAACCCGGAGATGTGTTATTTATAGATGAAATTCATCGCTTATCGAAAATGACGGAAGAGATACTCTACCCGGCGATGGAAGATTATCGAGTTGATATTACCATCGGTCAAGGAAAAAGTGCCAGAACTCGCAGCATTCCTCTGGTGCCTTTTACTTTGGTGGGGGCGACAACTCGCATCGGGGCCCTGACTTCGCCGTTGCGCGATCGCTTCGGCACCATCCAGCGGTTGCGGTTTTACGAGGTTGACGAACTCGCCGAAATCGTCCGGCGTTCGGCGGAAATTCTCAAAACTGCGGTAACGGCGGAGGGGGCGGAGGAAATTGCGAGGCGATCGCGGGGAACGCCGAGAATTGCCAACCGTTTGTTAAAGCGGGTTCGAGATTTTTCCGAGGTTAAAGGTTTGACTCCCGTAGATGGGGCGGTGGCGGCGGCAGCGTTGGAATTGTATAAGGTGGATCCGTTGGGTTTGGACTGGACCGACCGCCATATATTAACGACCGCGATCGAAAACTATAACGGCGGTCCGGTGGGGTTAGAAACGATGGCGGCGGCGACGGGGGAGGATGCCCAAACCATCGAGGAGGTTTACGAACCCTATTTAATGCAAATCGGTTTTTTGCAGCGAACCCACCGAGGGCGGGTATTGACGGCGGCGGCCTGGAAACATTTGGGTTATACTCCACCGGCCCAACAGCTAAGTTTGCTGTAGAACGGGCATCTTGCCTGTTCTACAACCCTTTAGCGGACAACTCGCAACTCTTCCAACCCACCACCCGATAAACATCAAGCGATTGCTACGAACTATAACAAACTGCTCCACCAGCTAGCGCAAAGGCCACCAACTCACCTTATCCCGCGTGGCACCGTAAACCTCTTTCAACCCTTCTGGGTCGATAACTCGAACGGTATCGTTAGAAACATCGCTCTTTTTTGCCGCTTCCAATAAACCAACTTTCTGCATCCCCTTCAATACCTGCTCTACAGTTCGGTTGTTTAATTGGCAAGCGCGGGCAATTAAATCTATAGGCAAGTCGAAGATATAAACCCCGTTTTTATCCGGTTGGTTGCCCACAGACCTTTCTTGATAAACCAAAGCTCGCAATAACGATGCCACCGCTTGGGGCGGATAGCTGCTACAGTTGAGCAGGTGGTACTCGAATTTTTCCTGCAGCTCGAATAAATAATCGTAGCGATCGCGAAATATTTGACTATCCCGATACATTGCCTCGACTCTCTCCACGGGAATCTCGATCGCCTCCGTAGTTTTATAAGACTCTACCAGAGAAGGAAACGCCCTACAGATTAAACCGTAACTCAAGGGCAGATTTTTCATGCCAAAACAAGAACCCTTATAGGCGATCGCAATTACTCGATCCAGAGGCGTACTTCTAACTATAACCGGCCCCCCGTCTACTATTACATAGAGAACCTTCAAAGACACCCCCGGACGAAAAGCCGTAAACACCGGACGGTTGGAATACAACTTCTCTCTTTTTAAACTTGCCGGCTGGAGATACTCCACCAACCACTCCTCCTCCAATTCCCTAAATAAGTAGTTTTCCGACCTCAGCACCTCGATTAATTCCGATTTCGGTTGTTTGGCAGATTTAGCCATTGTCTTTATTCCTATTTATTAGCTGACGACTTTAGATTAAGGCCATCGGTGGGCCATAATCCGATTATGGCACGATTATGGCCCGTTTGTAATTAAGTTTTTAATTCAATCAAAAAAAAATCAAAAAATTTTTCAAAATGTATTGCAATTCAAATGAAATACATCTATAATAAAAACAGAAAACAAAAAAACCACCCACCCAAGGAGGTTAGGCCCCATGATTGCTCCAAAAGACCCAGCCAAATCAAACCGGAAGCCCTCTAAATTACTAGGTTTAGCCCTCGCGGCCATCGCCCTAACCTCGGGCCTAGCTGCCTGCTCGGGTGGAGGTGATGCAGGAGACAGCAAAACCGTCAAACTAACCCTCGTCTCCTACGCCGTCACCCAGAGGGCCTACGAAAACATCATCCCCAAATTTGCCGCCGAGTGGAAAGCCAAAACGGGGCAAACAGTAATCTTCGACCAAAGCTACGCCGGTTCGGGCTCCCAAACGCGAGCCGTTATCGACGGACTGCCGGCAGATGTAGTCGCCCTCGCCCTCGCCCTGGATACGAAAAAAATAGAAGAAGCGGGACTTATAGATCCCGGTTGGGAAACAGAACTTCCCAATAACTCAATCGTTCATAAATCCGTAGCGGCTATTATCAAACGAAATTCCAACCTCCCAGCAAGCAAATGGTCGGACCTAGCCGCCGACGGGCTCCAAGTCATCACCGCCAACCCCAAAACCTCTGGCGGTGCCCGGTGGAACTTCTTAGTCTTGTGGGGTGCCGTAACTACAGCCGGAGGTAGCGACCTCCAAGCCCAAACCTTTGTCGAAAAAGTCTTCCAAAACGTACCCGTCTTGCCCAAAGATGCCCGGGAAGCCACCGACGTCTTCTACAAACAAGGTCAAGGGGACGTACTGATTAACTATGAAAACGAAGTCATCCTCGCCAACCAACAGGGAAAAGCCTTCCCCTACTTCATCCCCACCGACTACAACATCTCCATCGATAACCCGGTAGCCGTGGTGGATGCCAACGTCGATAAACGGGGCACTCGGGAAGTTGCCGAAGCCTTTGTCGCCTACTTATTCACCGACCCAGCCCAGCGGGAATTTGCCAAAGTCGGCTTTCGTCCCACCAGTCCAACCGTAGCCGCCGAGTTTGCCAGTCAATATCCCAAAGTTAACAAACTCTTCACCGTTAGCGACCTCGGCGGTTGGGGCGCAGTTCAAACTAAGTTTTTTGCCGATGGGGGCATTTTTGATGAAATTCAGAAAAAAATCGCAACTAACAATTAACAATTAACAATTAACAATTAACAATTAACAATTAACAATTGTAGGTAGGGCGCGCGCGAACCTCCACCCAACAACCAACAGTGTAAGGTGCGCGCTGCGACCCAACTATTAACCTCCCTTCACAGGTTTACAAGTGTCACTGATTTACCTCGTTTGTAGTAAGCACTCAAGCGTGCTTACCAACCAATTATTAAGCCCTAAAGTGCTTGCTACAAATAAGGTTTTTTTTGACTCAACTAGAATTAACAAAAAGCGATGATGAGTACCCAGAAGAACCATCGAAACCAAATTAAAAAAGCTTCGGCATCTCA
>CAZSTZ010000101.1:7961-9709 GCA_964609515.1 uncultured bacterium | reverse complement strand
GAAAAAACCGGGTTTCTTAACCGATCCTCCAGGGGCAGAGTGGAAAACGAAAATTTCCTTGCCCTGGACGGTGACGGTAACTTACCTGCTGTTAATGTTAATTTTGCCCCTGGCGGCCTTAATCGCAAAATCCCTAACAGTAGGACCGACGGAATTTTGGCGCATCGCCACCGGTCCCGTTGCCCTATCTGCTTATAACGTTACTTTCGTTACCTCCCTCCTCGCCGCCCTCGTTAACGGCATCATGGGCACTCTAATTGCTTGGGTCTTAGTTCGCTACCAGTTCCCCGGTCGCAAACTGGCAGATGCCCTGGTCGATATACCCTTTGCCCTGCCGACCTCCGTAGCGGGTTTAGTTCTAGCAACAGTCTATAGCGACAAGGGCTGGATCGGACAATTTTTTGCGCCCTTCGGCATTAAAATCGCCTTTACTCGTTTGGGAGTTTTCGTCGCCATGTTATTTATCTCCTTACCGTTTGTCGTCCGAACCCTGCAACCGGTCTTGCAGGAGATGGAACCAGAACTCGAAGAAGCGGCCCGGTCTTTGGGGGCATCGCCGGCACAAACATTTTTCCGAGTCATCCTCCCGCCCCTGATGCCCGCCATTTTGACCGGTGTAGCATTGGGGTTTTCTCGGGCGGTGGGGGAATACGGTTCCATAGTTATCATCTCTTCGAGCATTCCTTTTAACGATTTAATCGCCCCAGTTTTAGTGTTCCAACGCTTAGAACAATACGACTATACGGGGGCAACGGTTATCGGTACCGTTTTGCTGCTGGCATCTTTGGGGTTGCTTCTACTTATTAATCGCTTGCAACAGTGGGGACGTCGTTATGCTGTCTAATTTTTCCCATCGCCTTAATGGCAAGTCGATCTTAATCGCGATCGCCCTCTCCTATTTAACCTTGGTATTATTCGTACCCCTGGCGGCAGTATTTTACGAGGCATTTCATCAAGGGTTCGAGGGTTTTCTAAGCGCGGTGACTAGCAGGGAGTTTTTCCATGCAGTTAAACTAACCTTAATCGTTGCGGCCATTGCCGTTCCTCTCAATACCGTTTTTGGACTCTTTGCCGCCTGGGCGATCGCCCGCAACCAATTCCCCGGCAGGGCTTTATTAATTAGCATTATCGATTTGCCCTTTGCCATATCTCCCGTGGTTGCCGGCCTAGCCATAATCTTGTTATACGGGCGTAACGGTTGGTTGGGGCCTTTCTTGGAGAGGATTAACTTACAAATAATTTTTTCCCTTCCAGGAATGGTAATTGCCACCATCTTTATTACCCTACCGTTTGTTGCCCGGGAAGTCATCCCAGTCTTAGAAGAAATGGGCAGCGAACAGGAACAAGCGGCCCGCACTCTCGGCGCCAACGACTGGCAAATCTTCTGGCGAGTCATTCTACCAAATATTCGTTGGGCTTTGCTTTACGGAGTTTTATTATCCAACGCGAGAGCGATGGGAGAATTTGGCGCGGTGGCGGTTGTTTCTGGAAGTATATTGGGACGCACCCAAACTTTACCGATTTTTGTGGAGCAAGCCTATAAAAATTATCACACCGAAGCCGCTTTTAGCGCCGCCGCCCTGCTGGCATTATTAGCAGCATTGACGCTGATTTTTAAAGAAATTTTAGAGCGTCGCACTGCCGGTTAAGAAACCCGGTTTTTTTAAAAAACCGGGTTTCTGAGATTCCCAAAACTGGGTTTCTGAGACTCCCAAAACCGGGTTTTTGAGATTCCCAAAACCGGGTTT
>CAZSTZ010000101.1:0-7861 GCA_964609515.1 uncultured bacterium | reverse complement strand
CCAATTACCACTAACAAAAACAGAGGTTTATTATGAGTATCGAAGTCAAACAAGTTTCCAAAAACTTTGGTAATTTCCAAGCTTTAGACAGAGTAAATTTAGAAGTAAAACCGGGAACTATAGTAGCCTTATTAGGCCCTTCCGGCTCCGGGAAATCTACCTTACTGCGAATAATTGCCGGTTTAGAAACAGCCGATCGCGGTGCAATTTTTATTAACGGTTTGGATGCTACCAACTTAGAAGTTAGCCGCCGTAAAATTGGTTTTGTCTTCCAACATTATGCTTTATTCAAGCATTTAACAATTAGAAAAAATATTGCTTTTGGCTTAGAAATTCGCCAATACCCGCCCAAGAAAATCAAGCAAAAAGTAGAGGAATTGTTGGGATTAATTCAATTGCAAGGATTGGGCGATCGCTATCCTTCTCAACTATCTGGAGGCCAGCGACAAAGAGTTGCATTAGCGCGAGCTTTAGCAGTAGAACCGCAAGTTTTATTATTAGACGAACCCTTTGGGGCCCTCGATGCCAAAGTCAGGAAAGAATTGCGGGGATGGTTGAGAAGATTGCACGATGAAGTTCATATTACCAGCGTTTTTGTCACCCACGACCAAGAAGAAGCAATGGAGGTAGCCGATGAAATTGTGGTAATGAACCAAGGAAGAATCGAACAAATAGGAACTCCTGCCGAGATTTACGACCGTCCGGCGACACCTTTTGTAATGAATTTTATCGGTCCGGTAAATGTCTTACCTACCAGCGCTAATTTATTCGTAGAAAGTCGAGAAAAACTCCAAGGCAAAGAAGTTTTTATTCGTCCTCACGATTTAGTAATAGAAACTTTTCCTCATGGGGTTAGTTCTATGGCAACGGTGAAGCGAATTATTCATTTGGGGGGGGAAATTAAAGTAGAATTACTTCTCGAAAACGAACATACTATTTTTGCTAATGTCAGTCGAGAACAATTTGCTAAAATGGAGTTTAAAATAGGTCAATCCGTTTTTGTCAGACCTCAAAGAGCAACCTTATTTCCAAGGGCTATTTAATAAGTAGCTGTCAGTTGTTGGTTGTTGGTAAGGTGCGCTTTTAGCACCCTAAGTAGGTATGCAAAAATATTTGCAGAAAAAATTGCCCCCGTAAAGCATCTTGCCTGTTCGATATGTAACTAATTTTGCGCGGGTACTTATCGCTCTTCGCGATCGCTACCAACCATCACAACTGGCAACTTTTCCAACCTACAACCCGATAAACATCAATAGTTTGTTGCTTCCCCTTCAAAGCCATCGGCCCCCAATGCTCGAAATCAAAATCATCCTCGATATACGCGAAAGTTTCCTTACCCACCAAAACCCGACAAATACTCTCCTGCCGTTCCTTGGCGCAACTTTCCAAACGGGAAGCAATATTTACCGTATCCCCAATTAAACCATATTCCGATCGCTCCTTACCCCCCAGACTGCCGGCAACCAGAGGACCGGTAAAAATTCCGACCCGCATCTCCACCGGAGGCAACCCCCGCCGGGCCCAATATTCGTTCAATTCTCGCAAGCGATCGCCCATTACCAAACCGCAAGCAACGGCACTGCAAGCGTCCGCCGCAATTTCTTCCGTAGTAGTACGAGCGATCGGCACCCCAAAAGCAGCCATAATGCCATCCCCAGTAAACTTATTAATAATCCCATGATGGTCTTGTACCGTCTGAGCTAAAGCGGATAAATATTCGTTCAACCAGTCCATTAATTTTTCTGGGGGCATTTGTTCGGAAATAGTGCTGAAATTGCGCAAGTCCGTAAATAACAAAGTAGCCGTCAACTTTTGCCCGGGTAACTTGCCGTCGTTAACCAGGCGATCGCGATTTCTCCACAAAGCATCCGCCACCTCTGGGGAAGTATTCTGCCCCAAAAGTCGCATCACTATTTGTTGCTGCAATTGAGCTTGAAAAGCTCGATAAGCTGTAATGGTGGTACCGGTTAAAATAAAACCTGCTAGAGGACTGACAACCGGCACCCACCGATAATGGAGGAACAAATAAAAACTCATACCTCCCAAAATACAAACCAGCACGGGGAAACTCACGGCTAATACCAAAGCATTGCGACTGCCCAAAGCCAAACCCCCACCAATTAACGCCCAAGCAAAAATCCAGAGAATCTCGCTCCACTCCGGCCAAAACGAAAATAAAGGGCGATCGCCGCTGACAGCATCCAGAATTTGACTGACCATTTGAGCGTGAACTAACACCCCCGGCATCTTTGGCGTGGTTTCCTCTGCAGCCGGACTGTAGGGAGTTAAAAACACGTCTCTAATACTGGGAGCAACAGTACCGATAAGTACGATTTTATCTTTCACCCACTCCGGTTCTATCTGTCCGTACAAAACCCGCGTTACGCTAACTTGTCGCGCCACATTTTTAGCAGAACGATAATTAAGCAGAATTTGATAGCCGCGATCGTCTATTTTCCGATAGCCGCCATCGCTAGAGGTTAGCGGTACAAACTCTGCTTCTCCCCAGAAAATATTGTCCGGGTTATCTGGGCTGTTGGTTGGAGAAATACCCCGCTCCTGGAGATAGTGTAAAGCTAATTGCAAAGAAAAGGAAAAGAAAACTCCTTCCTCAGCGGTAGCAAACATCAAATTCCGTCGCACCGATCCATCGGCATCTAGCACTATGTCGTTAAAACCGATACGTTCTGATGGTATCCCAGGCGGTGCGGGAACTCCTTTTACTCGATCGTCGCCCAAATTTTTAATGGCAATTACATTCGGCGTCTCCAGTTGTTCGGTCAGTTGTTGCGTCCCCGGTTCGTAGGGAATATCTCTGTATAAATCCAAACCGATAGCCGCCGGCTCGTACTCGGAGAGTTTTTTTAAGAGCCGGGCGATGGTCTCGTCGGAGAGAGGCCATCTATTGAAAACCTGGATATCTTCTTCTGTAATACCTACGACCAGCAGGCGAGGATCTTCCTCCGGTTCCTCCCGCCATCTTACCATCTGGTCGTAGGCCATCACTTCGAGCTGCTGCAGCCAACCAAGCTGGCGCATTCCCAACAACAAAGCCACGATCGCAAAAGTGGCGATCGCTAATTTGCCAACACTTATCAACTCCGGCCTATTTTTTCCTACCAACTTCCAAAATTCGAACGCGAACGGGTAATAGGGAACGGGTAATAGGGAATGGGGAATGGGGAATGGGGAATCTCAGAAACCCGGTTTTTCTAAAAAACCGGGTTTCTCGATCTCCTTTGTGGTGGGGAATGGGGAATGGGGAACCCCGCAATTATCCATTTCCCATTACCCATTAACAATAGACTTCTTGCAAAAAGTAACAGTAAAATCTTTTTTAGTCGATTTGATTTAAAGTGCAAATTTCTTACCTCTTGCCTATTGCCGATTGCCTATTGTCTATTGTCTGACAACTGCGGCGAAGTCTAATTAAAACCCATTTCCCATTAAGACAAACTGCGCCCAATAATAAGGACTTCTCCCAGATATTCCTTCCTTGCCGATCGTCGCAATTTGAGTTTCTCGTAAAGCTTCGGCAGGGCTTTTTCCTTCCTGCAAAACCCGGTAAAAAGTGGTCATAAACTCCCCTACGGCTTCCTCGTCACTTCGCCATAAAGAAGTAATAATTGCTTCAACTCCTGCCCGCTGCATTTGATAGCCAAAACTTACTATTTCTTCTCCATTTCCCATGTCGCTACCTAAGTTAGTTTCCACCGCGCTTAACACTACTAAATCGAGATTTTCTAGGGATAATGTTTCCAGCTCTCGCACGGTAAAACGCTCCCCATCGGCAAATAAAATAAAGGAATCTTCTGGCTTGCCTTTCCCCGCTTCTCCCGTTACTAATGCTACTGGGGTATCTAAATGGAGAATGTTGCGATCGCTCAAATTTCCTACCATTCCTTCCGGGCTAAATTCCGCACCTAAAAGAGTAGTAGTTCCCGGAATTGCTTCTGCCAAATTCTCTACTAATTCTCCCGTAGTGGCGATTAAAGAAACCTGCCGATCGCCCACTTGCAAATTATAATTCCCTTCCGTCAAACCCGCCGCTAAAATTCGCGGCGAACCGTTATTTTTAGCATCAAATTCCGTCAGACTCGCGGCGGCAATATTATTAATATTAAACCGCTCCACCAGCCATTTTTCCCCGTCGTAAAGGGCTGCCAAAGGAACGTAATGCAATTGGCGATCGGGCAGATAAATAATCGTTTCTGCCTTGGCTGCCTCCAGTTCGTTTTCTATCGGTTCGATTAACCAATTATAGAGCTGTTCTGCCGGTCTTTCCACGTCGCCGAGGCGGCTGGAAACTGCCAAACGGAAATTAGCGATCGCCCTTTTCAATTCCTCTTCCGTCACTTCTACAGTTTTACGAACCCCCGAACCATCGGACTTAAATAAAACCAATTCCAACCTATCTTCTAAAATCAAAGGATATAATAAAACGCTCCCAGGCAACCGCTGTAATTTTTCTTGCACCTGGTTAAAAACTTCCAGATTAGTTGCTTTTAAATCCTTTTCTTCTAGCTCTAAATTAACAAGATTTTTGCCATCCCCTTCAAAAATTTTAGTTTCGGCGGGTAGCATCTCCAAAACTACAGCATTCTCGTTATTTTCCTTTCCCAAATAACCGTCCAACTCTCGAACTTTTATTGTTTCTAAAACCTCTTGCGCTTCTGCCAGGCGATCGCTTTGCAATAACAAACCCGCCAAATTGCGATTAATTATTGCATTTTCTGGACTGCCTAATTCTTGTTTTAGATTAAGAGCTTGCTTGTAAAAAGCCACCGCTAAATTAGCCCTTTCTAACTTTTCTAAACTCTTGCCAATACTGATATAAAGATTGACCAAACTCTGGCTATCTTTTAATTCCTTAAGCCTCGCCCAAGCCGACTCGTAATTTCCCAAAGCCAGAGAATACTGCCTCAATTCGTACAAACCATCCCCCATACCCTTATAAGCCACAGCAACCGCCGCTTTATCGTCCAAACTTTGCAACTGACTTAAAGCCTGCTTGTGGTAATTTAAACCCAGAGAATACTCCCCCAAACTGTTATAAACTATCCCCAAATTATTCAGAGTAGAAACCAGCACGGCCGGTTCTGCTTCATCTCGGTTAATAGACAAAGCCTCGAGCAAAAATTCTCGTGCTTTTTGGGCATCTCCCAGAAGGGCGTAAACCTTACCCAAACCGCTGAGAATTTTTCCTTCAGCGGGGCGATCTTCTAATTCCTGGTAAATAGCTAAAGCTCGTTCGTAAGCATCTTTAGCCTTAACCAAATCGCCACCCTTATAATAGGCATCTGCCAAATAATCTAAAGCGCTTATTTGAGCGGTTGTATCTTCCGCATCTAGGGCGGCTTGGAAAGCTTTTTCGTAAGCTTCTAAAGCTTTAGCCGGTTGTTTTTGTTCTTGATAAAGTTCGGCGATAACGTTATAAATGCGTCCCAAAGCTTGGTTGTCGGCTATATTTTCTAAAGTAGAAATTGCTTCCTCAAAAAATTTTAAAGCTTGGGAATCTTCACCTTGTTCGCGATAGAGAAAAGCGATATTATTG
This sequence comes from uncultured bacterium, assembly GCA_964609515.1. Taxonomy (GTDB): domain Bacteria; phylum Cyanobacteriota; class Cyanobacteriia; order Cyanobacteriales; family Microcoleaceae; genus CALKCV01. Next base: position 2,307 of record CAZSTZ010000101.1, on the reverse strand, counting down.
AGCAATCTAGCTTCCCCCGCCCGATCGCCTATTTCTCGACGAATAGCCAGAGCTTCTTGATAGATTTCAAGGGCTCGATCGTAGTTGCCCAGATTAAAATAGACAGCCCCCATGTTATTGAGAGTGCGGCCAATATCTCGGCGATCGCCCACTTCCTTCCGGATGTCCATCGCCCGTTCGTAGAAATCGAGGGCCCGATCCAATTGACCTTGGTTGGTATAAACTGCAGCGAGATTGTGGAGAGACTCCCCCACGAAGCGGCGATCGCCCGCCGTTTGGGCCTGTTGCAAAGCCTCTTCGTGTAATTCCAGGGCCTCCGAGTATTGTCGCTGGCGGCGATAAACAAAACCGATGAGGTTGAGAGTTTCCGACGTCCCCCCGCGATCGCCCAACTCTCGACGGATGGCCAGAGCTTGTTGCAAAACGTCCAAAGCTTCAGAATATTGGCCCCGTTCGCTATAAGCATCGCCCATATTGTTCAGAGTTTGGGCGATACCCGGGCGATCGTTCAATTCTCGGCGAATGGCGAGGACTTGTTTGTAAGTTTCCAAGGCCTCTGCAAACTGGCCCGTTCTCAATTGTTCCAAACCAGTTTGAAAAAGTTCGTCTGCTTTTGTTTTGGAGTCGCCAGTTTCCACGTTATTAGGGGGGTTTGGCTCTGTCTGGGCTAAAGCTGAAGTTTCCCAAACCCCCGTTGTTGGCGATAGAGAAATAGCTACGGCAGCGAGGTAGCTAAGATATTGAGTGCGATTATCCACCGTTAAAGTCCTCCTAAGCGAGTATTGCTCCCAATATAGACGCAAAATTACTCAGACTGGCTAGCAGTCCGATCGCGATCGGACTCGTATTCATGCTCATACTCTAAAGAGTTGCTTTTTTTGAGTATAAATACTCGTTCTGAGTCTGAGTATGAGATAATAAAGTAAGTTTGATTATTTTGTCACCGTACAATTACTCAAAATATCCTTCTCAAGACAGATTAATTAACAAATCGTTAAAAATAAATAGACAAACTTTACAATTCATTTTTCAGCCTCCGATCTACAATAAATTATAGTACCCAAAAATTTAAGCCATAAAATTACTCCAAAACAACCATAGTTATAAAAATTATTTTCAAAGTTTAGTTAAGAACCTTATGAGCCATAACAAAAAAAACACTAATAAACTCGAAAACAAGCTTCTCCAGGAACTTCCAGAACAATTTACAGGCAAGGTAGAAGTAGTAGCATCAAAAACAAGTTGGACTCTCTTCTTTTGCCTGGGTCGTTTAGTTTGGGCCACCGGCGGTCCCCATCTTAACCGGCGCTTTCACCGACTCTGGCATCAGTATTGTTCTAATATTTCTTTAGCTAATCTCAAGCTGCGAACTGAAGATTCAGTTAGCTGCTACTACTACCATCTTCTATCAATTTTATCCAGAAGAAATAAGGTGACGCAAGAGCAAGCTAAAGCGATAGTTATTTCGGCTCTTAAGGAAGTTTTATTCGATATCCTCCAGCAAGAACAAAGAGAAGAATTAACTTATAAAAATGACACCGATGGTGCCATAGACAAATCATCAATCTTAATGTTTGCCGTAGTTCGTCCCGAAAGTATTCTGCCACCAGTTCAAAAGTTATGGGATGAATGGAAAAAAGCTGGTTTAGCAGCTTGTTCTCCTAATTTAGTACCAATTATCTCTCAGCCAGAAGAATTACAAAAAGCAACAAAACCAGCTACTTACCAAACATTAATCAAGTTAGTTAACGGTAAAAATTCTCTGCGAGAAATCTCGGCTTTAATTAAAAAAGATTTGCCCACTTTGACCGGTTCTATCGTTCCCTACGTTCGGAAAAAATTAATCCAACTCAAGGAAACTCCAGACAAACAAAGGGCAGAAGGAAGTCCAGCCTTAGTGGAATCTTCCGATAATAAATCAAAAGAAACAAAGCAATCTACCATCGCTTGCGTGGATGATAGCCCAGAGGTAGGTAAGCTCTTAGAAAAAATCATGAATAAAGGCGGTTATCGCTTTGTCGCAGTCCAAGATTCCGTACAAGCTTTACCCATTTTAATTGAGGCCAAACCGGATTTAATCTTCTTAGATTTGGTGATGCCGATCGCCAACGGTTATGAAATTTGTACCCAACTGCGACGAGTCTCTCTCTTCGAGCATACGCCCATAATTATCTTAACTGGTAACGATGGAGTTGTCGATCGCGTTCGGGCAAAAATGGTGGGGGCCACCGGTTTTATGACCAAACCAATAGAACCGAAAAAAGTCTTAGCAGTAGTTCGTAAATATTTGAAATTAGCTCAAAATCC
>CAZSTZ010000100.1:0-22520 GCA_964609515.1 uncultured bacterium | reverse complement strand
CCTATTCCCTATTCCCTATTCCCTATTCCCTATTCCCTATTCCCTATTCCCTATTATTCCGGTTCTGCCAAACCAAAAACCCGACTATAAACCTTTTGAACTTTAGAACCAGAGTCGATGCTTTCTAAAGGATCTTTGCGCAGGCGGTGTCGCAGACATAAAACAATCACTTTACCAATATCTTCCACCGTTACTTCCTGGCGACCTTCAAAAGCTGCTAAAGCTTTTGCCGCCCGATTTGTTACCAAATCTCCGCGCAAACCATCCACGTCTAATTCGGAACAAACTTGAGAAATTTTGACTCGAAAATCGTAATCTATTTCTACAGAATTAAGATGAGCTTGAGCTTCCACCAGTTTCTTTTGTAATTCCTCTTGTTCTGGTTGATATTTCTGTAAAAATTCATGGGGGTTTTGGTCGAAACCTGCCCGTTGTTCGACAATTTCTACTCGCAAAGCAGGTTCTTTAACCGTTCTAATTTCGGCATGCATTCCAAATCGGTCTAATAGTTGGGGTCGCAATTCTCCTTCTTCCGGGTTGCCGGAGCCCACTAAGACGAAACGGGCGGGGTGGCGGATGGAGATGCCTTCCCTTTCTACAGTGTTCCAACCGCTGGCAGCCGAGTCGAGCAAGACGTCGACGAGGTGGTCGTCGAGGAGGTTTACTTCATCCACATAGAGAATGCCGCGATTAGCTTTAGCAAGCAATCCCGGTTCAAAGGCTTTGACCCCTTCAGAGAGAGCCTTTTCGATATCGATAGTGCCGCAAACGCGGTCTTCCGTAGCCCCCAATGGCAAATCTACCATTTGGACTTTTCTTCTGATAATGGGGATATCTTGGTTTTGGGAGACGCGATCGCGAACCGGATCGCTCATCAGATCCGCATCGGTGGGGTGAGAGTTGAAGGGATCGTCCGCCACTACCTCAATTTCCGGTAATAAATCGGCCAGGGCCCGAATGGTAGTGGACTTGCCGGTGCCGCGATCGCCCATAATCATCACCCCGCCAATTTTGGGGTCGATGACATTTAAGAGGAGGGCCAGTTTCATTTCTTCTTGGCCCACAATTGCGGTGAAGGGAAAAACGGGACGTCGCCTGGTTGCGGACAGGGTTTTGGCGTTTAAAGCGTTGCTTAGTTGGGCTGTTGGACTCACGATCTATTTCTTATTTTAATGACCGTATTTCATTGTGGCATATTGAGGTAGGCTGCGCAATGGAAGGCCGACAGATTTCTGGTAAATTATGGTTGGGCGGGCGATCGCTTGATAAATCTGTTAATTTTACTATTAATTAATTTTTGGGAGCAATTATGTTAGTTGAATTTTCTGCAAGCAATTTTAAGTCGATTAAAGAAAAGCAGACTTTAAGTCTTATCGCTGATGAATCTAATGTAAAATCGGATAATGTTTTTACTCCAATGGAGGGCGACGAGCTCCGGTTGCTCAAGTCTGCGGTTATTTATGGAGCAAATGCTTCTGGCAAGTCAAATATTATCCAAGCTTTATCAACTTTTCTACATTTTATCAATCAAGTAAAGTTTGATGTCAAAGACGATATTCCTTTTTTTAAACCCTTTCTCTTAGACTCAGCTTACTCGCAAAAACCGACAGGTTTTCAATTATTTTTCATCTTAGATGGAATAATGTACGAATACAATTTAGCCTTCGATAGCCAAGAAGTGATTGGGGAGAGTTTGTACTTTAACCTCCAGAATAAAAAAGAAAAATTGTTTGAACGCGAAAAGTCAAAAGTTACTCTAGGAGACTCTTTTCAAAACCAAGATGAAGTCTTTAAAAAGGCTTTTAAGAAATCTGCTTATTTATCGCTAGTTGCAGCGGAAGAACACCAACAAATGCGGAAAATATATGAGTATTTTGAAAACTATGTTGTTTTTAGTTCAAATAATACTGATTTTAGAAAAAGGTTAGAAGTAAATATTACTCAAAAGTTATTAGAAAACGAAACTCTCAGAAAAAGACTGGCAAAATTAATGAGAATTGCTGATACTCACATTGATAATTTTCTTATTGAAGAAAGTGAAATCAAATTTTTGGAGCAGTCGCCTAAAGATATTCCAGAAGAGGTGTTAAAATGGATAATCGATCGTCATAAATACGAAATACTTACCGTTCATAAAAGCTACGAAAATCGTAATCCAGCCAGCATGGTTAAATTCGATTTGTCGGAGCAAGAATCAGTGGGAACTAAAATACTTTATGCACTGGGTGGTTTGATTTTATTGGTTTTAGAAAGCGGTGGTATAATTATTGTTGACGAACTAGACAATAGCCTGCATTACAAGCTTTCTAAGTTATTAATCAAATTATTTCACGTCCCCAAAAGCAACCCTAAAAACGCCCAAATAATCTTCGCTACCCACGACACAACTTTACTTGATTGGGAGTTGTTTAGAAAAGACCAAATTTACTTTACTGAAAAAGATAAATATGGTGAAACAGACCTTTTTTCGGCCCAAGATTTTGACAGCGTACAAGATGATTCGCCCTTTGATAAATGGTATTTGCAAGGTACATTTGGGGGAGAACCTAATATTAAAGAAATGGAGTTTATTTTTGGCGATGACTAAGAAAAGAAAAAAGAAAGATAAACAGAAGAAGTATCGTATTTACATAGTTTGTGAAGGTACTAATACGGAACCAAATTATTTTAAGGAGATTGCCGAAAAGCCAGAAGTATTTGAGGGTTTCGCCATCACAATTTACCCCAGTGAAGAAGAAACAAATAAAGGATTAGACAAGCAGGGTGAATCTATTAAAACAGACGCAAAAAATCTCGTAAAGATTGCCAGCGAAGCTAGCGAGGATTACGATGAAGTTTGGGCAGTTTTCGACAAGGATGGTTATACCAAACACGAAGAAGCTTTTGAAAATGCTCAAAAACTAGAAAAAGGAGAAAAAGTTGTTAATATTGCTTTCTCCAGCATTGCAATTGAGCATTGGATTTTATTGCACTACGAACAAAATAAAACTGCTTTTAATAAATCCCGAGATGTAATTAATTATCTGTCAGACCGAGGTTATTTTGTTGAAGATCCTAAAGACGAAAATACTCTCATATATTCTCAACTTCAAGAAAAGACCGAAACAGCTATTCAAAATGCAGCTTGGTTGCGGATGGAAATGGAAACCGAACTCGAAGCTAACCATGGTAAAATTTATGAATTAAATCCTTATGTTACTGTCGATGAATTAGTTAGAAAACTGTTAAATTTTCCTCGCGTAACTTACGGCAAAATTAACGAGATAGTCGAGATTGATTACCTAAGTATTAAAGTTCAATCTTTTGAAAGGAAAGATAACGCCATTACAATTGAATTAACAGTTATTAATCGTCAAAAGATTGGTTATTTAATTAACAACAGCAATCAAGAATTTGTTGTTACCAATGAAGATGGAGAGAGATTTCCAATGTCGATCGCTAACTCAGAATTAATCGACCCAGAGACAGAAAAAAATATTACCTTAAATTTTTTAATTAATGATTTTAGCAAGAATTTAAGATTTAATTTGATTCGAGGCGATCGCCAAATAATTATTAATTTATAAAAACCGTACCTTGGTAATATTTTCAGCATTTTGTAAGGTGCGCATTGCGCACCCTACTAGCTCGCATAAGTAGCAATTAAAATACTTAAAAATATCGCGGATTAGACTCTAACAACTCCTCAGCTTCCGCCGCAGGTAAAGGTTTAGCAAAGAAATAACCTTGACCGTATTCGCACCCGAGAAAGCGCAGTTTTTCTAACTGTTCCTTAGTTTCTATTCCCTCCGCAATGATATCCATTCCCAACAAATGAGCTAAATTGATAATCGTCCTAACAATACTGGTATTAGTACCATCTTCTTCTAACTCCATTTGACCCACAAAAGATTTATCAACTTTTAAAGTATCCGTCGGAAAACTGTTGAGATAACTTAAAGAAGAATAGCCGGTACCAAAATCGTCAATGCCTAGTTGGAGGTTGAGGGATTTTAGTTTATCAAAAAGAGCGATCGCCTCCCGCACGTCGTCCATAATTACGCTTTCAGTTATTTCTAACTTAATATTTTCGCCCCCAACCCCCGACTCTTCTAGAATTTCTTTAATTCTCTCAAATATATCTGGTTGAGAAAACTGCTTTCCCGACAAATTTATGCTCATCATTAGAGACTGGGAAAATTGGAATTTATCCTGCCAAACCTTTAGCTGATGGCTCGCTTCTTTTAACACCCATTCTCCTATGGGAATGATTAAACCTGTTTCCTCCGCCACTGGAATAAATTTCCAGGGAGAAACTAAGCCAGATTTGGGATGTTGCCATCTAATTAAGGCTTCAAACCCTACAATTTTGCCTGTTTTTAAACAGACTAAAGGTTGATAATATAATAAAAATTCTTTCCTTCTGATTCCCTTTCTTAAATCGCTTTCTAAGTGCAATCTTTCTACTGCATCCGCGTGCATTGCCGTTCTAAAAATTCGACAATTTCCCGGACCTTTTGCTTTAGCGCCATACATGGCAATCCGAGAATTTCTGAAAATTGTCGAGGCTTGGGTTTCGATATTTTTGTCGATAACAATGCCAATACAAGCAGTAATAGTTATCTCTGTATCGCCGATATAAAATGGTTCTTGGAGGACTTGATTGATTTTTTTTGCTAGCAAAAAAGCTGCTTCAGAATTTTTAATTTTATCCAGTTTTATCGCAAATTCATCAATGGATATTCTCGCTAAAACATCGTTATTTGACAAACATTTTTGGATTCTTTTTACGACAGCAATTAAGAGGCGATCGCTCGTCAAACTACCGAAACAATCATCAATAGCTTTAAAGCGGTCTAAATCTAGATAAAAAACTCCTATTCTCGGGTTATCATCTACAATAAAAAAGTTGCTGTTTTTTTGAACTAGATTAAGCTCCTTGAATTTTCTATAATGAATTTTCCTTCTCAGACGATTGAGAAATAACTGCTTGTTTGGTAAACCGGTGAGGCGATCGTACAACGAAAAATAAAGTTCTTTCCAAGCAATAACTCCCATTCCAGATACGACAAATCCTAAGGCTGTTGGCACCAAAGGCACCCACCCTCCTAAGAGAAACAAACTCAAACTAATCCACCATAAAATAACATCAGAAACGGTAAATAATAAACCTATTTTCACCGGATGGTTTACCTGCCAAGCTAATAATCCACCCACCAAAGACCAACCACCTATCCAGAGAATTTCCACCCACTCCGGCCAATACCAAAATAAGGTAGAAGATGAGAAATTGGGTAGGATTTTGGGAAGGTTAGCAAAGAAAAAATTATCTGAGTATTTGATGTCGGTTTTATTAGGCAAAGCAGCAGTTAAGATCTGACTGACCATTTGTGCTTGGATCTGGACTCCTGGCATTTTTGCCTCTTCTTTTTCTGCGGGGCTGTAAGGAGTCAAAAATAAATCTTTAGCGCTGGGAGCAGTGGTGCCGATTAACACTATTTTATCTTTTACCCAACTTTCTTCAATTTTTCCATTTAATACTTCTGTTAGACTTACTTCTCTAGCTACTTTTTCGGAAGTCCGATAATTGATTAATATTTGGTAGCCGCGACTGTCCGTATTCACATATCCCCCATCATTAGAAATTAAGGGGGTAAAGACAGCTTTACCCAAGATAATTTTCTCGGGAGCTTCTGGACTGTTTTCTAGTTCAATTCCTAAAGGTTTTAGATATAATAAAGCTAGCTGCAATGAGAAAGAAAAATGACTTTTGTTTTCTTCGGTACTAGCAAACATTAATTGTCTGCGGACTACTCCATCAGTATCGAGCAATAAATCGTTAAAACCAACTCGTTCTAGGGCTATACTTGGGGGTGGTTTTACTCCTGGGGTTTCCGAACTCCTAATTTTTTGAATAGCAATTACATTGGGCGCTTGAAATTGAGTTACTAATTCCCCATTGCCCGGTGGTTGGGGAATATCTCGATATATATCTAAACCAATTGCTGCCGGCTGATATTTTTGCAATTCGGCTAACGTCCGAGCTATGATGCCATCGGAAAGGGGCAGCGGTCCTAATTTTTGAATGTCGCTTTCCGTAATCGTCACTAACAGCATTCTGGTATCTATCCACTGGTTTCCTTTCAATCGCACGAACCAATCGTAGGTTTTTAGCTCTAAGGGTTGCATCCATCCTAACTGCCTAATTACCAGCACTAGCAAAGTCACCGTTAGGCTATTTAATAGTACCAAATAATAATATTTCCTGGGAGGTTTACTAGGATTTTTGGTACTACTTATTAGGGAAAATAATGACATAATAGAACGCAGGTAGCTCTTTTTTTATTTATTAAAATAGCAGATCGTTGAAGGATTATCGCCATCCTATAACAATTAAAAATTACCAAGCTATCCAACTGTGGTGTAAAATGCTCCTGTTGAACTTTGGCATACTTTAAATTATGACAACTCAAGCTCCTATTCCAGTAATTGTTAATGGTGCGGCGGGTAAAATGGGCCGCGAAGTGGTCAAGGCCGTGGCCGATGCCAGAGATTTGACTCTTGTCGGGGCCATCGATACCAGTCCAGAACACCAGGGTAAGGATATTGGCGAATTAGCAGGATGCGGCCCTTTAGAAGTGCCCGTGCTTAACGACCTCCAAGGAATGCTGGTCATGGCCGCTCAGGAAAAACAGCCGGGAGTAATGGTCGATTTTACTCACCCAAAAGGGGTTTACGATAATATCCGTTCGGCCATCGCCTACGGTATCCGCCCCGTGGTCGGTACTACCGGTCTTAGTCCCGAACAAATTCAAGATTTGGCCGAGTTTGCCGAAAAAGCTAGTATCGGCGTCTTGATTATTCCTAATTTTTCTATTGGTATGGTTCTCCTCCAGCAAGCGGCCATCGCTGCTTCTCAATATTTCGACCATGTAGAAATTATCGAGCTTCACCACAATCAAAAGGCCGATGCTCCCAGCGGCACTGCTATTAAAACTGCCCAAATGTTGGCGGAGTTCGGCAAAACTTATAATCCTCCAGCAGTAGACGAAAGCGAAAAGTTACAAGGAGCTAGGGGGGCTCTGGCCGACGAACAAATTCGCATTCATAGCGTCCGCTTGCCCGGTTTGATTGCCCATCAAGAAGTTATTTTTGGCGGCCCGGGTCAGATTTACACCCTCCGTCACGATACCAGCGATCGCGCTTGTTATATGCCCGGCGTGCTTCTGGCTATCCGCAAAAGCCTTCAAGTTACCAATTTAATCTATGGTTTGGAAAAGATAATTTAGGTTATGGGGAATTGGGAATTGGGAATTGGGAATTGGAAAGTTAATAATTAAACACTGATGAAATTGCTATATGTTAATTCCTTTAACTCGTAAAACTTACGAACAACTAATTCCCGCCGTCGCCACTGGCGATCAATATGTTTATTCTTGGGGAAACCTTGCTGATGTTTTAAAAAGGGCTTTAATTTCGGCAGTGGTTGCCTCGGTTATTGCCCTGATTAATATTGTTTCCTCTTCCAGCACCGCTCCCTTTTTATTAGTAGCAGGAATCATCGGAGGTCTGTACTGGTTTTGGGGCCCGGTTTTAACTGCCAGTTTGCGCAACCTCCAATGTCGCCGCTATCCCTATAGCGGTTTTTGGCAAGGACGAGTCCTAGATGTATTTATTACAGAAGAAGTGGTTGGCGAAGAAGAAACTGTTAATAAAAAAGGGGAACTGGTCATTCTTGATAGCTTAGAACAACGAATCAATTTAGAAGTAGGCGATCGCACCGGATTTACTACTTACATCCAAGCTCCTTTACGCCGCTCTTATGAGGCGATCGCTCCCGGTCAAGTTGCTTTAATGGTAGTAATGTCAGACCTAGAAGATCTCAGCATCATTGCTAAATGCTCCGATGTTTATATTCCCAGTCAAAATCTCTGGGTTAGCGATTATCCTTATCTGAGTAAAGATGTTTTTATTGAAGTTAGCCGCCGAATTCGTTCGGAAATTAAAAAAAACAAATTGTAGTAATCGCGCTTGACTCGATTTACTAATCGCTCTTCGCGATTACTACGAACCACCTACTTACCCTGGCCTTGTTGTCCGTAAGCCTGCCAGGCCAAATCCACCAAACCGTTGACGATGGCCACAGCTACCACGGCACTACCCTTACGTCCCTCGATCCGAATATGAGGAATCATCGAATCATTTAAACGAGACTTAGCCACATCTACTCCCACAAACCCAGAAGGTGTCGCGATCGTTAAAGCAGGCCTAATTTCCTCGGCCTCAATTAAATCCACAATTGCAGTTAGAGCCGTTTGAGATTGACCGATAACAAAAATTCCCTCTGGATAGCGTTTAGCCAAAGTTTCAATACCCCACGCAGCTATAGTTTTTTCCTTTTGAGGTCTGGTAATAGCATCCAGAGCGCAATATACAGGATTGGCAAAAGTGTTTTGAATTTCCCGAGAAATTCCTACCTGTACCATCGGCACATCAACAACAATAGTAGTTCTAGCAGCCAAAGCCGCCGCCCCCGATTGTAAAGCGCGATCGGAAAAAGCAATCAAAGACTTGTATTCAAAGTCTGCCGTAGCATAGATCGCCCGACGGACGATTTCATACTCTGCCGGTGAAAAGACGTGGGAACCAATTTCGCGATCTATAATTGCCAAACTCTGAGCATCTGTCGTGTGCCATTCCATTGTATTTATTAGTAGTTTATAGTTATTAATTTAAAAAATGGAGCTTGGGATTGCCTTTTTCCCAAGCTCCAAAAGATTTTACCTGCCACCAACCGCTGTTCATCACATATCTGATGCAGACGATTGGTTAAGCATCGGAGTCAGATAGGCTACTAATAAGCCCATGAGAAAACCAGCAATATTTCTAACCAGAGGCAGCCAATCGTTCGTCCGAGAAACTACGGGACCGATTCCGAAGGCGATAAATAGAATACCCCAAAGAGGGGAAAAAATCAAGGCCCATTGCCAGGCAAATGATTGTCCCGGTTTGCGCGGTTGAGCGGCAAATCCACAGATAACCCCACCAATAATCGAGGTAATTAGGGTTAAAATCCACTGCTCTCGCGGCAGTCCCGGTACTACTCGGCAGCCTCCTTGTTCCAGACAAGTCTCGATCGATTCTAAGGATTGGATGATGGATTGGTCTTCGCCGCTATCTCGGACAAAGAATTGATTGCCGTAACGAGTTTGCAACTCTACCCAGAAGGTTCTGGGTAGATATTGATAAAGGGCACGCCCGACGTTGAAATTAAGGATATTGCCCCCCCGAGCATCGGCAACTAGCAAGACGCTTTTTTCATCTAGCTGCCAAAAGTCTCTGACAGCTAGCCCTGGGGTGCGATCGAATTGGGTTAAAACTCGCAGTTTCCAACCGGTTTCCGATTCAAATTTTTCCAGATCGGCAGCCAGATCTTGTTCTTGGATATCTGTTAGAGTTTCGGCCAAATCTATTATTGGAGTTGGAGCGTCAGGCAGTAACTCCGGATTGTCGTAAGCTTTTGCTGCCGGGGCGATCGCCCACAAACATATTCCTAGAAAAATTGCTGCAATTGATACAAATACTCTGTTTGAAAAAAATCGCTTCATGGGACGCTTCTTTTTAGTGGCTCTTAACCAAAGAATTTAAAACTTATTTTTCTTTACATTACTTTACCTTAATTTAACTTCATCGCCACTACTAGGAAGACAAGGGAGAGGGGGTGTCCCCGTGTCCTCCTTGTCCCCGTGTCCCCGTGTCCTCCTTGTCCTAGTTAATTCCTTGGCAAAGAAGGCGATCGCTCTCTTCCAAATTAGGATTAGTCCTCAAATAATCCTCTAGCCAACGGCAACCCCTAACCAATAAATCGTCCAAGTCCAAATTCCATAAAACAATCGTATCGTCTTGAGCCCCCGAAGCCAGTAAATTCCCATCCGGGCTAAAACTGACGCTCATCACGCTATCCGTATGGCCGGTCAAAATTTTCAACAAGGCCCCATGAGTACTCCAAAGCTTAATTTTGCCATCGTAACTAGCCGAAGCAATTATCTGCTCGGTGGGACTAAAACTAACGCTAGTAACGCTATCGCTAGCTCCTTTTAACAAAGTTTTAAGTAATTTACCTTGAAGATTCCAGAGTTTAACTGTATTGTCATAACCTGCGGTGGCAATTATCTTAGCATCCGGGCTAAAACTAACATCTAAAATAAAATTATTATGAGCCTTAATAGTTCTCAACAAAACACCATCTATTTTGGGAGATTCTCCCGGCACTAAAGTAGAATCGAGGGTCCAAATATTAACAGTTCCATCATCGCTAGCAGAAGCAAGAATGTTTCCACGACTGTCGGAGCTAAAACTAAGGCTATTGACCCATGCAGTATGCCCCCTAAAAGTTTTCAGCAGCTTACCATCAACGCTCCACAACCTAACAGTCTTGTCCTTGCCGCCGCTGGCAATTAGTTGACCGTCGGGACTAAAACTAACGCTCATAACGCTGTCGGTATGTCCTTTAAGAGTTAAAACTACAGAGCAAGGAAAGCCCAATAAAGGATAGCTAACTTTTTCTAAATTCTTAGTAGAAAAAGAAGAGTTTTCGCAAGGTAATTCCGACTTGAAATACCACAATTTAATCGTATTATCGTAACTAGCAGAAGCCAAAATTTTCGCAGTGGGACTAAAACTAAGACTGTTAACGCGATCGCGATGTTCTTCGAGGGTGTCTAACAAAACTCCCGCCCGAGTCCATAACTTAATAGTATTATCCCGAGACCCAGAAGCTAAAAGCCGACCATCAGCACTAAAAGCCACATCCAAAATTCGATCTCGATGCCCCTTAAGAATATGCCGATCTAGCTCTTGAAGACTCCAAAGCTTAACCGTCTTGTCATAACTTACCGAAGCCAAAATCTTGCCATCGGGGCTAAATTTAATTTGAGTCACCTTATCTCCGTGCCCGTGCAAAACCCTAAAATTAGTACCGTCGCGCCGCCACAAGCGAATAGTACCATCGGCCGAAGAAGAAGCTATAGTTTGACCGTCGGGAGAAAAAGCAACACTGAGAACCCACTGGGAATGTCCCCTCAGAGTTGCTTCCAAAACGGCCTTCGTGCCCGACCAACTCCAGAGTTTCAGCAACAGATCTTCCCCACCAGTAATAATGCTCTTACCATCGGGCGAAAAACTGACAGTGTAAACTTTTTGAGCAGTTCCAGAAGGGTTGTGTTCTAAAACCCCCACCAACTCGCCCTCTAAATTCCAAAGTCTCACCATCCCATTATCTGCCGCAGCAGCAACGAGCTTGCCATTGGGACTGAAAGCGACCCAATTTACCGCAGATTCAGTTTCGATAGTCCGTAGCAAAACACCAGTCTTGCTCCAAATTCTGAGAGTCTTATCCAAAGAGCCAGAGGCCAAAATCTCACCGTCGGGACTAAAACTGACAGCAATAACGCTTTGAGTATGTCCCTCAAGAGTCAGGGGCCGACGGGCCATGCAGGGAAATTCTTGCTCTGGGACGCAGAAAAATTTCCCCATGTTTACAGAGGAAACGGTACAATCTCTGCCAAGATCGGCAGTGCTAAGAAGCAAACTCGCCCTAACAAAAGTAGTTTTAAATTGTTGGCTCGCTTTGAGGGATAGCTGACACAATTGGGATTCGATATTCCACAGCTTAATCGTTTTATCTTGGGAAGCTGAGGCTAAGAGATTTTCCGTGGGGCTGAAACTAACTCTAGTAATACTTTCATCGTGACCTTTTAAAGTTTTTAATAAAGTGCCATCGTCGGCCCAGAGCTTGATAGTGTTATCTACGCTTCCCGAAGCAATTATCTTACCGTCTTTGCTGAAATCTACCCCCCAAACTACATCCCGATGCCCTTCTAGTCGGTTCTTTTCTTTAATGTCATAAACTGCCTGTTGTAGGGCAGCAGCAATCCTAAATTTTGTCTCGTTTAAACTACTGCTATTACCGAGGATTTTTTTGAGTTGCTTCCACTTTATGCCTACTCTTAAACTTTCCAGCAAAGCATCGAATTTGTTATTGGAGAAAAATAAAGCTTCTGAGGTTGCGGTTAAAGCATTTATTTCTGCCAGATGTTTTCTCGCTTCCGCTCTTTGCCAAAAAAATACCGATGCTAAAGTGGAAGAGCCCAACAAACATATTCCCACTATTGCTACTGCCAGTCGCTGTTGTAAAACTCGATTTAGTTTTTCTTGACTGATTTTCGTGTCGGCTTCGGCTTTGTATTTTTCTGCTTCTGCTTGACGCAAGCGTTTTTCTAAACCAAATCTTTCTCGGATGGGATGGACTAAATAATCGTGGACTAATTGATAGCGATCTTCTGAAAATTCTTTCCAGACAAATACTAAACCAGAATCGACTAAAATTTCTAAGATTATCTCGATAGTTTCTTGATAGTTTTGTCTGCTTTTACCACCAGCAAAAGCCTCAAATACAACACCTGTTTTTTGTGCCTCTAGTTCCTTGGCAAAAATTTGTCTTTGTTGACCGACAACAAAGACAATTTCCTGTTGGCTTTTCCGAGGACGGGTCAACTTTTCATCGGTTAGAGAAAACAAAACTTGCAAGGTTATTTCTTCATTTTCAGCACCGCAATCTTTAATAACTTGCTCGATAAAATGCTTTACCAGTTTTTCTTTTGCTTCCTTCGGGTTCGCACCTAATTTTTGAAATTGAGCTAAAGTTGTAATTGGGGGATTTTCTTCCTGTAGTTGGGCTCCGACTACTTGTAATTCAATGGGACGTATTTCTTGTTTTTCATCTGCCAAACCGTTGACTAGGGCATCGATTAGGGCAGGTTCTAAATCGAACTTGGCTCGTTTTGTTAAACATTCGATGACCTTTAAAGCATCGGAACGAGAAAAGTTGCTTAAAGAATAGCGGATTTTTTTATCTAAAATATTCTGACCGATGACATCAAAGTTTTCCAGGCGATCGCACTCTAATAAATAATGTAAATAATCTTCCCGCAGGGACCAAATTATTTTGACGTAAGGCAGTTTAAAGCACTTTTGCAAGAAATTATAAAACCTTAATCTATCGTTCCAGTCTTTTAAAGTAAAAAAGAATTCTTCAAACTGGTCGAAGATTAAAATAGTTATGGAATTATTTTCGGCATTTTTCTGCAATTGTTCGAGAACGACCCTCTCCAAATTATTCGTTTTATCTACGATTTGCCTCAAGGTGCGCGGCAGAGGTTCTACGGATGATTCCGTGGTTTCTCTTCCCCAAGTAGGAATCGACTCCTCCCGATAATTTATCTCCGGTTGCTCCTTTGCTTCTGGCTTTTCTTGTTCAATTTTTAGCCTTTCTTGCAAACCGAAATTTAACTCGCCAATCCAATTAGCATAAACTCGTACCACCACTGGCACAACATTACGGGCATTAATGCTAATATTTTCCATTGTCGGTACTAATCCTGCATTAACTAAGGAACTTTTGCCCACTCCAGAAAGACCGTGAATCGCGATTAATTTATAATCGTCCCGGCTAATTCTTTCTAGTAAATTTTTAATGTCTTGCTGGCGACTAGAAGCAGCTATTTCCTCTGGCACATTAGGGCGACTTGACGATAAATTATTTGTCAAAACTTGTTGTTGACACTGTAACTGATTTGCACCGATAAAGGCTAAAATTCCGTATTGATGTTCGACCTGCTTTTGTTCTTTTTTCAGGCGAAAAGCTTTGAGATATTCGCCCTTTTTGTAGTAGAGCGATCGCAACTCGTTTAAAATCTCCAAATACAGGGCAGGATTATTATTATTGAGGGAATTTCGATTTTTTTGTAGAGAGTTTTTTTCCGTTTCCCTGGAGATTTCTAACAATTCTAAAGCTTGCCAATCTTCTCCTATTTTTCTTTGACTTCGCCCTAATAATAATCGATATAAATTTCCCTCAGCCGGCAGACACTCCCCACCTTGATTTAAAACTTCTAGGGCTAGGTTAGCTAACTGATTTGCTTGATACCAATTGGAATTAGCCAGAGCTACTTCTGCTAAAAAACCATAATCTCTCGCTACTTGTTTGTGGGTGGAATGCTGAAAATGTAGTTGGACACCCTCTTCGGCAACAAGCTGTAATTCTTTCCAAGCTTCCAGTTTTTGCAGCACTTCTTCTAGTAAAGTAATTACTTCTGCTACTAATTCCGGGCGATTTGCACTTTTAAATACTTCTATGGATTTTTTGAGATAACTATATGACTTTTCCCATTCTTGGCGATTTTTTCTGGGATTGCTTGTGGCTTTAAACCGATGGCATAAAGCCATGTAATATAAAATTATTCCTTGTTTTTCTAGATAGCTTGTCGAGAAACCCGGTTTTTCCAAAAAACCGGGTTTCTGAGGATGATTTTCTTCTTCCTGTTGCCAAAAATCTAGGCTTTTTTGATAGCGTGTTAAAGCATTATCTAGTTTACCCAAAGCATAGTCATCCCAACCCAAGATAAATTCTAAATCTGTTTTGAGAATTGGGTCTAATTCTTCTGTCGAACTGCCTAAATCTTTGAGAGCTTGCTCTATTTCTTGACGGCGATTTTTACATAAACTGTTTATCGATACAGGTTGTTGGAGGGTTGGATAGCAGTAACTCGCCCGGACAGTAGAACAGCCAAAGCGATGGCCTTCTTGCTTATTTTTCGCTGTTAAGTTTTCCCTGCTATAAAACTCTTTAAAAAAGTTTTCTCGGTTTTCGAGCAGGAGTTCGATTAACTCATCTTTTAAGAGTTCAAATTTAATCGTCGCCGCCGCCCAGCTTTTAAAATCAGGGGCTAATTTAATCAGTTTGCCTACTACTTCATCGGTTACCCACAAGACTATGGGAAAATTAAATTTTTTTCTAAACTCATCTCTGACTTGGTTAGTAGAAAGTAGTAGTTCGTCAAGATTTCCTACTTTATCTAATCCAAAAATCATTAGAGCCGAAGGTGCTTCCGCTTCTTTTTCTAATTTTAATTGAATCGTAGTATAAAGAGTATTTATCTGCTTTGTCAGGCTTAACTCTTGAATCTTGACTGGGGATTCTTCCCGTAGCAGACTAACTATTTTTGCTTGCAGGCTTTCATAATTGCAACAAGCAAAAATTAATGAAAACTGACCTCCAGATAATGATAGGGATCTGATTAATCTTTTGAGCGATCGCTGGTTACGAGCCGCACTATCATCTTGTTTCCCAAAAGCATTCATCCTTGTTTTCCCTATTTTCTTCAATGCTTTGAAAACTGCATTTTTGGGCAAGGGGTACTTTGGGCTGCATCCTCAGTAATTACCCCAATTCCCCATTGCTAATTGTTAATTGCTTATCCTAACCATTAGCAGTTAGCTTGTAGCCAAGCTTGGTATCTGCTAGTTTCGGCTAAAACCGGATTGATTCCAAACCAATGACCTTGGCGATCGCGATATTCAAACACGAACATACTTCTCAATAAGGTTTGACATTCCTCCTCCCCTGTTACCCTTTGTCTTTGGACTACTTCAAACAATAATTCCCATTCATCAAGAGTAATAGCTCTGAGCAAATCGTCTCGATATTCCCTAATCACATCTTCCAAACATTCCCGAGAAAAAGGCGGGTCTTCCTGCTGCAAACAGCTGTACAAAAACATCAACAAACGCCTCATGTGACCGCCGCTAATTCGGCAAAGTCGCTCTAAAGTTTCTGGAGTATCAAATATTTCTGGAATGAACTCTATTCGTTCGCTTTCCGATAGTTCTGGAAAGGCTCTTGCTAATACCATCTGGCGCAATAATGCCATGCCGGGTTCGTAATCTGTTCCTTCTTTAGTGGGTTTTAAACTGCGGACTTGAACCGGTACCATCGGTAAAACTTTGGGTTTCACTCCAAACCTACTAGAAAGTCTGCCATAATCGTTAGAAAACATTAAAGTTAAGGGAATGGTATAAACTACATGACAGTTGAGTTTTTTCAACTGCTCTCCCCGGTCAACAAATAAATATTCTGGTTGGGTGCGTCCCCAGGATTTCGGAGAATTATCCACTCGGTCTAAGTTATCGATAATTACTACCAATCCCTGCTTTCCTCGTCGCTTTAATTCTTCGTTAGCTCGCCCCAATAACTCGTTATTTATTGATTCTAAAATCGTGCTGGTTCGAGGTTCTAAATATTGTCTCAACTGAGAACGAAGTTTGGGAGAATCTTTGGTTTTAGCAGTAATTTTGGCTATGCCAACGGATAGTTCTGCTTCCGCCGAAACGTCAATGGAAGTTTGTAAAATATCGGTTATTTCCCCAAAAAGTTTTTGAAAATATCCCGGTCGGAGTTGAATTTTTGATGCTTCTAAGTTTTCGCTGACTTGACGGGCGATCGCTAATAAAATATCGCTGATATCCACATCCCCCATGTCTAAATCCTGACTGGACTCAAAATAGACTACATGAAACCCCTTTTTCTCTAAATTGTCTTTGAGACGAAATAACTCGGTGGATTTACCGCAGCCGATATGCCCGGTGAATAACTGGCAGGTGGGATTGTTACCAGAAAGCAAAGTAATGGTTCGTTGGAGCTCCCGAATAATGTCGCTACCTCGAACCGTGGCAAAGTCGATATAGTATTTCTGTTCTTCGGCATTTCCTACAACTAGGGTTTTGCTGGGGTTGCAGGCCTGATAAAATTTTGCTAAGTCTAAGGTCGGTGATTCTAATTTCATTTGGCTTTGAGGAATTCGTCCAAATTCTTATTCTCTGAAACTCTGGTTCTTTTGAGTTAGGGGTTAACTGACATAGAGGGTAAAAAGTATGATGGGCTATCCCCACACAAGGAAATAGATATTGTAAAGAAATGTAAAAGTAATGATCGATACTACAAAAGTTTCCGAATCTGTCTTAAGGCATCGCCGTAAAAAATTGCGCCATCACCGACGTTGGAAGGTGGTAGCGGTAATTTGGCAGACTTTGGCCCTTACTGGTATGGCCGGGGGATTAGTCTGGGCGATCGCTCAACCGTTTTGGGGGATTTCTTCTGCAAGACAAGTGAATGTCGAAGGGAATCAATTGCTTTCCGACGAGGCGATCGTCTCTTTGTTACCTCTGGAATATCCCCAGTCTCTTTGGTTCGTCCAACCCGAACTACTCGCTCGACACTTAGAGTCTCGATCGCATATTGCCCGAGCCCTAGTAACGCGCCACTTGTTCCCTCCGGGTTTGACTTTACTTATTGTCGAAAGACATCCCGTGGCAATTACTCAACCAAGTACCACTCCCAGGCCCGGCGATGCGGAAAAAATGGGATGGCTGGATGCCGACGGCAACTGGATACCTTTGGCAACTTATTCCCATTTGGCTCAAAGTCGCTCTTTACCAACTTTGATGGCCATAGGCCCCTTAGAACGGTATCGGCAATATTGGCAGCTACTTTACAAAAGTTTGAGTCGTACTCCTGTTAAAGTTTTTGAAATCGATTGGCAAGCTCCGGGAAACCTAATCTTGACTACCGAACTAGGTGTCGTTCATTTGGGGCCTTTTAGCTCCAAATTCAACGAACAACTATCGGTATTAGATCGGATGCGACAGCTTCCAAATCGACAAGATGCTGGTGAAATTGCCTACATCGATCTGAAAAACCCCGCTTCTCCTTCGATTAAATTTATTGAAGGAACCAGGCAAGAGAAACCAAAGGCCGACTAAGGAAAAAGTTCCATCGCTGACCGCTGGCCCAATGCCATGTTCTTTACTTGGGCCGGGGTAAAGCTTAGTTGATAATAGTTAAAAATGCCATAACTTCCTTTATAATGCTTGGTCAAAAGGGTGTTTTCACACTCTTATCTGGTTAAATTATCCCCGCTCTGGAAAATCAGAGTAGGTTAGCTTAAATTTTGACTAAACTAAAAAAATTGTTTATCTACCATCCCCGATAATGATAATTCAAACAAAAAATGGGGCTACAAATGTAAGTACCCATTCCCCAGGACCTGCAAACTTTCCTTTACCAGTTGATTCGAGTAATCCTTTTGGCAATAGTGGTGGGTTTTATGGAGAAAAAAAAAATACAGATTCTAGAGGTGTTCCCAGAACAGAAGAAGCTAGGAGTAGCGAGCTAGTGTTAAGTAGTGCTGCCAAAATTAAGGTGATTGGTGTCGGTGGGGGTGGGGGCAACGCCGTCGAACGCATGATTGCTAGCGAGGTGGCCGGGGTGGAATTTTGGTCGGTTAATACCGATGCTCAGGCCCTCAGTCGCTCTAGTGCCCCGAAACGCTTACAAATTGGACAAAAGTTGACTCGCGGTCTGGGGGCGGGAGGTAATCCGGCTATCGGTCAAAAGGCCGCTGAAGAATCCCGCGACGAAATTGCTAATGCTCTGGACCATCCAGATTTGGTTTTTATTACTGCTGGTATGGGCGGCGGTACGGGTACT
Organism: uncultured bacterium; assembly: GCA_964609515.1. Classification (GTDB taxonomy): domain Bacteria; phylum Cyanobacteriota; class Cyanobacteriia; order Cyanobacteriales; family Microcoleaceae; genus CALKCV01. The sequence continues at coordinate 4,156 of CAZSTZ010000100.1, read as the reverse complement.
GGCGCGGCTCCTATCGTGGCTGAAATTGCTAAGGAGGCTGGGGCCCTTACTGTGGGGGTGGTTACTCGTCCTTTTTCTTTTGAGGGACGCCGCCGCACTACTCAGGCTGAGGATGGGGTTTCTAATCTCCAAAGTCGGGTGGATACTCTGATTATTATCCCTAATAATCGCTTGCTGTCGGTGATTAACGAACAAACTCCGGTACAAGAGGCTTTTCAATATGCTGATGATATCCTCCGTCAAGGGGTACAGGGGATTTCTGATATTATTACGGTTCCGGGTTTGGTTAATGTTGACTTTGCCGATGTCCGCGCTGTTATGGCTGATGCGGGTTCGGCTTTGATGGGTATTGGTATGGGTTCTGGTAAGTCTCGGGCTCGGGAGGCCGCTAATATGGCGATTTCTTCTCCTTTGCTCGAATCTTCTATTGAAGGGGCTAAAGGTGTTGTTTTTAATATTACTGGCGGTACGGACTTGACTTTACATGAGGTTAATTCTGCTGCTGAAATTATTTATGAGGTGGTCGATCCTAATGCCAATATTATTTTTGGGGCGGTGATTGACGATCGCCTTCAAGGTGAAATTAAAATTACGGTTATTGCTACGGGTTTCTCGGGTGAGGTTCAGTCTATGCCTGTTGCTAAGGAGGCTTCTCCCCCACCCAGACGCTCTCTGGGTGTTACTCCTGCCCCCGGACCTTCGCCATCCCCAGAACCGAAGAAGTCTCCGGGTCTGGATATTCCCGATTTCTTACAAAGACGAAGAAATCCTCCACCTAGATAGGGCTTATCGGGAGCATCTCATATTTCCAAAAATACTTTTTTTCTGCTAAGAGTTCCCTCTTTTCCCGTTCCCTCTTTTCCCGTTCCCTCTTTTCCCGTTCCCCGTTCCCCGTTCCCCGTTCCCTAAAAGCGTTCAAATTTTGGGTTTATTCTTGCATTGAGATGCTCCCGGCTTATCGAAGACAAGGGCGGACTTGCGAGGACAAGGGCAGACTTGCGAGGACAAGGGCGGACTTGCGAGGACAAGGGCAGACTTGCGGGGAAAAACGATAAAGAGCTTGCTCCCCCCTCTCCGCAAGTCTGCCCCCTCTCCCTTGTCTCTAGGGCCATCGCTCTACCAACCCCAACAAATCTTCTATTTTCTTAATATTAGGATCCCCTGCTAAATAGCCGATTCCTCGATGCAAATGCAGCCGAAATTGATTTGCCAGGGTTTCTTTATCAGTTCCCAAACCGTCGTTGTGGCATCTTTGTTTGAGGGCGATTAAAAGAATATCTGAATATTCCCCGCCAAATACTCGCCAGGTTAGCTCTACGTTACTATCGGCAGGTATGGGCACTGGTGAGGGTATCGTTGGCTCTGCTAGGGAATAGCACAATCCCCACCGACATAAGGTGTTCCAATTCTCGATTTTGGTGTTGCGCTTCAGTTTGGTTAATTGGTCTTTGGCCCCTTGGGACAGTCTGATTCTTTCTACTGGTGGTTCCATTTTGGCTGTTTAGATTTTAGATTTTGAAAAAAAAAATTTTGGAGGGGTTGCGTTGGGGGCGGTTTTATGATATTCTGAAAAATGAGAGTATTCATAATGGGAATAGTGGCTGTTTGCGATAAGCGCAACCATCCCATTATATTAAAAATATAGAGCAAGTCAAGGGCGTTGTCAAGGGGTTTCTCAAAAAAATTTTCGCGGCGAGAAAAATGGGCCAATGGCCCAGAAAAAAAATTTTTTTTTGAGGGGTTGCGTTGGGGGCGGTTTTTTGATATTCTGAAAAATGAGAGTATTCATAATGGGAATAGTGGCTGTTTGCGATAAGCGCAACCATCCCATTATATTAAAAATATAGAGCAAGTCAAGGGCGTTGTCAAGGGGTTTCTCAAAAAAATTTTCGCGGCGAGAAAAATGGGCCAATGGCCCAGAAAAAAAATTTTTTTTTGAGGGGTTGCGTTGGGGGCGGTTTTTTGATATTCTGAAAAATGAGAGTATTCATAATGGGAATAGTGGCTGTTTGCGATAAGCGCAACCATCCCATTATATTAAAAATATAGAGCAAGTCAAGGGCGTTGTCAAGGGGTTTCTCAAAAAAATTTTCGCGGCGGCAAAAATGGGCCATTGGCCTACCAAAAATAGCCTTTTTGGACGGTTGTTTGGCGGTCATTGGAGTTGTATTCGAGGAGATATTCGCGGGCGATCGCCCCAGACTCGCGGAGAGTTTCTACCTCAGTTTGACCGATTTCGGTATCGGTGGATAAGAGAATCACTTGATGGCTGGCGGAGGGAAAATAACGTTCGACTAAATGTTGGCGGTGGGAGGAATCTAATCTGCCTAAAGGAGTATCGATCGCCACTGGCAAACGCCGCCCGGAAACTCTCGCCAAACCCCATAAAAAAGAAATAGCTAAAAGCTGCTTTTCTCCGGCAGACAAACGGTGTTTTGGTACCGGCAGACCTTGAGGATCGTAAAGAGAAAGAGCGAAAGTGTCGGTAGCGATCGCCACTCGATGCACTAAGTCCGACTTGTGCAAAAGATAGCGAAAACATTCGGTGACTTCCACTTCCAACTTGTTTAACTTTTTCAAAGTTAATTTTTCCTTGAAAAGCTGTAAAGTCTTTTGCACTTTGCCGCAGGAGGCGATTAAATCTTGGGCGTTTTTGCGGTCGATGGTTTTGTCGGTATAGGAAGATAAATTCTTTTTAATTTTGGCGATGCTATCTTCTAATTGTTTGCAACGACGTTCGGCATTTTCGCAACTGGCGGTTGCTTTTACTAACTCGGTTTGTGCTTTTTGAACTGCTGTTTCCAACTGTTGATAAATTTCTGGGGCTGCTGCTGCGGCAATTTGCTTTTCCAGAGAGACCATTTCTAGTTCTTGATGTTGGAGAAGTTGGAGTTTTTCTTTGGCGGTGTTTTGATGGTTTTTCAATTCGTAACGCAAGAGATTTTCTAGCTGAGTCAAAGCTTCGTTGTCTGCGATTAACCAGGGTTCTTCTTCAGATTGAATATCCGCTGCTAGGGTTTGATTTTCGCTGTCGAGAAAAGCTTGGATTTTGTCGATTTTCTGAGGAGGTAAAGATAACCTCTGGAGGTAATCTAACAAACGTTGGTCTCTGTCTCGAAAAGCATCCAGAGCAATTTCTCCTTCTTTCTGAAAAATTTCGTCGTTGGCTTGCTGGCTGGCTCGTTCGAGGAGATGAGAAACTAGGGTTAGGGGTAAAGGGCCGGCGGCTAGTTCTGCCATTTGGAAGCGATTTTTGTCTATTTTTTCTTCGATTTGGCTTAGTTGTTGCTGTAGTTGTTGCTTTCCTGCGGCGATTTTTCCGCCTTCGGTGAGGAATTTGTTGGTGGCTTGCCAGTGGCGTTTTTCTGCTTTTTGTTTTTGCTGTTGGAGGGTTTCTAATTCTTGTTTGGCTTGGGCGAGTTCTTGGTTGGAACTGTTGAGGTTTTTTTCGATTTGGTCGAGGTCGGCGAGGTCTTTTTTATTGGTTAGTTCTTTACGTTTGCGACTGACGAGAATATCGAGGTCGGCGGCGAGACGTTCGGCGAGTTCGAGTCCTAAGAGAGATTGAATGGCATCCACTACTACTGGGGGCGGGCTTTCTTGTTCGGCGAGTTCTTTTACTTGTTCGCCGTCGAAGAGGAAGAGGTTGGAGATGCCGAGGGGGAGGTGGTTTTCGATGTATTCGTCCCAGGTGTTGGCGAGGTAGGTATCGGGCCATTCTCCGTCGAGGATGCCGAGTTGGTCTTTGCCGTCTTTGGGGTTTTTGGTCCAGGTACGGACGATGCGATATTCGACGAGGCGATCGTCTTGGACGTGTTCGAAGAGGAGTTCGATGCGGGTGTTTTCGGTGGGGGGGGCGTTGCGGTTGACGGACTGGGAGAGAAATTCGCTATAGCCAAGGTTGCCTCGGGTGGAACATTGGGCCCGTTGTCCGTAGAGGGCGAGGCGGATGGCGTCCATGAGGGTTGTTTTGCCGCCGCCGTTCATGCCGCCAAAGAGGGTGATGGGGCGAGGTTGGGTTTTGGGTTTGGGGCGGAGGTTGATGGTTTGTTTGCCTTGGTAGGGGCCGAAGTTTTGGAGGACGAGTTCTAGGAAGTGCATTTGGTTGGCAGCGGATTTTGTAACGGATTTAACGGATTTGGCAGCGGATTTTGTA
>CAZSTZ010000099.1:17101-22932 GCA_964609515.1 uncultured bacterium | reverse complement strand
TTGATATTTCCGAGGATTTGGCCGCGCAGTCGCGGGAGATGTTGGAGCAGATTATCAAGCAGCGCATTGCCGAACGCAAGGCCCGGAAGAAGTCGTTCTGGAGTAGCGTCTTGGGGATGGTTTCCGGTGTCATCGGCATTTTAGGAACGATTCTCAGCTTTACCCCCTTAGCGCCTTTGGGAATTGCTTTAACTGCTGCCAGTGCGGGGATTAACGCGATTCAGTCGATTATGAACGGCGATTGGTTGGGCGGTATCTTCAGCATCGTGATGGCAGGGGTAAACGCCCTCACTGCCGGCATGGGCAACGTGCTGACTCAAGGTACAAAGCTCGCAATTCAAGGGTTGCAATCCGTTGCTGCGGGGGCATTTAGTGGTGTACGCTCTATGATGTCCGGCGACAGCATCATGGGATTCTTGCAAATTTTAGGAGGTGTAGCGGGTGGCGTGACTTCTGGGTTGTCAAATGTTATTAATCAAGCGTCTTCTATATCCCAAAAGATGCTTTTACAAGTTTTCAATAGCTTGCAAAGCGTACCGACGATGATTTATGGCGGTATTAAGTCGATTGAGAATGGGGACTGGTTTAGTGCCATTAGCGGCATCTTTAATTCCGCGATCGCCCTCGGTACGAACTTTGCCGGTGTCTTTAATGATACGGCGGCCAAAGTGTTTGAGTATCTGGGTAAAGCTGGCAATACTGCTTTAGCGATCGGCGGTGCGATTAAGGATGGCGGTATTGAGTCTTGGCTGTCGGGGATTAATAGCATCATCGGTATGTGGGGAGAGGATATTAAGGGGTTGGTTGACCGGCTCAATGGAGAACCACTTGACCCAACTTTATACGAATACGAGGATGGAAGCCTAGCTAGTTGTTCGGCTTGATATCAGTAGGTTGGGTTGAGGCAACGAAACCCAACATCCAACCAATTCATAAGGTGCGCGTTGCGCGCCCTACAAGTTCCAAAAACACACAGTAAATAGGAGACAATTAACAATGTTACCGCGTTCTTTTATCGAAATCCAAAATCAAATCTTAGGTGCAGCAGTAGAGATTAATGGCACTGCTTTTAGCCTGAATTACAGCAGCGATCGCTTCCCCGGACGTCAAGCGGCTTACACCCGCACAATTCCGGTTAGCGGTTCCCATGTCGCTGCCGACTTACAGCAAATCGAGATAGAAATTGACATTGCCGGACAACATTTCCTCAAAACTTTCCCCCCAGAACCAAATCAAACTTATACCTTTGTCTGGGATGGCAAAGATATCAAAGGTAATCTGTTATCTGGGAAGCAACCGGTCAAAATTCGCACTACTTATATCTATCCCAACCCCGAACGCAATCAACAGAAAGAGGGAACGACTACCCTGGGAACTGGGAATGCGATCGCGCAAGGTTTAGGTGGTTGGACTTTGAACGTTCATCACGCTTATGATGTGGCGGGAAAAACTCTATATTTTGGTAACGGTCAACGACGTAAAGCAGATGCAGCATCTCTCTTTGACGACATCGCTATTCCCAGTGAAGGTGGGGGTCAACTCTACATCTTCGATAAATCCGGTCGCCACCTCCGCACTATTAGCACTCTGACTAAAGCCTTAAGCTATAGTTTCGAGTACGGCGCGTCTGGTTTTTTAAGCGCGGTTGAAGACGGCGACGGAAATATTACCCGCATTCAGCGCGATACCGATAATACCATTGCTATTATTGCCCCTTACGGTCAGCGTACCAGTTTGAGTTTCAATGCCGATGGCTATTTAGAAAGCGTTACCAACCCAGGGCGTGAAACTTCCCAATTTAACTACAGTAGTGGCGGACTCCTCGCGAGTTTTACCGACCCCAAAGGCAATGTATATCAATTTGAATACGACGAATTGGGACGGTTAAAGAGTCGTCAAGAACCCGATGGCAGTTTCGAGTTATTGGCACGGACCCGCACGGAAAAAGGCTTCATGGTTAGTAAAATTACTACCACTGGTCGCGAGTCCACCTATTTAACCGAACGCCTGTCAACAGGAGAAGAACGTCAGGTTAATAAAGGTTGCGGTGGTACGGGGGCGATCGTTGCTTTAACCGACAAAGACGGCAACGAAACCATAAGCTATCCCGACGGCAGCACATTAATCGAAGAAAAGCAACCGGACCCCCGTTTCGGCAAACTCGCCCCCTTCACCAAACGCAGCACCTTCAAAACCTTAGGAGGAAGGACCGCAACCGTTTCCACCACCCGCACCGTCAAATTAACCGACCCCAACGACCCCTTAAGCGTAGAAACCCTCACCGACACCGTAGATTTCAACGGTCGCGTCTCCACCACCACCTACGATGCCCTCAAAGGTCAAGTCACCTACACATCTCCTGGGGGAAGGCAGAGCATATTGAGTTTGGACGAGAAAGGACGGGTAACGAAAAGCGAAATTCCCGGACTCGAACCGATGCGGTTTAGTTATGGGAAACGCGGCGAGTTGCTCTCAGTGGAACAGGGCGAGCAAACCATCCTCAGCTACAGTTACGACGAAAGCGGTCGCCTCAGCGGGATGCGCAACGCCGAAGGCAACCAAGTCAGTTACGCTTACGATCGGTCCGGGCGCATCGTCGAAAGTACCCTCCCCAGCGGCAAGGTCAACAAATTCGGTTACGACGCCAACGGCAACCTCACGGAAATTATCGTTCCCACTGGGGCAGTGCATCGGTTGAATTACAACGAAGTCAACGCCGAAGCTGGATATGCCCCCCCGGATAATCCCGCATACGCCAACCATTACGATCGAGAAGGGCAACCCACCAACGCCGTCTTGCCAAGCGGTCGGACTATTAGCGGCAGCTACAACAAACAGGGTTATTTAGAACGGGCGACCTATCCAGAGGCAACGGTCGAAGTCACCTACGAAGAGAACTCCCAGCGAGTCACCAAATTAGTCCGCACCCCCGCCGATGAAAGCCAAGAACAGGAAATGACCTTTACCTACGACGGCGGTTTGGTCAAAGAGATGGCGTGGCGCGGCGTTGCCAACGGTCGCTATCGCTACCGCTACGATGAGGATTTTAATCTGGTGGGAACGCAGCTAGACGAGGAACCGGAAATAACGATGGAACGAGATGCGGACGGGTTGCTAACGCGACAGGGCCGGTTTGAGATTAGTCGGGATAATGCTACTGGTGCGCCGAAGCAAATAACCGATGGCAATCTGAATATTAGCATCGAGTACGACAAATTAGGTCGAGTGGTATCTCGCACCCATGAGGTTAAGGGCAAACAGATTTATCAATTCCAACTGGTTTACGACGAGTTGAGTCGCATCGTCCAAAAGCGGGAAACCGTTGCGGGCAAAGTTCGCGTTTATGACTACACCTACGATGCCGACGGTCAACTGATAGAAGTTAAGAAGGATGGCGAGGTAGTGGAGAGTTACAAATACGATTTGAACGGCAACCGCACCGAGTGGGAGTTGGGAGAGAAAAAGCATAGCGCCAGTTACGATTCCCAAGACCGGTTAAAAGAGGTGGATGGAACGCCTTATGAGTTTGATGCGGATGGTTTTCTGATGCAGCGGGGGGATATGACTTTGAAGTACAGCGCTACTGGGGAATTGTTGGAGGTTAGTTGGCCCGATGGGAAGTCGATTAAGTATGCTTATGATAGCATGAACCGGCGGGTGGCGCGGACTGATGAGAAGGGTACCCAGGAGTATCTTTATGGGAATTTAGATAGTCCGTTTCAGGTGACTGGGGTGCGGAAAAGTTCTGGGGATTTGGATGTTTATCATTACGATGAGTCGGGGTTGTTGGTGGCGATGCAGCGGGATGCGAGTTGGTATTATGTGGTGACTGACCAGTTGGGTTCGCCGCAAGTTGTTGGTGATGTTGATGGTGGAGTTGTTAAGGTGTTGGAGTATGACAGTTTTGGGAAACAGGTTGTTGATAGCGATCGTGCTTTTGATTTGCCTATCAATTTTGCTGGTGGTTTGATAGAAAATGACACAAATTTGGTAAATTTTTGGTTCAGAGACTACGATCCGGTGTCAGGAAAGTGGAACGCGAAAGATCCCATTGGTTTTATGGGAAGCGACGTTAATTTGTATCGTTATGTAGGAAATAATTCAATTAATTTGACAGACCCACTTGGACTAAATCCACTAATTGAAGCTTTGGCTCAAACAGGTGGAGACTGTTGCGGTCCCAAGCATGATTGCTGGCAGAAAGGTGTCGAATTTGAAAAAAAGTGTTACGATCCTAATACTCTGACACAAAATCAAATTTGTATTATTCACGACTATATGCTTCATAAACTAGCAGTTCAAACAGGAGATCTGGATATTTGGAAAAAAGCAGATCGTCCAGAAGTTATGGCCATACAAGAATTTGGTTGTAAATATTCAACAAATTGGGTTGTAAAACTCGGATTGTGTCACGAAGCAGATAAAGGTAAAAAGCTACGCAAGGAACAAGAAAGACAGCAGATACAAAAATTTGGGGAAAATAACCCCGAACTCTGGAATCAGGTTACGGAAGGACCTCGACTACACTTTATTCCTTAATCGTACAACTTGTAATCAATAGTATGATTGTTCAAATGAAAGCTGCACTTTCCTGATTTTGTTAAAAGTAATCTGTCACTTATTTAATTCCATGTTTGAAAAAATCCTGAATTCCACTGAAGAGCGATCGCACGGCAAAAAAATAACCTACACCTACGACAGCACGAACCGACGGGTTGCCCGTACCGATGAAACAGGCACATACCAATACTTCTACGGCAACCCCGATCGCCCATTTCAACTCACCGCTGCCCGCGAACCATCCGCCTGCCTCAGCATATACCATTACGACGACCTCAGCCTGCCTTATGCCCTCCATCGCGACTCAAAGCGATACTACATCATCGCAGACCAACTAGGCACCCCCGAACTGGTATGCGACGAAAACGGCGAACCCATCAAAACCCCATCCTAACGGCCCCAACCGGGGCAAAGCATTCGGACATAAAATTTGACGATTGCAACCCAAAGATAACGCCCGAATGCTTTGCCCCTACAGGAATTTTTGAATTAATCCTTCGTAGCGATCGCTTTTTTTCTCTTGTCGGCAGCGAGGGTCTGAGATTGCTTCGGCTGTTTTGACGATAGAACCAGGAGGTTAACTCGTTTTCCTGCCGCCTCGCAATGACAACAGGGAGTTTTTTGCGCGGTGGAAGGGGCGATCGCTTTTTCTTCAAGCCAAAAATCTACAACTGTCATTGCGAGGGGGGGTGGGTAAGAGTTAAGTTATTGGTTTTCTCGTTATGCCCCCCCGTGGCAATCTCATAGAGCAGAAGGCAAGAGGCAAAAGTGTTAATTCGTTTTCCCGCCGCCTCGCTGCGGACAAGTGGGAGTTTTTTGGGGAGCGATCGCCCCTATTATTCCCCTTTTTTTGGTGAAAGGAGCGATCGCTATTATAACAAACTCTATTATCGGCGCTGCTCTTTATCGCTCAAAACTGAATCCGGTCCGGCAATAACAATCCCGTCGGGTTCAAAAGCTTTCCAGTCATCTACATCGTAAGTATAAACCAGAACAACCCCAGCTACTAAAGCCGTAGCAGCGTGTCTGGCATCGTGAATTCGACGAGCTGTTAAACCTCGGTTAGCAGCAATTTCTAACATTTTGATACCAGCCTCAAAATTAGTATCTAAAACTGCAATTTTTGAAGGGTTTTCCACCAATGCACGAACGCAAAGCTCCGCTACTTCTGGCGTTTGAGGAGGTTGGGCACCTACCCAGGTTAAAGCCGCATAAACTTCGCTCAAAACCCCAACAGAAGTACAGGCATTCAACTCGCCGCGTCTGGCCGC
>CAZSTZ010000099.1:0-17001 GCA_964609515.1 uncultured bacterium | reverse complement strand
CTTCGCTCAAAACCCCAACAGAAGTACAGGCATTCAACTCGCCGCGTCTGGCCGCTTCCACAATAACTCTTGCTTCAGCGTGCCGAGAATCGCCACTACATAAAGCACCAATAAAAACCCCCGCATCTAAAAACACAATTGTCATTGTTAACCCCCTAATAAATTGCTTTCTTCCAACCCGAAGGTACGTTAGCCTCTAAAATAGGTAAAGGCTTTAACTCTTCTTGGCGAACTTCTACTACTAATATTTCTCCGTCGGATAACTGCACTGAAAGTGTCGTTTTCTCCTTGAGTAATTCGAGAAAATCCTTCACAGAAAAGGATTGAATATTTTCGACGGTCAAGATTTGGTTAGCATTGCTCATTGTTTGGGTTCCTAAACTCGATTTGATTTTAGTATAGCAGTTGTTAAAGCATTTGAGGCAGTTCTAATAAAATTAAAAGTCAAAAGTTAAAGCGAGTTTTTTTGGGGAGCGATCGCCTCTCCACCAACAAACAACCTTGACAAAATCCTAAAAGATGTCGTAAAATATCGACAACTTGTTAACAGGAGTTAGCCAATGGAAACCATAGTCATTTCTCTACCAGACTCCCAGCGAGTCTATATTGAAGAGCAAATACGACTCGGCGGTTATAGCAATGCCAGCGAATATATTAGCCTCCTAATCGAACGAGAACGCCAGGCCAAAGAACGAGAAACCATGTTACCAGATATCCGCCCTCGACTCAAAGAAATAATCGCCCAAACTCGTCTGGGATTGGAAAAAATTTACGGCGAAGAATTAGAGCGAGTTATTCTCTTTGGCTCCCAAGCAAGGGGCGATGCCAGAGCCGACTCAGATATAGACCTTCTCATCGTTCTCAAAAACCCCTTCGACTACTCCACTGAAAGCAACCGGATTAGTTTTCTAATCGCAGACTTATGTTTGGAGTATAACGTCTTGATTAGCTGTGCCTTTGCCACCAACGAACAATTCCAGCATCACAACAGCGGATTTTTCCGCAACGTCCGTGCAGAGGGCATAGCAGTATGACCCCAGAACAACAAATACTACTGTCAAGAAACCCGGTTTTTTCCAAAAAACCGGGTTTCTGAGACATTGCAAGCAGCACGAGCTTTAAGCGATGGAGGATTTTTTGACTCTGCCGCTTCTCGCGCTTACTATGCATCGCCCCCCAAAAACCCAAACAGAAATTTCCACGATTGACACCCACCCTGCTATAATATCCAAAAAAACTACCTTGTCCCATAATGCCAGCTAGAGACGCTTACCATGCCAACCTAATCAACGCTCTGGTAAAAGATAACTGGAGTATAACCGACGACCCTTACATTATGAAGTGGGGGTCCAGGGATATGTTCGTCGATTTGGGTGCTTCTTTGCTTCTGGCAGCAGAAAAAGAAGAAGTAAAAATAGCAGTAGAACTGAAAAGTTTTGCTGGTCGTTCCCCAATAAATGACCTAGAAAATGCGGTCGGTCAGTATATCGTTTACCATGACGTACTGGAAAAAACAAACCCAGAAAGAACTCTCTACTTAGCAGTAGATGTAAAACCTTATGAGGGAATATTCAGCGAACCCATCGGTCAACTAATGCTAGAAAATCACCGCTTAAATTTAGTAGTTTTCAACAAGTCAGAGGAGGTAATTCTCAAATGGATACCATCAGTAAATATCAACAAATAATCGAGAAAATAATCGGCGATTATGCTCGATTGCGCTATTCAAATAGCGAAGTAGAAAGAAGAACGGTTTTCGACCGAGAACAAAACCATTATTTATTAATGATTTTGGGAGTAGAGGGTCATAAAATGGTTCATGGTTGCATACTTCATCTGGAAATCAAAGGCGATAAAATTTGGATTCATCGCGACGGAATTGAAGATGGTATAGCAACAGAATTGTTAGCAGCAGGAGTTCCCCAAGACAAAATTGTTTTAGGATTTTATCACCCAGAAACACGCAAGATAACTGATTTTGCAGTTTGTTAATCAAATAGAGCGATGTTGCATCCGCAACGCGGGGCGCGATCGCCCCTTTCCTCAAACCAAAAATCTACAACTGTCATTGCGAGGGGGGATAGGTAAGAATTAAATTATTAATTTTCTCCCTATGCCCCCCCGTGGCAATCTCAGAAAAAGGCAAGAGGCAAGAGGCAAAAGGCAAAAGGGGAAGAGGTTAATACGAACGGGCGGGGCTAGCTGGCCATCGGTTCCCCCATGTAAAGTTTTATTACAAAAACGGTAAATTGGCGTAAAAAAACCGCCCCTTCCCCCAATAGAAATAATAGAAGGGTGCTAATTAACCTTGGCCCCCATCCTGTCCGTTAACAACAAAGGCCATGACAACAACTACCATCGAACCAACTATCGCAATTTATACCCACCGACTGGCCAGCGTCGAGGATGCAAAGGCGATCGCTCCTCTCTGGGCCGCTTTTGCCACAGAAAGGGCCGCCGCCGACCCCTCAATGGTCCTCAAACCTAATTTCGACTTTGAAAAATACGTCAATTCTCAACTCAATAAACCCCTTTCCTATTGCTTCCTTTTAGAATACAAAACCAGCAACTCTCCTCAAATTGTTGGCTGTATTTTTATCTATTTCTACGATGAAGCACCGCCGCCGTTGTTACCAGCAGAAATGTTAGAAGAACACGAACAAGAAAACCCTTTTATGACCCGGCGAGTGGGTTCGGTTTTAGGAATGTACGTCGAACCAGAACACCGCCAACCGGAAGCAATTCAATTAATCGCAAATGCGGCAATTCAAAAAGCAGAAGAAATGCAAGTCAGCGACATAGACTTATTAATAGCCGCCGACCAAACGGGAATCCAAGCATTATTAAAAAGAGCGGGTTTTACCCAAGCAGCAGTTCAATTTACCAAACACTATAAAGTTGCCAACAATGCCGAATTGCCAAGCCTGCACATACCCCATCCAGAATTAGATTTGCCCGAACCGCCAACCCCCGGTGCCATGCCTTTGCGAGACCCTCAAACTAACGAACTCGTTTATAATTCTCAAGGGGAACCGGTCTTTATTTATCCCCTAACTGATGACAGTGGAGAACTCTTAAAAACTGTCGATGGTTTGCCTATTTATCCGACGCCGCTGCGAGACCCCCAAACGGACGGTTGGGTATTTGATGCCGAAGGTGAATTAGCAGTTTGTCCGGTTTTGTTAGATGACAGTGGCGATATTTTTCAGTGTCAAGGCATCCCTCAATTTTGTCCGCCAGTCTATGAATTTGTGGGAGGTAAAATAGGTCTAAAACGAGATGAGTCTGGGGCTGTTGTGTTCTCCGATGTGGAACGAAATCAGGAGGGTAAAATAGTCCGAAATCCCCAAGGTCAGCCGGTTTTTAAACAATTAATTAATCATTAGAAAGCTCCCCAGTGAAACCCGGTTTTTCTAACAATAACAACACTGTAAGAAACCGGGTTTTGCCGAAATTACCCGGTTTCTGGCGGGCGAGTTAGTTCTTTGTAGGTTGTGCGGACCTCCGTGGAACCCAACCTCTTCGCGTTCGTTCCGCTTCGCTTCACCCAACCTACAAGAAAATGGCGAAACTTCCACGCTTCCAACCCAATTGTTAATTGTTAATTGTTAATTGTTAATCGATCTAAAAACCAGCATTTACTCCTTATGTTCTCCCAAGAGTCCCACCTCCAACCCTCAAGCTGGATTTGTCCCAATTTAACGCCCTACTGGCAACTGAACAAAACCTCAGAAGGTCAAATCCGCCTAACAGCTAAAAACGGTCAAATACAACATCAATTCTCCCCGGTGGAAGGTTACGCCTTGCAACATTTCATCGGCAGATTTACCGTCGAACAAATTCAACAAAAGTGCGAGGCAAAGTTCCCAGAAACTCCCCCGAATTTCACCATTCAACTATTAGAAAAACTCCTCAATCTCGGACTATTAGAAACCTCAATTCCCACCACAGACCCAAACTGGATTTGCCCCGACTTAACAGCTTACTGGCAGTTAGGGAAAATCCCCAACTCCGACCAAATAATTCTCAAAGCAAAAGAAGGCAATCTCCGAGCAATTTTTACCGCAGAAGAAGGCTATGCTTTGCGGTATTTTACAGGCAAATTTACAGTAAGTCAAATTCAGCAAAAATGCGAGGAATATTTCCCCGAACCAATTTCGCCTAATTTAGTCACAGAATTGCTGGAAAAATTAGTCGAAATGAATATATTAGAAATAGCAACCGAAATAGCAAACGAACTGGGAAAAGAAGCAGAAGAAATAGAACCGGAAAAACCAACAAATCCTCAAGGTTCGGGACCGAAATTAAAAGCTTGCGTTCGGTGGATAGAACATCCAGAAGGTTACTGGATTTTGCGCAATCCAGAAGATGTTAAATTTCTGCAAGTAAGCCGGCAAGATAAAGATATTATCGACCAAATCGGACAGAGACCTTTAGGGGCAATAGCCGCCGAATTTTGCGTCGCCCCAGAACATCTAAAACGCCTGCTTCAATTATTAACGGCAACGGCGATGTTAGAAGGAACAAAACCGCCCAAACCGCCCAAGAAAAAATTCAGCCCTTTCTCTTTATTATTCTTTAGAATACCTCTTTTTAACCCGGATAAATGGTTGAGCAAACACATCGACAGCATCCGTTGGTTGTGGAGCAAACCGGTAGCATTTCTGCTAATAATATTCCTAGCAGCAAGCACCGCAATAGGTATTTCTCAAAGAGCGGAAATCTTGCACCAAGGACAACAATTAATGGCAGCTTACGGCAGCAGTTTAATCCTCATATTTGGCTTACTAACCGCCCTAGTCGTCACCCTCCACGAATTAGGACACGCCTTCACTTTAAAACGCTACGGCGGCATCGTTCCCGAAATTGGTTTGTTGATGATAATGTTAATGCCGGCAGCCTACACTAATACCACCGATGCTTACTGTTTGGTGAGGCGATATCAGCGGGTTTTAGTAGTAGCTGCCGGCGTGTTAGTTCAATTTATTATTGCGGCAATTTCCCTTTGTTTGTGGAATTGGACGGCCCCCGGAAGTTGGCTGCATATTACCAGTTATTTATTGATGGCGGCGGCCTTATTTACTGTGGCTTTAAATCTCAATCCTTTGGCAAGATTTGATGGCTATTATTTGGCGGTTGCTTTGACCGGAATTAATAATTTACGCAGTCGCGCTTTTGGTTTTTACGGTAAGTTATTAACGGGAAAACCGATTAAGGAAAAAGGAAGCGATCGCCTAGTTTTAGCTATTTACGCTCCTTTTAGTTTAGCCTATATTTGGTTTGTTTTCGGCTTCCTAATTTGGCGCGTCATAGACTGGAGTTGGACCAACATTCCCACCCTCGCAATAACCCTATTAATTCTCTGGCTGATTTATTTCTATTTTCCCAAATTTGACAATTAACAATTGACAATTAACAATTAACAATTGACAACCATGACACCATCTAATTTACCCAAACAAAACCAACCTCAATACCTCAAAGTGGTTCCCCCATCGGCGGCAAAACCGACACCGCCCAAGACAGAAAATACCGAAATTACAGATAGTAAAAAACCGGCTGCTCAACCATCACCGACAACCGCAGAAACTCCTCCTACTGAGGAGAAGAAAAAACGCTCTTTACTGCCAATAATTAGTAAAATAGTTGTCATTGGGGCCGTAGCTGCCGGGGGATATTATATCGGCATGATGCCAGTAAATCATACCGTAACTGGCAAGGCCGAAATTACTTCTACGCCCGCAGCGCGTCAGTTAGTTACTATGCCTTTTGATGGGGCAGTAACTTTAAAAGTAATTCCCAATCAAAAGGTAACAGCGGGAGATATTATCGCCGAAATTACGAGCTTTGAATTAGACAATAAAATAGCCGATGCCCGCCGGGTTTGGGAACAAGCAAAAGTCGATTTTAATGCTGCGGAAAAACAGTTAATTGTTGTCCAAAGTCGGTTAGAAGGGGCTCGAACCGAAGAAGCGATCGCACGCACTATAGCAGATAAACGGCGAGAAGAACTTCTGGCAATAATGAGCGATCGCGGCTTACCAAAAACCCGTCAATTCGAGCATGAAATCAACAGAATTAAAAGCGATAAAACGGGCATCGACCACGAAATTGCAGGTGCCCGCAGCGAGATAGCAGAAATTCAACTTTTAATTCAAGGAACCAGAAGCGAAATTGCAGGACTTCAAAATCAAAGTCGGGTAATTGAAAGCGAAATTGCCGAAATTGAAACGACAATTATAGGAAAAGAAGGAGAGATAGAAAAAATAGAAAATCGGCTGAGTAAAATCGAACCAGATATTAACAGGTTGCAGGAATTAGCAGATGAAGGATTAGTAGGATCTATGCACCCGCAGCTAGTCAATTTTAAAGATAAAAAGGAAGATTTGCTGCTCTCAATTCATCGGGAAGAAAGCGCGATCGCTGCCTTAAAAGAGCAAATTAACCAAAAAGAAAATCAACTGGCAGCCCATCAAGA
Organism: uncultured bacterium; assembly: GCA_964609515.1. GTDB lineage: Bacteria > Cyanobacteriota > Cyanobacteriia > Cyanobacteriales > Microcoleaceae > CALKCV01. Next base: position 10,523 of record CAZSTZ010000099.1, on the reverse strand, counting down.
ACAAATCAACCAAAAAGAAAGCCAACTTGCAGCCCAACGGGAAAAAATACCCCAGAAACAAAGCCAAATCAACTACTTAGAAAACCAACAGCAACAAAGAGACAATATTATCGCCGCCAAAGCAGAAGAAATCGCCGAATTTCAGCGGTTATTAGAAGACGAAATCGCCGATAAAGAATACGAATTAGAACAGAAAAGAGCAGCCAGACAATCTCTGCAAAAAGAAGTAGAAGCAACGGCGGCGGCAATGATGGATAAAAAGCAGTTAGTGGAACAGTCTTTAGCCGAGATTGAACGACTGGAAAAAGAGCAACAAGGATTAATCTTAAAAGCTACCACTTCGGGAACCGTGGTAAGTTCCGATTTAGACTTATTAAATAATCGGAATTTGAAAGCGGGCGACGAGATTTTAAGTATTGTCGATTTACAACAACTAACTGCCAGCGTGAAAGTTAGTCAAGAGGATATAGACTTAGTAGAACCTCAAATGCCAGTCGAGTTTAAACCTCGGGATGCTGATATTGGTTCTTATTCGGCAAAGGTGTTAGATATTCCTTCGGTGGTGAAGTTAGACGAGTCGGGGCAAAATCCGGTTTTAACTGTTACTATTGGGATTGATAATCAGAGCGATCGCCTCCGACCTGGATTAGAAGGATACGCCCATATTAAAACAGAAGAAATGCGGATTTATCAAAAGATAACTCGCGAATTTCTCAAGTTATTTCCTTGGTGGAAACTGTAGGGTTGTCGTAAGAAGACCGGTCAATAAATCAATCGGTCAAGAAACCAGGTTTTGCCGAAATTACCTGGTTTCTGGGATACAGTTGTCAAAATCTCAATAATAAAGCCTCTTTTTAAAATAGAAAAAGAGGCTTAAATTTACTTAAAAATTGATTAAAGCTTACTGACAAATAGCGCGGTTATTAGCATTTAAGACGATAGTACCGCGAGAGCCATTAATAATAACCGGACTGCCGCTACTGACTCTGACTAGGCGAGGACTTTCGCTCAAACATTCGATAATTTCTTCTCCCCAAGCTTCCATACCGCGACTGTATTGGAGTCTCAGACGCAGCAATTCATCTAAAGTAATACCGGTAGGAATAGAAGGCAGATTTCTGACAAAAATATCGGTAACTGGGGAATCAGTTCTGACACTTTCATCGACCTCAAATTCAGTAATAACTGGATAATCAAAGGCACGAGGTAAAGTTCTGTACGGCGTTAAAATGTCGGGGAATTGGTAATATTCGCCAACGCCTCTTCTGTAGTCAAATTCAGAGGGTATCGCTGAAGCGGCTGTAGGTAAGCTTGCCACTACTGCGGCGCATAACCCCCAAAACCATTTTGACTTCATAATTAATTTCTCCTCATATTAATATGGTTTGCTTTTAGCAGAGAGTTACAAAAATGTCAATAACTCAGAGCTTTAAAATAAATGATGCTCGCCCTAAGTTTATCAAATTTTGTTTTAAAGCTGCACCAGAAGCGCCCGTTTATCCGGACTCGCCGAAGGCCTAAAATAAAGGTTAGCAGCGATCGCCCTCCTGCTATAATTAGGCCACAAAATTGACACAGAGGCGACAGCTAAATGGATCTTTCCCAACTTACCACAATCCCCCCGGCCCCGGAGGGATTCCGCTCGGGATTTGTGGGCATTATCGGACGGCCCAACGTGGGCAAATCTTCTTTGATGAACCAACTGGTGGGGCAAAAAATCGCCATCACCTCCCCCGTGGCCCAAACAACTCGCAACCGACTCCGGGGTCTAGCGACCACGGAATCGGCCCAAATAATTTTTGTCGATACCCCCGGCATCCACAAACCCCACCACCAATTAGGAAAGGTTCTGGTGCAAAATGCGAAAACGGCCATTCAATCCGTGGATGCGGTTTTGCTGGTGGTGGATGGATCGGTTGTCGCTGGCGGGGGCGATCGCTACATTGTCGATCTGCTTGCGGCCACGGAAACACCGGTCATCCTGGGAGTAAATAAATTAGACCTACAACCGCCAGATTTTGAGGAAATAGACGAAAGTTACCGCCAACTTATTCCCTCGGATAAATGGCATTTTGTCAAATTTTCTGCCCTGACTGGAGAAGGGGTGGAGGGATTGCAAAATCTATTAATAGAAAACCTGGAAATCGGCCCTTATTATTATCCCCCCGACCTCGTAACCGACCAACCAGAAAGGTTCATTATGGGGGAACTAATTCGGGAGCAAATTTTATTACTAACTCGCGAAGAAATTCCTCACTCGGTGGCTATTTCTATCGATGCGGTAGAAGAAGAACCAAAAATTACGAGAATTTTAGCAACTATTCATGTAGAACGACCGTCCCAGAAAGGAATTGTCATTGGTAAAAAAGGGAGTATGTTAAAAGATATTGGCAGTGCTGCCCGCCAACAAATTCAAAAATTAATTGCGGGTAAGGTTTATCTGGAGTTATTTGTTAAAGTAGAACCAAAATGGCGTCAATCTCGACTGCGTTTGGCAGAGCTGGGATACGAGGTGGAAAAGTAAATTGGGGAATGGGGAATGGGGAATGGGGAATGGGGAATTGTTAATGGGCTATTAACTTTGGCTTTTTTGCAATTAAGATTTTCAATTGAAAACATCCTGGAAAAAGGGAGAATCTTTGGTACAATAGTACAATTAAATTATAAAGAAATAATGAGACAAATACTGGCAATAGCTGCATTAACTACGATTATGGCATCACCGGTGCTGGCACAAGAAGAATCTTCACAATCTTCTTTAATAGTTGTCTATCCAAAAACAGCCGAATTCACTACGGAATCCCCTCGAACTTTTATCATCGGCAGCGCCCCCCCAGATGCGGAGGTTTTAGTTAACGGTCGGTCGATAGAACGCAGTCCGGCGGGTCACTTCGCCCCCTCTTTTCCTTTAGAGATGGGAGAAAATATCTTTACTTTCCGCTACAAAGAGGAGGAAAAGGTAATTAAAGTTACCCGAGTTTCTAACGAACCGGTGGTGCCTCAAGGGGTTGCTTTTGCCGAAGGTACTCTCGCGCCGAAGGTGGATATCGCGAGAATGCCGGGAGAGTTGATTTGCTTTAGCGCGATCGCCACCCCAGATGCCGAAGTTTCCGTTCGTCTGGGCAGCCAAACTATCCCCATGCTCTCCCAGTCTCAGGTAGTGAACTTACCGAGTAACTTATCGGTATTAACTGGAGACAATCAACCAACACGCCGGGAAAACTTCACCGGTTTGTATCAAGGATGCGCCAAAACAGAAAATCCCGGAGAATTAGGCAAACCTACCTTTCAACTGACTAAAAACGGTCGCACTATTTCCCAAGAAGGTCCGGGGCAAGTTACCATTATGTCGCCGACAACGTTTGAGGTGGCAGAGGTAACGGTGGATGGTGGCATCGCCAGAACCGGTCCGAGTACGAGTCATTCCCGCTTGACTCCCCTGCCGAAGGGAACCCGCGCTTTGATTACAGGCAGGGAAGGGGAATTTTTACGATTGGATTATGGCGCGTGGATTAAAGCTGAGGAGACGAAGATTTTTACCGATGCGATACCGCCGCGATCGTTTATTAGAAGTCTCCTTTCTCGTCCCGCTCCCAATGCTACGGAGGTATTTTTCCCGCTGCAAGCGCCGGTGCCGGTGAGCGTGGAACAAGACGATAACAGTTTCAGCATCACCATCCACAATACGATCGCCCAAACCGATACTATTCGCTTCGACGACGATCCTTATATCGAACGCTTGGACTGGCAGCCGATTTTATCGCCGACGGTCCAAGGGGAACAGTCAGTGAAATATACATTTCGCTTTAAAAGCAAACAGCAATGGGGTTATAAGTTGAGGTACGAGGGCACGACTTTAGTGCTAACTTTGCGGCATCCGCCAGCGGGTGTCGGTCGAAATAGATTATTAAGAGATCGTCCTTTGGCGGGGATGAACATTCTTATAGATCCGGGACACGGCAGCAGCGAAGATTTGGGGGCGGTAGGTCCGAACGGTTATCCAGAGAAAGATGTAGTGCTGACAGTTTCTAAGTTATTCCGAGACGAGTTAGTAGAGCGCGGGGCGTCGGTATATATGACGCGGGAGGGCGATGACGATTTGTGGCCGAAAGACCGGGTAGAAATGATAGAAGCACAAGAACCGGATTTAGCGCTATCGGTGCATTATAACGCCCTGCCCAATTACGGCGACGCGATGAACACTAAGGGTATCGGCACTTTTTGGTATCATCCCCAGGCTCACGGTTTGGCGGTGTTTTTGCACAATTATTTAACGGAACAATTGCGCAGACCTTCTTATGGTGTGTTTTGGAACAATTTGGCGTTAGCGCGTCCGACGATCGCTCCTTCTGTATTGTTAGAGTTAGGTTTTATGATTAATCCCTACGAGTTTGAGTGGATTATGGATCCGGAGGAACAACAGAAGTTAGCGGAAGCTCTAGCCGACGGCGTTGTAGAATGGGTGGAACGAGCAAACTAGCTAAACTGATATCGGTTATACTCAAGACGGTAGAAAAAAGCTCTCTGAAATTCTTGCCAATTCCCAATTCCCCATTCCCCATAAGAGTATTTGGCAAAAAGTGTCGTAGGATACATTTTATCTGAGAAAAATAGTTAATAATGGAAAATTTGATTAAAATTGCAACATTTAACTATGAAACCTCGAATAATCGTCTGCGGTTTGGGTCGTACTGGCTATAAAATATTTTGTTTGCTGAGGCAACAGGGAGCGATCGTAGTGGGGATAAGCGATCGCCCCATACGGGGGGAAAGTACCGACGTGGTGGTAGGTAATTTTAGAACGGCATCTACTCTCCTCGCCGCAGGCATCCAAAGCGCCCATACTATTGTTTTAGCGGCTAAAGATGATTCGTTAAATTTGGCGGTATTAATGCAAGCTCGCATTCTCAACCCCAAAATTAGAATTATCAATCGTTTGTTTAATACGAGCTTGGGCGATCGCCTCGATAAAACCCTAACGGACCATACTACCATGAGCGTTTCGGCCTTGGCGGCGCCGGTTTTTGCCTTTGCTGCTTTGGGCGATCGAGCCATCGGACAGCTGCGATTATATAATCAAACTTGGCCGATGTACGAGGAATTAATAGATACCGACCATGGCTGGAAGGGGAAAAAGTTAAGCGAATTATGGGATAATCCCTCGCGAATGTTAATTTACTATTTACCCGCAAATAACAATATCGATTTAATCTCGGCAGTGGAGGAAGAACGTTGTTTGGAAGTAGGCGATCGCTTGATTTTTGCCACCCAACCGAACGTTAAAAATAGTCGCAAAAATGTAATTCAGAAATTCATAAAATGGGTAAGCAGGCTGCAACAATTTCAGCGACACAGCAGGTCTGCATTATTAATTACTCTCGCCCTTTTATTGACAATTTTAGTTTCCACCGTGACCTATATCAGCATCAATTTGAATAATACTATAGTCGATGCTCTCTATTTTTCTGTGGGGATGATTACTGGGGCGGGTGGAAACGAACAAGTGGCAGAAAAAGCTCCGGGTAGCATTAAAGTATTTACAGCGATAATGATGTTAATAGGAACGGGCATCGTCGGTATCTGCTACGCCCTGCTCAACGATTTTGTTTTGGGAACTCGCTTCCAAGAATATTGGGATGCCGCGCGCATTCCCCGTCGGAATCATTATATAATCTGCGGGTTGGGGGGCATCGGAGTTCATATCGCCCAACAACTGATTGCTAGCGGATATGAAGTAGTGGCGATCGAACGGGAGCCAAATTCTCGCTTTGTCAACGCGGCGCGATCGCTAAAAATTCCCCTAATTTTAGCGGATGCCACCGTGTCTGCCAACCTCGAACTTGCTAACGTTAGTCGGGCAGAGGTTCTCATCGCAGTTACTAACGACGACACCACTAATTTAGAAATAGCCCTCTCTGCTAAAGGACTGGCACCGAAAATATCGGTTATAGTACGCCATCAAGACCCCCATTTTGCCCTGATGGTACAACAGGTTTTTGATTTTGATGCCGTACTCAGCCCTACGGAATTAGCGGCCCCTGCCTTTGCCGCCGCTGCTATTGGGGGCCGAATTTTGGGTAATGGCATTACGGCCGACAGTCTGTGGGTTGCTCTGGCAACTCTAATTACGCCGGCCCATCCTTTTTGCGATCGAGTGGTTAAAGAGGCTGCCCGCAAGACTGACTTTGTACCTTTGTATTTGGAAACTAACGGTAAAAGCATCCACGGCTGGGAGTTGTTAGATTGTTGTCTGAGTTCGGGGGATGTCTTATATTTAACGATGCCGGCTAATCGACTGGAGGGTTTGTGGCGCACTACTTCTGCCCAAATGTTGCTTAATTAGTGCTTGCTGGATTTTGCTAATTGTTAATTGTTAATGGCTAATGGTTAATTGCTAATTGCTAATGGCTAATTGCTAAAGCCATTAGCCATTTTTTTTAATCCGCCAACGGTTGAGGGCCGCGCCAAAAGCGAATAAATGCTTTTAAATAACCGGGTCTTTCCCGAGTTTTATCGTCAAATTTTGGTAGATGAATCCAGGGAATATTGGGGTATTGATGGTGGGCTAAATGCCAGTTAAAGTTAAGCAAAAGAGCGCTATAAAAACTGTTGGTTTCTAAGTTGTGGGCTCCGTTGATTATATCTCTGGGGGAGTCGGCGTGGGGAATGTATTGTTGGCAAGACCAATTAATGGCAAAAAAGCCATACATTAATAAGTAGGTTTTCCAGTTTAAATCTAGGGCAAAAAATATGCCTAACTGGATTAGGACTACTGCTAAACTTTCCAAACGAATGCGGATAAGGTACCAGGGTTGAATGCCGTCAACCATTGCGGAAACCGATGGGGCATCTTTTAATAATTGCGCTTTTAACAACCACGGAGCAATTAATAAAATGATAGTCGCGACTGGCACGGACAGCCAAAACATTCCTAAATAGAGGGCATAAAAATAAAGGCGTTTGACTAATAAATTATCCGTGGGATAATAGAGGTCGAACATTTCGGCATCGGTGCGGTTGCGGCGGTGGTGTCCCAGGTGGCAGGCTCTTAAAAAGGTGAAGGAACCGGGGAAGAATGCTGCTAAGATGAAACCAAAAGTATCGTTGATAATGGGGTTGGGATGAAAGAGGCGATGTTCGGCTTCGTGTAGTAGGGAATAGAGGGGTAAAAAGAGGAAGGAAAAGGCGATCGCTACCGGGAAAACTGCCCACCAATTAGAAACGCGGGCGGCCCACCATTGCAAAAATAATCCTCCACCAATAATTAGAAAGGTTAGGGCAATATTGAGTTGATGGGGTGGGGCGTTTTCTTCTGGTTTGGTATTAGCAATTGAAAGGTTGTCGGTCATGTTTTTTAGTACGAAGTAATCGGGTTTCATTCCTATTATAGCCCCTTTAGGTCAGAGGTCAGAGGTCAGAGGTCAGAGGTTTTTGAGGTTAGCTGCTCTTTGTAGGTTGGGTGGAACGCAGTGGAACCCAACATTTGCGTTGGGTTGCGCTTCGCTTCACCCAACCTACAAAAAAATGGCTTTAAGAAACCGGGTTTTTACAGAAATTCCCGGTTTCTGCTGGGTGAGTTAGGCTGCTAAAATGAAAATATCGTCTATTCTAAAAAGAGGTAATAATGACAATTTTACTAACATTTATAGGAGTAATTATTGGGGGAGTATCTGTTGTCAGCGTTGGGCTGATGGTTTGGCAAACTTTGAGCTTTTTAGGGAAAAAAGAACTCCCATTATCAATTTCCCCTTCTCAATTTCCTATTATAAGCATTCTCAAACCGATTAAGGGTTTGGATGAGGAGTTGGCACAAAATCTGGAGTTTTTTCTTAATTTGGAGGGTGTTAGTTACGAGGTTTTAATAGGTATCGCCGATGATGCGGATCCTGCCGTTTCTCTGGTGGCAGATTTCCTCGCGAAGCATCCAGAAGCGCCGATGCGGTTGATTATTACCGGTGCCCCGGGCAACCTCCAACCTAAAATGGCTAATCTGGCGGGTTTGGAAGCCCTGGCGCGGGGGGATATTTTGTTAGTCAGCGACGGCAATACTCGGCCTCACCCTAAAAGTCTGTTATCGGTTGTTGCCGTTTTTGAGGATGCCAGGGTTGGGGTTGCCAGCGCTCCTTTTTTTGTGAGGAATGCTGAGAGTCTGGGGGCGCGGTTCCGGGCTTTGCGTATCGGTACGCTCATACTTACTTCTGTTTGCGGGGTTTATTCTTTGAGTAAGACTCCGGTTATTGTTGGTAAGTGGATGGCTGTGAGGAAAAGGGCGATCGCTGACTCGGGCGGTTTTGCTACTTTGGGAGAGGTTATGTGTGCGGACGGTTTAATCGCTGCCAAATTGCGGGCGTTGGGTTGGGATGGAGCGATAATACCTAACTTGATTGATGTATATTTGGGCGAGTGGGACTTGGGGCAGGCTTACGCCCAACAGTTGCGCTGGTCCCGGCATATCCGCTTTGTGGAACCACTGGAACCGGTGGCCGAACTTTTCTGGAACGGGAGTTTTTTGTTATTAATGGCGGCGGTTTTTTGGTGGTTGGGCGGTTTTTTGGGGGCGATTTTTTTGGGAGTTGCTGCTTTTTTAGTTTGGGGATTTTATGGGGTTGTTTATTTGCGCTTTGGGGGCAGTTGGCGGGATTTATTGTTGTTACCTTTGCAAGATTTGATGATGTTATTTATCGCTTTTTGGTGTTATTTCGGGAACGAGGTTGTCTGGCGGGGTCAACGTTTTAGAATCGGCAAAGGGGGAGTTTTGGAAGAGGTAATTAAATAAGAGATATTTGAGGATAGATTTAACTTCTAGTTCTAGATTAATGCGCGGTTTAACTATTTTTTCGTGGGCGGTTTTTAATAAACTCCAATGCAAAGTCGGGCGCAAATGGTGGATGGTATGATAGCCGTTATTAAAGAATAACCAATTGCCGAGTGGACTGGTAAAGTTGCGGGAGTTTTGGTAACGAGATTCTGGCTGACAGTTTTCGTGTTGGAGGAGGTTTATTCCTAATAAGGAAACTATGCCGATCGCCCAAGGAATGAGGATAAATATTAGGGTTTTTTTGGGGCTAATAATAATAAGTAAAAGAATCAAAAGCCGTAAGGTTAGTTTTTCTCGGTTTAGGCTTTGTTGTTCGTCGTCTGGTAGGGTTTGCGCTTCTAAACTTCGCTTTCTTTGGGCGATATTTATTAGGCTTTGAATGACGTATCGGGGGAGGCGAATGATGCCGGGGCCGCTGCCTGCTAATTGGGGTTTTATCCAGTCGTCGATATCCCCGCGATAAAGGTGATGGTTGTAGTTATGAGCTACGACAATTTCTGTTGCGCTTCGCCCCAGAGAAAGGGTGAGGATGATGTTAAAAAGATGGTTGATTTGGGAACTTTCAAATATTGGTAAATGTTTGTGGTTGTGGTTGATTACTCCGATGATGAAGCAAAAGAAACTGCTGGCGGTTATCCAAATTAAGGTTAGGTAATTTGGCAATGGGTGAAGTAGGGGAAAATAGAGGAGGAAGTAGGCGATCGCTACAAAAATTAAACTCCGAATGTCGGCAGGGTACCTAAGTTTTGGTAGCATGGTTTTTGATGGATTAATTGTTTTTAGACTTTGGGAGCAAAAGGGCTGTGTCTGCTAATTATAGTGAATTGGAAAAAAGGCTTTGGGAGGCTGCGGATAACCTGCGGGCTAATTCTAGTTTAAAGCCTTCTGAATATTCGGTGCCGGTTTTGGGCCTGATTTTTCTGCGCTATGCGGATTTTAAGTTTGGCCAGGTCGAGAAGGAGTTTGCCGGGAAGAAACGGGGCCGAGGGCTGAAGTGGGAACCTTACCACTATCAGAGGGAGGGGGCTTTGTTTGTGCCGGAGGTGGCGAGGTTTGGACGGTTGGTGGGTTTGCCGGAGTCGGCGGATATCGGTAAGGAGTTGGTGGGGGCGATGGAGGCGATCGCTAAGGATAACGAGGAACTTCAGGGCGCCTTGCCGATGGATTATCCTAAGATTGAAAAGTCGATTTTATTGGAGTTATTGCGAGTTTTTAATCGCATTCCTATTGAGGAAATTGGGGAGGATGCTTTTGGGGAGATTTATCAATATTTTCTGGGGAATTTTGCGCAGAAAGAAGGGCAGAAAGGAGGGGAGTTTTTTACGCCGATTTCTGTGGTTAAATTAATAGTAGAAATTGTGGAACCGGAGTATGGCATGGTTTTCGATCCGGCCTGCGGGGCGGGGGGAATGTTCGTACAAAGCGAGTTGTTTGCCAGGCGGCGAACCGGAAAATCTAGTAACGTTCTGGGGGTTTACGGTCAGGAGAAGGTTGAGGGGACCGTGAGGTTGTGTAAGATGAATTTGGCGGTACATGGGATTTCTGGGTTGGGTAACGTTCGGGCGTCTAATACTTATTATGAAGACTGCCACGACTGTCTGGGGCGGTTTGATTTTGTGCTGGCAAATCCTCCTTTTAATGTTAATGGGGTTGTTGACACTCCCCGCTCTAAAGAGACGGGGATTCTTCATTCACAGACTCGCCA
>CAZSTZ010000098.1:0-23216 GCA_964609515.1 uncultured bacterium | reverse complement strand
ACTATCTATTAGCGAGAATTGGTTGAGGGTACAAGCATTTTTGCTTATTTGTATCCAATTTAGCAGTTGATTCTCGAAGCGCCAAGGGGGTTGATACAATCTTTAACATTTCCATACTATTGTTAACAATTCCTCAACATTTTGTAAAGCAGCCCTTACCACCCAAAGGCGCTTGGAGGGAAAAATTTAACAAAAAATACAGATTTGGAACGTTGTCCGAAGCGAGGGGGCTTGAAGGTGTCATTGCGAGGGGGGGGATGCTTGTTAAATTATCGGTTTTATCGTTATGTCCCCCCCGTGGCAATCTGCTGAGATTGCTTCGGCTCGCTTAACGTCAGCCAACCTGGGAAGATTGCCTTGGGCTATTGTTCGGGCGATCGCATCTAATTCTTAAGATAACGGAGAGATGGCCGGAACGCTGTCTCTATTTTTGTTTGTATTTATTGTTATAGAAGCGCAATTATTTGCTACAATAAGAGTATAAATTTTTACCGTAACAATAATGGCCAAACCAGCAGATATAGGCAGCAAGCGCTTAATTAGTCTGGACCCGGACGGATGGGCCCAATGGGTAACTAACCTTAACGATGTCACCGTAATCGATTCGATCGATGCCCAGTTTCAGTGGGTGAGTCGGGATAGCGATGTATTAATTAAGGCGGTTAGCCCTCAAAACGGAGAATTTCTGATTCTCAACGAGTGGCAGTTACATTACGACACCGACATCCACTACCGCATCCGCGCTTATGCCGGTCTTGCAGAAGAAAAATACCGAATGCCAGTGTATCCGGTATTGGTAAATATCCTACGGCCATCGCCGAAAACGGTTATCGGTAATAGCTTCCGTTCTAATTTTATGGGACTGCGGGCGCGGCAAGATTACAAAGTCATCAACCTTTGGGAGGTCGATGTAGAAGTGGCCTTTGATGAATCTCTGGCCGCATTGTTACCCCTGGCCCCGGTAATGAAAGGAGGGAATAACGAAAATGTATTGCGGCGGGCGGCAGTGGCCCTAGAAGCTGAAGACCGATTTGAGGACTTGCAGCAACTTTTGGGGATTTTTGCTACCTTTGTATTTGGAGTCGATTTAGTGGAGCGAGTTATGAGTTTACAAGCAGAAGCTTTCCGGGCCTCACCTTGGGCCGCTTTGTTTGAGCGAGAAGCAGAGAAACGAGAAGCGTTGCGGATGCTAACGCGCCTAGTTCGACGGCGTTTTGGCGAAGCGCTAGAATCGTTACAAGAGACTTTGCGTTCTTTGAGCGTAGAGCAGTTAGAGGACTTGGTGGACGTTTGTTTGGATGCGAACTCTCTGGATGAGTTTATCGCTGCTATCCCCCAGGAGACGGATAACAATTAGTAGTTGACCTTTGAGAGAGATGGCCGCGTTGCCGTCTCTCTCTTTTTATGAGATTGCTTCGGCTGGTTACAAAAAAAATTGGGGCTTATTGCAATACCTTTGCCAAAATAAAAATACCTACAAGAAAATGGCTAACTCGCTCGCCAGAAACCGGGTAATTTCTGCAAAACCCGGTTTGTTATACCATTTTAATAAAGTTCTGGTAGGCTTTAATTCTTAAGCCCCCCGATGTTTTGGGGGGTTTGGGGGGATCCAAGTCTTTCACATCTTTAACAAATTGGTATTAAATGTCGATGCTGGCGAAGGTATTGTTAAGTTCCCAAAGCGATTACAACGAACAGTCGCTACCTTTGAATAACGAAGTCGTTGGCGTCAACCTCTGGCGCACCCTCCAAAATGGCAAATTGACCGCCGCCGCCAAAACCGGCTTTGTTGCCGTTGGCGTTATAGAATAGATTGCCGTTGCTAGAATTATAAACGATGTAGGCATCGCTGGTGGCTGCTGCTTTATCGCTGCTGACCGTGCCAAATTCGGCAATTACGCTAAACCCTCGACCTTGCTCGCTTTCCAACGAAGCAAAAACCGTTTTGTCTAGCAAAATCAGGTCCGTTTTGCCGTGGTGAAAATCGGTAATGGTGTCTATACCGAGATTGGCCTCGCGAAACTCTTTGTTGCTGTGGAAAATAAAGCGATCGCGTCCGCCACCGCCGCTGAGAACGTCGTTACCCACATCCCCCTTAAGCTTATCGTTGCCGGTGCTGGCAATTAAGGTATCGTCGCCGTCGCTGCCAACTAGGCGATCGTGTCCGAACCGACCTAACAACAAGTCGTCTCCCTTGCCTCCTTTGAAAGAGTCGTTGTTGGGGCTTCCCTTGCGAACTTGCCCGACGGATGCCAGAATCTCGTCGCCAGAGAGGTTATCCACCGTTTCGATAAAACCGACACCCGCCGTGCTTTCTTCCCTATCTCGGAAAAAGTCCTTTATTTTCAAGTCTTTTCGCGTAATTTTGCCGTCCGCATTAATATCGATCGCCAACTCGGTGCGATCGCGCAGCAAACCGACCTTGCCAGCAGCGGGAGAACTTAACGACAGCTCCACATCGGTTAGTTCTAAACTATCCTCACCCCCCAAATCTTCGATGCGACTGCGGGCGGAGTTGTTCGCTACCAGTTGGTAGGAGTCGTCGCCCTCGCTATCCATCAATAAATCTGCACCGCCGCCACCGATAAAGTTATCGTTGCCCGGTCCCCCTTTGAGGATGTCCCTGTCGGTTCCGCCATCGAGGTTGTCGTTACCGCTGCCGCCGTTGAGGATATCCTTGCCCCCGTTGCCCTGGAGGTCGTCGTTGCCGCTGCCACCGACGAGGGTATCCTTGCCGCCGTTGCCAATGAGAGTATCGTTACCCTGGTTGCCTTGGAGCAAGTCTTGGGCGGTTTCTCCTTCGAGGCGATCGCTCCTCGCTTCCCCTTCGAGAAAGTTGTAATCGCGATCGACAATTTCGTTAAGAGCAGGCGTCTCCTCCTCCTCGTCGGCATCGGAGTCATAAACGAAGACATCGCTAACTTCGTTAAAGTCGTCGAAAACTAAATCCTCCGCATGGGAGAAAAACGCGATTTGACGACCTTGGTAACTAATACTGGAAGCTAGGCTAAAGTTATAAGGATTACTGGGTTTGTTCCCATTGGGGGTGAGACTAATTTGGCGGGTTTCCTGAGTTTCGCGATCGCGCACAAAGACATCGAACTCCTCACTCAAATCCTTTTCCCCCAAGTCCGTCGCGTCTTGGCTAAAGGCGACGTAACGTCCGTCGGGACTGATGGCAGGCTCTCTACTGTTTTCCTCCCACTCCCTGCCGTTGGAGTCAACGCTGACGCGGGTAGTTTTTCCCGTTTGGCGGTCATGGACGAAAACATCGAATGCGGAATTGCCATCGTCCTCAACCAAGTTGCTAGCGCGAGAGTAAAAGGCGACAAACCGGCCATCGGCGCTAATAGAGGGCTCCCCGCTAGTATCGTTACCTTCCTTGCCGTTGGGGGCAACGCTAACTATTTCCGTCTCTCCCGTTGCGAGGTCATGTACGAAAATGTCTCTTGTATCGTTAGTATCTTTTACCACCAGGTTATCGGCGTAGGATTCAAAGGCAACATATCGTCCGTCGGCACTGATGGCGGGTTCGTTAGCGGAGTCGTTCGCCTGAGTTCCATTGGAGGCAACGCTAACTCGCACTACCTCTCCAGTCTGGCGATCGCGCACGAAAATATCTTCCTCTTCGTTAGTATCTCCCGGCACTAGGTTATCGGCATCAGAGCTAAATGCCACATAGCGTCCGTCGGCACTAATAGCGGGGGCGCTGCTGGAACCGTTTGCCTCGGTACCGTCGGCAGCGACGCTCGTTCGGGTTGTTTCTCCCGTTTGGCGATCGTGCAGGAAAATATCGCCGCTAAATTCCTCCGTATCCCCCGGCACTAGATTGTTAGCATAGGATTGAAAGACCACATAGCGTCCGTCTGCGCTAATGGCGGGAGCCCTGCTCCAGTCGTTTGCCTCGGTACCGTCCGAAGCGACACTCACTCGGGTAGTTTCTCCCGTTTGGCGATCGCGCACGAAAATATCTTCTTCTTCGTTAGTATCGCCGGGTACTAAGTTATCGGCATCAGAGCTAAATGCCACATAGCGTCCGTCGACGCTAATGACAGAATCGCCGCTCGTGCTATTACCTTGAATGCCTGAAGAACTTATGCTTACTAATTCTATTGTCATAATGTAACTCACGATTTAGTTGTTGTAGTTGTTAGTAGTAATCGCTTCAGCGATAGTTCGTAGTAATCGCTTCAGCGATTTGAATCGCTAAAGCGATTACAACGAACCTTTGCAAAAAGTATTGGTGTTGCCAATAAAATTATGCCCCATAAGACAAAAGTGAAAATAAAATACGAGTCGCTGTAAATATAGTTGTCGTAATTATCTAAATACAGAGCATAATAGGGAATCCCTTGTTGTTGTTCGAGAAGCCAAGATTTAACATTAAATGTAACGATCTTGTTAACTTCGTCGATTTCAAAAAGGAGGATAAAGGTATCGAGCAACATTAAGAAAATTACCGCGATCGCCCCCGGAATCCACCCCCAATTTAAACGACGAAACAAAACAGCAGTTCTACAGGCTAAATAACAGCAACCGAAAAAGCCCAGTAGGGGAAGCACATAAGAAATAAGGGTGACAAAATTGTTGATGCCATTGAAAATTCTTAAATATTTCGGTTCCGGTTCCGGTGGCGCTGCCGTTACGATTAAATAATCGGCGGGAATGCCCTCAAAGGTAGCAGTAAGAGTATTATCAACTTGTTCCATCGGTAGGGTAGTGACAAAACGCCAATCTGGGGCTAATTTTACCTCAACTTCTAGATTGCCAAAAGCTTTCCATGCTTTAGCAGGTGCTAAAATATAAGCAATATGATAATCCCGGTAAAAGCCCCAACGGTCAGTACCGGGCTGCATTGCGTAGCTAACCCGTAACTCGCTAACACCCGTAGGAAAAGCAGTCGTAAAGCTCAAAGCACTATCATAGCTGTGAGTTCGATAATGTGCCGAAGAGCTACCACCGGGATAAACAGCCGAAGGAAGACTTCTCGGCACCTGCCACTCGCGGGGTAAATTCGGTTCGAGAATAGTTGTAAAGGGTATAGTAGCACCGTCGAGACTAACGCTAGCTTTTTTGCTGCCTGGGGCAACAAATAATATCTCGATTTCCACGGGCTGTCCCGAGTTTTGAACTTGATATGTAGCAGTAATTTGGGGATGTTCTTCATTTTTTAAGGAACGCAAATCAAAATCGAGATGTTCTTGCAGGATTTCTAGTTGACTAAAATCTCCGATAGCCTCGCTAATGCCGTCTCCCGGGATATAGGTGTAAGGTCCGCCATTAGGAGTTGCTCTTAGTTGGAAGGTGGCAACTGCGATTATGCCTATCAGAAAACAGAGAACTACTCGGGGTATTTTTTTATTCATCGTTCTTCTCCTTGTTGCTAGGGATTGAAATCGCTAAAGCGATTACTACGAACGTTGTTCTTACGATCGCTTGAAAAATCTATTGAGCTTCCCAGCTATTTTCTTCAAAGGGTGAGGTTTGGATTCCTGTAAAAAGTAGCTCGTTTTAAGTATTAGTACCACTAGAATGCATTGAACTATGGTTCCTAAATAAATACCTGGTATCAAGAGCAGCAAACCACTATGACCGTACCTCAGATATGGCAAGTATTTTGCATCTACGAAGTAATCAAAAGCCCAATCGTAACAAACCCAACCAGCAACAATAGCGGCTGAAAAAATTACATATCCCAAGACCACACTTATAGCTTGTATGACATTTTTACCCGATAAAAACCGCAAGATGAAGTTTCGATTACCGTCAGATGATTCGTGGTTTAAGTAATATTTTACTTTCGCCAACATCCAGACAAGATACCAGCTCAGTCCAATACCTAGAATTGCAACTGTTCGCGATAGCAACTGCGCAATCCAAATTTGTGGGTCGGGACGAGTTGTTATGGCTAAATAATCATCGGGAATCCCGTTAAAATTTGCAGTGAGGGTGTCACCCGCGCGCTGCATGGGTAGGGAAGTTTTGACGAACCAATTTTCCGGCAATAGAACTTCAACCCTAAGTTCTCCAAACCCTCCCCAAGAACGGGCGGGAGCTAGAATGTAAGCAACTTGGTAATCGGGAATTCCATATCCCCAGGTGTGAGTACCTGCTATCATTTCGTAGCTGACTTGCAATTGGCTGATGCCTTTGGGGAAAGTGACAGTAAAATGCAAGCATCTTTCGTAATTACTATCTACCTGATAAGGCAGGGCATCTTCTGGATTTGCCGAATCAATGGAAGGTGTTGTTAGGGGCACTTGCCATTCTAGAGGCAAGGCGACAGGAGGATTGTCTGTTGGCGCGGGTGAAACTTCGGCTTCCTCTGGGACATTGAAATACCGATTTAGCTCGGAACCGGAAACCAACTCAAAGGGCACGATCGCCCCATTGAGGCTAACATCAGCTTTTTCGCTCCCAGGTGCCACAAATAAGAGCTCCACTTCCACCGGTTCTCCGGGATTTTCAACTTCATAAGTAGCTGTAATCTCTGGAAGTTTCCTGTAAGACTGGTAGTCTTCCATCAGTTCGTCGGGATTTTCAGCTATCAGTTCGTAGGAATTTTCAGCTTCATAAATAGTCATTGGAGGCCCCCAGTAAGACTCGTCATCCAAAACACGCAAGTCCAAAATCAGATTTTCCCGCAAGATTTGGAGCTGGCGAAACTTTCCCATTGCTTCGCCAACTAGAGAACCAGATGTAGGAAAGGAAGGGGGGCCGGCATTAGGAGTTGCCGCCAGTTGGAAGGTGGCAACTGCGATTATGCCTATCAGAAAACAGAGTACCACTCGGGGTATTTTTTTATTCATCGTTCTTATTTTTGTTAGTAGCGATTTGAATCGCGCTCTGCGATTACTACGAACGAACTGTTAAATTACAAAATCGTTAGCATCGAGTTCTGGCGCTCCCTCCAGAGTGGCAAATTGACCGCCCGCGCCGAGGCCGGGTTTGTTGCCGTTGGCGTTATAGAATAGATTGCCGTTATTGGAGTTATAAACGATGTAGGCATCGCTGGTGGCGGCTGCTTTGTCCCCGGTGACTGTGGTAAATTGTTTGCTAAAGTCTTGCTTTGGTTTGAGTTTGGCGAAGGTGTCGGAGTCGAGACTTAGTTTGTCTTGCCCCACGATGAAATCGGTTATGGTGTCTTCGCCCATTGCCTCTTGACTGTATTTACCTTTTGTGGTAAACAAGAACGAGTCGCGTCCTTTGCCGCCGGTGAGGGTGTCGTCGCCCGCGCCACCGTTGAGGGTGTCGTTGCCGTTGCCTCCGGTGAGGATGTCGTTGCCGCCCTTGCCTAACAGTTTGTCGCGGCCTCCTTTGCCGTCGAGGTTGTCGCCCTCTCCACTCCATCCAAAACCACCGTGGCACTATCATCTTCTACCTTCAACCGAGACAACCGTCCCTCATCCAGACTTTCCCCGCGCACCAATGCCGAGAAAATCGCCCCCTCATCTCCCGGCGCATCCGTATCCCCCCACTGCCAGTCAATAGCATGACCCAACTCTTCCAACAACACCCCACTGACCGCTTCCACAGAACTCGACTCCAGAAACTCGCGGCTAATATAAATAGTATGAGTCGCACCGCTGTAGGCACCGTTGACCCCTGCAATATCTGCCCCGTTGCGAACTTCTATCTGGGGCATCCTCCAATCTTGCTGGAAATCCCTCGCCCCCACCTGGAAATCCTCGCCAAAGGCCACCCGCATTTTAGCCTCGAAGTCGGGACCATTGCTAAATCGAGCCAAGTCCCCCAGACTGAGTTGTAACGCCTCGTCTAGTTTCAGCACGAGACTCTGAGAATTGGAAAAACTATTATTGTCCGTCATCGTATTTGCTCCTTGGTTTAGAGATAAAAATTGACAACAATTCCTCCCACACCCGGGAATTTGTCGCCACTTCAAGGGCAAACCCAATCTCCGGGTATCGATAAATTTATTTGAGATAGCAATTTTTGGTCCTAGTATTCTGAGATTGCCACGGGGGGCTTAAGGATAAAACCAAAAATCTAACTTTTGCCCACCCCCCCTCGCAATGACAGCTTTTAGTATTACGGGGGGCTTAAGGGATCTGGACTTACGCAGGATTGATGAAATTTCGACGTTTGAGATTGCTTCGCACCTCGCGAGCAATGACAGAATTAGGTTGTTTTGCTTAAGTTCTAGTGATTGTTGGGTGGAGGTTCGCGCGCGCCCTACCTACAATTTTATTTAACTAACTTTTGCCCTTCCCCCTCCTTGGAACTTGTCACGAAGTAGCGCGGGACAGATGCTCGGCATCCTTTCCTTAACCCACCCAAGCGTTAGTTACCTTAGCTCAACCTCCGATTTCGGATTTTTGCAAAAATAATTTTTGAAAAGTCCCACCCCCGAGATTTTACCGAGGGACAGCCGAAAGGCCCTGCCAAAGGTGCTGCTTTCACCCAGGGGCCATGTCCGGGGCGATGTCTGGAGGGCGATGCTGTATCCGCAAGGCAATGCCTTGGCGCACTGCCACCCACGGGGATCGGCTTTTCTTAAACTCGATGTGTTGTACCATACATAAAATTGGGTCCATGAGATGCAACCTCCCGGTCAATATTTTATGTTTCTTTTTCCTTCAGCTCCGTCTTGTCCCACTATCTATTGGCGGCAAAACCTTGGAGAAACAAGTATTTATGCTCATTTGTATCAAACTTAGCAGTTGTTTTCTCCCACTGCCAAGGGGTTGACACAAATTGTAACAATTGGTGAGTGCTGCTTCACCGTATTGTCACACTTGTTAACAATACCGGAGTAATTCGTAGAGTCGCATTTAACACGCGGAGGCACTTTGAGGAAAAAATTTAACAAAAAAACAGATTTGGAAAGTTGTCCGAAGTGAGGGGGCTCAAAACTGTCATTGCGAGGGGGGGTGGATGTTCGTTAAGTTATCGGTATTCTCGTTATGTTCCCCCCGTGGCAATCTCAAAGCCCCCATCTGTCCGAAGCGAGGGGAAAATGACACAGAAGGATATAGAGATTGCTTCGGCTGTTTTAACGCTCTCTCCAAAAATTTAACGATTGTTCCAGCCGCCTCGCAATGACAGCAGAAAGATTTAGAGATTGCTACTCTGCGAGAAGGCTTCGCCTACGGCTGACTTAGCGTTCTCTCCAAAAAGCTAACGATCGCTCCAGCCGCCTCGCAATGACAATAGAAGGATTTTTGCTTGAGTCGCTGCCGTTCGACTCCCGTTCTGTTGGTACTTCAGAAACCGGGTTTTTTGGAAAAACCCGGTTCTCAGATAACTTGACGCTCTACCTCACCATCCCTCGCAACGTCTCCTCCACCGACAGCGGCTCCCACCCCAACTCCCGACGCGCCTTACTGGCATCCACTCGCACGCAGCGATCGTAAACGTAATGCACTCGCTCCCGACTTAAGGGCGGGTTCCAGGAAAATAACCGCCCCACTACATCCAAAACGTTCCCCGCTACTCTCACTACAGGTTCGGGCACTTCCACCGGTTCGGGAATGTCGGTCTCCCGGGAAAGCAGGGCAAACATTTCTCTGGTGGTAAGTTCCCCCGCAGAAATGATGTAACGTTCTCCCGGTTTGCCTTTTTCTGCCGCCAACAACATCGCCGTTACCAAGTCGTCAACGCGAACGATACCGGTAAAGCGATCGCCCCCTACCCAGAACTTTAATTTCCCCTGGCAAAACAACTCTATTATCGGCCCGAAGTGCGGGTCCCCTTTGCCAAAAATTCCCGACGGCATCAAACTCACTACCGGCAAACCTGCGGCGGCGAGGCGATCGACTATTTCTTGGGCCTGGTATTTGGTGCGATCGTACCCGGAGGAAAAGTCTTTTTGAGTTCTTTGGAAACTCTCATCTATGACTTTCCCCCCAGTATCGCCAAACACTCCAATAGTGCTGCAATAAACAACTTTAGAAACTCCCGCATCTCTGGCAGTTTCCATCACTGCTTTAGTGCCTTCGACGTTGGCCCGTTCCATTTTGCCCTCATCCACCAAACCCAATTCTACATAAGCGGCGGTGTGGAAGACGACATCGACACTGGCAATAGCTTTTTGGAGAATAGAGCGATCGCTAACGTCCCCATAAACCAACTTCACATCGCAGTTAGCGAGGCGAGATAAGTTACTGGTAGAACGCACTAAACCCCTTACCTCATAGCCATCTTTTAACAGTCGCTTTACTAAGTTAGAACCAGTAAATCCGTTTGCACCCGTTACTAATGCTTTCATAGTTGTTTCTCGTAAATTCGATAAGTTTTACAAATAGTTGCCCCCGTCGCTTCTATTACCTTGCGCGAAGGCATATTATCTTCCCAAACCCAGGAAAGTTCGGCTTTTTGATAAGCTTTATTGTTAGTAGTTCCTCCTTGCATTCCCAAATAAATTAAAGCCAAAGGTACCATTTTCCGGCGGTATTCTGGCAGGGAACAAATAGCAATAACTCTCGCTGCGTTAATCTGGCGGCGATACCAGAGAAATTTAATAATGCCGCACCAATTTAACTTCCCGTTAACGTGCTTCAAGGCAATATTATAATCGGGAAGCGCCATAAAAAAGCCTACCATTTTTCCCTTATCCTCCGCAATCCAAAATATGTTTGGATCTACCAACTCTTGTAAATCTTTTGCCCCTTCGAGAAACTCTTCCTCCGTGCGTTTTGTCGAACTCCAGTTATTAGTAAAAGCCGTAGTAAATAGTTGATAAAGACTGCGACAATCTTTATCGAAATCTTCACCTTTTAATCTTAACTGGCGAAAGTTAATTCCCGACTTAGAAGCCACTTTATATCCCCTCTCAAATTTATCATCTAGGGGTTTGCTAGCATCAAAATCGTAAGCGTAGGCATCTTTAGCTTTTTGCCATCCAGCTTTTTCGACAAATTCTGGATAATAAGACGGGTTATAAGGCATCATTATAAAGGGCTGAGAATCAAATCCATCTACTAATAACAGGCAATTATTATGAGTAGATAAATTGATGGGGCCTCGGACGGTTTTGATGCCCCGTTTTTGCAACCATTCCGCAGCTTTATCTAATAATCCCTTGGCAACTTCAAAGTCTTCGACGCATTCAAAATAACCAAACAATCCTATGGGTTGGTTTTCCCGTTCTATTAACCTTTTATTAATGGCAGCTACCACTCGCCCCAAAGGTTCCCCAGAAGTTTCCGAGACTGCTATAAATTGTTGGCATTCTCCGTATTGAAAAAAGGTATTTTCGGGAGATAATTGTTTGGCAATGCTACTGCGTAAAGGTTGCACCCAGTTAGGGTCGTTTTGATAAACCTTTATTGGTACGTTTAGAAACATTTCTGTTTCCTCAGCGTTGGTAACTGGTTTGATTTGAAATTTTTCTGGGTTCATAAAAACAATTAATAATTAAAAATTAGTAACAGGCAAGATGCCTGTTATACGGTCACAGATGGGGGGCAGAATGCCTATGCCCAATTCTCACCAACAAATAATCCGTTAAATCCGTTACAAAATCCGCTGCTAATCAAACTTTTTCTCCCAGCTTTCGTGGTTGGCTTTTGCTTGTTTAACTATATCGGATTTAGAAATAAGAATAGACACCAACCAATTAACCAGAGAAAGAGGAAATTTTAACGGTCTGGCAATGTCTAAAAATAAGATTGCGCGATAACCGTCCGTGTCGTTCCAAACTTCGTGGAGGTAGGTATCGTCGAAAATTAAACTCTTACCTTCTTCCCAATAAACTATCTGGTTATCTACTCTAATTTTACAATTAGATTTAGGTTCGGGTACGAGCAATCCTAGATGATATCTAATTAAACCTTTATGCTTGCCTCGATGTTCGGGAATATGTTTGTGAGGGGCTAATATGGAAAAAAAAGCAACTTTTAGACCGGGAATTTTTTCTAAAAGTTTGGTAGTTTCCGGGCATCTTTCGCAATTTTTAGTTGCTTTAAAACCGAAGGCATAAAAGAAATAAGTTTTCCAGCGATCGTCGTCGGTTATGTTTTGCTGTCTGCCAGAAATATCTTGATAATTTGGCAGTTCGCTAACTCGCCCCATGATACCATCGAGTTCTTTTCTAATAGTCAACCAATTGGCTTCTAATTCTTTAGCCCAGGGAAATTCTTCTACCTCAAAAAAAGGCGAATCTCCCACTAATGAATATTTGCCGACTAGCTCTTCTAAATAAGAAAAGTTTAAAGCGGATTTTTCGAGTTTGGCAACAATTGTGTTAGTAATATTTTTCATATTTAACATCCCTTTGTAAAACAGACATCCCGTAGAACAGGCATCCTGCCTGTTTATTGGTTTTGTTTGGACAAAAGCACATTTTACAACAATTACTGTCCGAGAAAGGTTAAATTTTATTAAGATTAGGTTAAGAAAAAGTTAAGGTATTGGAAGCGGCGCGGAGAAGTCCCAACAACAGGTATCTTGACAAAATGGGGGGGGAGGGGTTAGATTGTTCGTAGCAAGCATTTAGGTGCTTGAAATGGTCCTGTTTAAATCGCTAAAGCGATTACTACGAACGGTTTTACTAATATATGGTATTAAAATTAACTCAAAATACTGCAAATAAACTGGAGAATAGCGTTAACGATATTCCTCGCTTACCAGTAACAAAACTGACAGAAATTAGCTTTTTTGACAGCTACAAAAAACAGGGGATTCCGCTAATAATAACTGGATTGTTAGAGGGAGAGACTGAATGGAATCTGGATTATCTTTGCCAACAATTGGGGGATTTAGAATTTCCTTTAAGGTATTATGGAAAGGACAGATATCAACTGGACAAACGCTACTGGAAAAATATCGGCAGCGGCGTCACCGGCCCTCCTCAACCTTTTAGGAAATATGCGGCAATGTTGCGCGGTGGGGAGGCGCGGGAAAATGATGTTTATATGGCGAAATGTGCCTTGAAAAATACTCCTTTGAGGGAGGAGCGATCGCTCAAAAAAATTACAGCTAATCTCGAAGGATTGGGCTTTAATAAATCTGCTAGCGATTTTAATATTTGGCTCGGTCCCGGAGGTCATGTAGAATGTCTCCATTACGATTTAATGAACGGTACTCTCATCCAGCTTTACGGAGTAAAAAAAGTCGTACTTTTTCCCCCTTCTCAAACTGCTAATCTCTATCCTTTTCCGATTTACGTTCACTTGTATCGCGGCTTTAAATTGCGCTGTTGGTTTAGTCGGGTTTATCCAGAAAATCCCGACTTAAAAACTTTTCCCCAATTCGAGGAAGCGTTGCGGCATAAACAAGAAATATATTTACAGCCGGGGGAGGCGCTTTTTATTCCCTGCGGTTGGTGGCACGAAGTAACTGCAGTTGGGGATGAGATGGTATGTTCTGTTAATCGTTTTTGGCGGGTTTATCCGACAGCAAGAGCGATATTTTCTTGGAGCAGGTTGCGGGTTCACTTAGGGAGTGTTGCTACTATTCCTTATATTTTGGTTGCTTTGGTAAAAGCTCTTTTTAGTTCCCAGAGGAAAGAGAAGGTTAAGGAAATATTGCGATCGCTCTAACCGATCGCTACTTCAGAAACCCGGTTTTTTTGACAATACCCTCGCCAAAATTATGGGAGCCGCTAAAACCGACATCGAATCGATTAAGAAACCCGGTTTTTTGCCAACCGGGTTTCTGGGTTTCAATAACTCTGACGACTAAAGTCGTTACTACGAACTTTAAGCCTTAAAGACGATGGCCGGATCTATCCTAGTTACCTTCTGGATGGCAAAGAAAGCGGAACCGACGCACATCACTACCGTGATTCCCAACACCCCGAAGGCCGAGACGGGGGTAATTAAAATAATAATTCCCGTAGTTTCGGCAACCCAAACGCTCAACCCCCAACAAACCAACATCCCCGGAATATAACCCAAAATTGCCATCCACACAGCTTGTTCTACAATAACCCCATAAAGTTCTTTATCGGAAGCGCCCATTGCTTTTAAAGTGCCAAACTCTTTAATATGATCGGAAACCGAAGAATAAAGAATCTGAGCCACTACCACCACTCCCACCACGATACCAACTATAGCACCGATACCTAAAACCAGGCCCAAACTGGTTCTGCTTTGCCAATAATTGCGCTGTTTTTGCCTCAGTTCGGCAGTTGTATAAGCGGCAGTTCCGGGCAGGGCTTCTGTTAATCTTTGTTTGAGCGCTTCTAAATCCTCTCCTGGTTTGGCTTTTATTAAGATATGAGTTACGGGATCCGCCACGGCTAAAGCCTCGGGCTCTTCGATTTTTTCCGGTTCTTTAGTTGGGTCTTTTTTTTCTACGACCTTCGTACACCTTAAATTACCCGGTTGCCCCGAGATTGCGTTACATTCCACGGTGGAGATAAAATTGGCATTGATGTAGGCGTTGGCGGTTTCTAAAGATGTAAATAAAAAGGTGCTAGAGATAATCGATTGAGTATCTTCAGCGATGCCGACTAATTTAGCTGGCAAATCCCCCACCTTACCCGTATCGCCAAGTTGCTTTATTCCCAAACTGCGAAGTCTGGTTTTATCTGCCATCATAGTATAAGGCTCTTCGATCGCTTGCAAATTCCCTTGAATAATTTTTCCCGGTTGGAACAATTCTCCATCGGGATCGAACCCGACTATTGTTAGGGGACTGATTTCGCCTTGTGGAGGCTCCCATCTGGCACCTCCTCTAATTAAAAATTCTACTTTCTGAACCCCTTCTACCTGCCTGACGGTATTTAATTGTCCGTAAAATAACGGTTCTGTTAGCTCGAAGTTTACCAGATCCTCAGATACGAGCCAGATGTCTGCTTTGGAGCTATCTATTAGCAGGGTGGTAGATTTGAGGAAACCGTTGAGAATGCCGGTTTGAATTGTTACCAGACTAACGGCAAACATAATACCGGCTTGGGCGACTAAAAAGCGCGGTATGTCTTCTAATAAGTTTTTGCGAGCTATAGATGCCATGAAATTAACAATTAACAATTAACAATTAACAATTAGCAATTAGCTAAGATGTACCCTTTTCTAGCTTAGTAAGTTCTCGGTCTTTAATTTCTAGCAATTCGGGTATTGTCACGAACTTATAACCTTGTTTTCTAAGTTCCTCAATAATCTTAGGAAGAGCTTTAACTACATGCATTCGCGGTCCGCCGCCATCGTGTAATAGTACGATGCCACCGTTACTTGCTCTCTTGAGAACGTTGTTAGTAATTTTTTCCGGTGACTTATCCTGCCAGTCCACAGAATCTGCAGACCACATCACCACAACGTGGTTTCTATCTTTGACAAAATCCGCCAAACCGTTATCTAAAACTCCTCCTGGAGGACGAAATAGAGCTGTCGTCATGCCGGTTAGTTCGTAAATTAATTCTGCGGTTTTACCTACTTCGCTTTGAGCTTGTTTTTTGCCCATTTTATAGGTTGGATGATTCCAGGTGTGATTGGCTAAAATGTGACCTTCATCTGCTATTTTAGGGGCGAGTTCTGGATGTTTTTTTAAGTGTTGTCCGATGAGAAAAAAAGTGGCTTTGATGTCGTTTTCTCTGAGGATATCTAAAATCATTTCTGTAGTTTTCGGCCAGGGACCGTCATCGAAGGTTAAGGCAATGTATTTATCCGGTCCTGTTAGTTTTAAATCTTTGACTACTGTTCCTTGAAACCTTTTAGGAATTGCAAAATTAAAGCGTTTTAGTTCTACAGTCTTTAGAGAATTTTCCGAAGCTTTAACTTTGCTGGCTATGACAGGTTTTATTGTAATTATTTCTTGTAGGATGTTATTATCTTCTTTTGTATTGGCTTCATTAATAACGGGGTTAATTTCTACGGCTTTATTGACAGATTTTGCCGGGTTTGTTCCCAAATCCAGCGGCAGGAAAACGCCGACTAGAAAACTACCGCTAGCTGCTACTAAAGCAGCTAGAAATTTTCTGTTTTGCCTGGTAGTTCTTGTTGCTTTGAGCATTTTTTCTCCTTCACACCTTATTTTAGAAAATTGGGAATGGGGAATTGCTAATTGCTTTTTTGCTGATAAAGCTTAACAATTTTCTGAGTAACTTCGGTAATGCTAAGACCGTCAGTTTGAATTTCAATAGCGTCGGCAGCTTTGCACAAGGGCGAAAGTTGACGAGTGCTATCTTTTAAATCCCGCAGGCTAATATCCCGTTCGAGTTCTTCTAAACTGATGTTTTGTTGACCTTGCTTTTGCAAATCCAGAAGTCGGCGGCGCGATCGCTCTTTGACTGAGGCAGTTAAGAAAACCTTAACCTCGGCATCTGGAAATACTTTGGTACCGATATCCCGTCCTTCGGCTATAACCCCGCCAACTTCCCCAAATTCTTGTTGCTTTTTCACCAAAAAATACCTCACTGCCCCCACCGCCGCAATGGCGGATACATGGCTAGTGACTTCTGGGGTTCTAATAGCCTCTGTTACATCATGGCCGTTAATCGTAATTTGAAAGTTAACACCCCCAGTAAAGCCAATTTGGCATTTACTGACTAATTCTGCTATGGCCGGTCGGTCCTCTATGGCGATACCAGATTTGAGGACCAGCCAAGTAACGGCCCGATACATCGCCCCAGTATCGAGATACAACAACCCGAGTTCTTTGGCCGCTAATTTCGTAATCGTAGATTTACCCGCACCCGCCGGCCCGTCTATGGCGATTATGGGCTGACGGTTCTTTAATAACATATTGTCGATGAGACGGCAAGACCCTATTCTGGCGGCGATCGCCAATAGGCCGGCCCTCTCGACTTTTTCCAAAGGTTCCAAGCTATGAGGATCGACTAATTCCACATATTCGACCTCCACTTCTGGAACTTTTGCCAATTCTGCCGTTACCGCTTCCTTGACTTTAGCGGCGTTATCTGGTAAAGAACGATTTTGGTAAAATACCTCCTCGCCTCGGCCCAAGGCCCGATACAAAACCGCCGCTTGCGCCTTCTCTTCTGGAGTCAGGTATTGATTCCGAGAACTCAGGGCCAATCCGGAAGGCTCCCGCACGATGGGACAGCCGACGATTTCTACTGGCAAGTTTAAATCTGCCGCCAACCGCTTGATTATTGCTAATTGTTGGGCATCTTTTTGGCCGAAATAGGCTGTAGTTGGTCTTACCAAACTCAATAACTTGGTGACGATGGTGGCGACACCTTCAAAATGGCCCGGTCGAGAACGACCGCACATCACAGATGTCATGGAGGCCGGGGGCACTACGATGGTAAATGAAGGTTGGGTATTGGTGTCGGATGTCCCAGAGTTCATGCCCAATTCTGCCGGAGAGGGAGCAAAAATTACATCCACTCCCGCAGCTTCGCAGAGTTGGCGATCGCTTTCTAACTGCCGGGGGTACTTTTGAAAATCTTCGTTTGGCCCGAATTGCAGGGGATTGACAAAAATACTGACGGCGACGATGGTATTTTCGGACCTAGCCCTTTTTATCAAACTCAGGTGGCCCTCATGTAAGGAACCCATGGTCGGCACTAAACCAATAGTAGGGGGCGGCTCCCCTCCAGCTATTTTCTCTATTTGAAGTAAATTAAAATAACAGCCTAAAGCTGCCACAGAAGTATATAGGCGCATCTGCTTAAAATTAATAACTTAAAAAATTCTTGGCCAGAATCTTCAATGCTTTGAGCCATTAAAAACCAAAAACTACCCCGTAGAAACCCATAATAGTCTCTACGGGGCACAGTCGCAGCTTTGGCTCGACAAACAAAAGGCAAGTTTGTCCAAAGCTAGGGACTTTTAGCGCAGCACTTCGACACTAACAGGGGCAACCCCTGAGTTAATCATTCCGATCGCCTCAGCCGCCGCAGTGGATAAGTCGATTACTCGACCGCCAGTAAAGGGACCGCGATCGTTGATTCTAACTTCTACAGAGCGACCGTTATTCAGGTTGGTCACTCGCACCCAGGTGCCAAAGGGCAAATAGCGATGGGCCGCAGTCAGATCGTATTGGTTAAACCACTCGCCGCTGGCTGTACGATTGCCGTGGAAACCCGGGCCGTACCAAGAAGCCATACCATCGTAGTAATAACCGGTGGAGGCTACGATTTGCTTGCTCTGAGAAGTTCCCTGTTTCAGTTCTTCGGCGCGAGTAGATGCGTTTATGCCCAATACTGGGACTAGCACAACAGCAGTTAAAAGACCTAAAAGGTTGTTGTGTTTCATAAGTTCAGCCTATCCTATTAATAAGTGTTTTTTGTTTCCGGCTTCCCCGATTGGGTCCGGCGGCTGACAGGAGGACCAGTCCTGTCTGTTGCGGACTAGAGCGGGGGAGCTTTTTCGCGTTAACTTTTGTTAAGAGAAGGATCGTGAATACCTTATCACAAGCTTTTCAAAATGGGGTAGGGGGTTAGACCCTTATACCTGATTTTTAATAATTGCTTTAGATTTAAGAATTTTTAATTAGGGGAATGGGGAATGGGGAATGGGGAATGGGGAATGGGGGGAACTTCCAGCCGGGCAGCCTCTAAAATATAAAACCTCGAAAACCTCCGAACCTTGACATTTAATAGCTCTTGCCTATTTTCAGCAAGCCCCCGAACCAAAAAGCGGTAAGATGCACGGTTTTTTCAGCAAGCCCTAATTAAAGTTAAAATCGGTATTGCCAAGTTAATTGGTCGGGAGTCAGTTTCTAGAGAGCGGGTCAATCTTCTCAGAAACCCGGTTTTTCGGTATCCGGTGAAACCCGGTTTTTCGGTATCCCAGAAACCCGGTTTTGCCGAAATTACCGGGTTTCTAGCTAGGCTCCGGACCTGAACCTATTGTCAAATCTAAAATCTAACTATGGACTACAAGCAAGCAGGGGTAGATGTAGAAGCGGGTCGAGATTTTGTGGAACGGATCCGCGAAATGGTGCAAAGCACTAACCGTCCGGAAGTGCTGGGAGGACTGGGAGGTTTTAGCGGTCTCTTTGCCTTACCTGGCGGATATCAAGAACCAGTATTAGTGTCGGGCACCGATGGGGTGGGCACTAAGTTGAAGTTGGCAACGACTCTGAAGCGCCACGATACGGTGGGCATAGATCTAGTCGGGATGTGCGCTAACGACGTACTGACCTCGGGGGCGGAACCTCTGTTTTTTTTGGATTATTTAGCTACGGGTAAGTTGGAACCAGAAGAGTTGGCTGGGGTAGTGGCGGGTATTGCTTCTGGATGCCGGCAGGCGGGGTGTGCGTTGGTGGGGGGAGAAACTGCGGAGATGCCGGGTTTTTATCCTCCGGGAGAGTACGATATTGCGGGTTTTTGCGTGGGGATAGTTGAGAAAAGTGAGATTTTAGATGGTTCTCGGGTGCGGGCGGGAGATGCGGCGATCGCTCTGGCTAGCAGCGGGGTTCATAGTAACGGTTTTAGTTTGGTGAGGAAGATTATTAGCGATCGCCAGTTGAATCTGGAAGATTGCCCGGAGAAATTAGGGGGTAAAAGTTTGGGAGAAGTATTATTAACTCCCACCAGAATTTATGTCAAGGAAATATTGGGGGCGCGACGAGAGGGTTTGGATGTTCGTGGCATGGCTCATATTACTGGGGGCGGTTTGCCGGAGAATTTGCCTCGGTGTTTGCCAGAGGGAATGACGGTGGATGTTAACCGCCGCAGTTGGGAAATTCCGCCGATTTTTCAGTGGATCGCTGAGATGGGGGAGGTGCCCGAAGAGGCGATGTTTAATACTTTTAATATGGGGGTTGGTTTCGTGTTATTGGTGCCGCCCCAACAGGAGGAGAAGGCAATTAACTGGTTTGAGTCGCAGAATATTGCGGCTTATAATATTGGCAGGGTCTCCGAGAATTAACAATTTGGGAATGGGGAATGGGGAATGGGGAATAGCTTTATAGCGTCTTTTTACAAAGATTCGATGCTCCTGACAAAACTGACTTGCTCCCCTCAATTGTTAATTGTTAATTGTTAATTGATATAAGAGGTAATCTATGGAAGAAGTCAAATTAGTTTCCAAACATCCAGATTTAAAAACCCTTGTCGAAGGGGCATTGGCGGCAGCGTTACAATCGACGGAAGCTGGCATCCAAAGTACGGAAAAACGGCTGCGGGAATTTGAGAGTAAATATGAATTATCAACGGAAGAGTTTCTCCGGCGTTTTAATAACGATGAGTTTCAACATTCTTTTGATTTTGACGAGTGGATAGGGGAAGCTTGGATGTTGGAAAGTTTGCTCAAAGATAAAGATAGAATTAAGGAGATAGAGTTTGTCGATTGAAGATTATTTCCAACAAATTCGCGAGCTAATAGAAGCCAGTAAAATTGTTTTTTATTTTAATTTTAACGCTGAAAAGAAGGGACTTTATAAGGGTTTTATTCGTGGCGACATTTACTTTAATGATGGTTCCCTGCTCCATCTGCGCGAATTTGTCAATGTAGAAACGAGTAGAGAACGGGGTAAATACGCTTATCAATATATGGATGCCACAAAAACTCTGGTTTTTCGTTACGATAATGCGGAACATCACCAAAGGTTAAATCTCTCGAATTTTCCCCATCACAAACACGAGGAAAGCGAGGATAATATTGTTTCTTTTTCGGCTCCGACTTTGGCAGATATTTTGCAGGAAATAGAGGAACTTTTATGAGTTTTGGGAATGGGGAACAGGCAGGATGCCCGTTCTACGGGGAATTGGGCAATGAACAATTAATAATAAAACCATGTCTTTTCAATTAGAAAAAGTAATTCCTTGGGGTCGTTCTTTCGATGAATATATCGCCATGTTCGACCTAACTCCAGCAGATTTAAAACTAAAAATAATCGACTGCGCCGCCGGTCCGGCTAGCTTCAATAGCGAAATGAATCGTCGGGGAAATTCTATTATTTCCTGCGACCCTATCTATCAATTTACCGCAGCAGAAATTAACCAGAGAATCGAAGAGACTTATCAAACTGTCATCGAAAGGGTGGGAGAAAATAGAGAAGATTATATCTGGCAAAACATCAAATCGCCAGAGCATTTAGGGGAAGTAAGAATGAGGGCAATGCAACAATTTTTAGCCGACTTTTCTCTGGGAGTTAAAGAGGAACGATATTTAACAGCAGAATTGCCAAAGTTACCTTTTAATAACGGTCAATTCGACGTAGCATTGTGCAGTCATTTTTTGTTTGCTTATTCGGACCATTTTTCCGCAGAATTTCATCGAGAATCGATTTTAGAATTGTGTAGAATTGCTAAAGAAGTGCGGATTTTTCCCCTGTTAAAACTGTCGGGGGAAATGTCGCCGTGGTTGTTGGGGGCGATGGAAGAATGCGAAGGGCGGGGATATGAGGTGGAAATTAAACGGGTTGGTTATGAGTTTCAGAAAGGGGGCGATCGGATGTTGCGTATTTTAGATTCTGGAGAAAGGCTTGAGAAACCCGGTTTTTTTGAACAATACCTTCGCCATTTTTTTTGTAGGTAGGGCGCGCGCGAACCGGAATCAACGGTGTCGGGTTCCACGGAGGTCCGCACGACCTACAAATTAAGCGTTTTTCATTTTGGCGAAGGTATTGTTGAGAAACCCGGGTTTCGGAGGGTTTCTGAGAATGGGGCCCGCCCTCGTTAAAACAGGCTTATGAGGCAATGGCCAAAAAAAGTTAATCTCCCGATTCTGGCAAAACTCCAGACCTGGGTCATAATGGGTATGCAGCCCTCTCGTTCTCGGTTAAGAAACCCGGTTTTTTGGAAGTCAAGAAACCTGGTTTTTTGAAAGTCAAGAAACCTGGTTTTTTGAAAAAACCAGGTTTCTGAGAGAGCGCAATTTACGTTCCTTAGTTTTACCAGTGAATACTCAATTTACTTTAGGATCTAAATTAGAAGAATTAACTCTTTACGAGACTTCCTTAGAGTCGAGAGCTTCTGGGGAGGAAGTTAGTAAAGCGTTCGAGGAAAATCCGTTGCTTCCTGGGATTATTATTACAGAAGAAGGAAAGTTTTTCGGTATGATTTCTCGGCGGCGTTTTTTTGAGTATATGAGCCGTCCTTACAGTCTCGAATTATTTTCAAAAAGGTCTATTTTAGTTCTGTATCGTTTTGCGAAAAGTCATGTTTTGGCTCTGGATAGTCAGACAACAATTGTGGCAGGAGTGCGACAGTCTTTGTTGCGATCGCCCGAATTAATTTACGAACCTTTAGTAGTTAAAATTAAGCCGGATATCTATAAAATATTAGACTCCCATGAATTACTTTTAGCTCAACTACAAATTCACGAAATGACTACGGCAGCCATGCGGGAGTCCCAAGCTCAATTAAGACAGCAAGCGCAACAATTAGAAAATGCCCTTCAAGAATTGCAGAACACCCAAGTGCAATTAATTCAAACTGAGAAAATGTCTTCTTTGGGTCAAATGGTATCTGGTGTCGCCCACGAAATTAATAATCCTCTTAGCTTTATTTTGGGTAATTTACCCCATGCTAAAAAGTATATTAATGGTTTGATTAAAATGTTGGCTCTCTACGAAAAGCTTTATCCAGAACCAAAGTCAGAGCTTGAAGAATTGGCAGAGGAAATCGAACTGGATTATTCAAAACAAGATTTACCAGAAGTTTTAAATTCTATGGAAGAGGGGGCGGAACGAATCCGTCAATTTGTGTTATCTCTACGGAATTTTTCTCGCTTAGACGAGGCGAAAATGAAGACGGTAAATCTGCACGAAGGGTTGGATAATACTTTGGTAATTATTAATAGCAAATTGGCAGAAAATGAGAAACTGAGGGAAATTGTAATTAACAGAAAATATGGCGATTTACCTCTAATAGAATGTTATGCGGGACAGTTAAATCAAGTGTTTCTGAATGTTTTGGTTAATGCTGTTGACGCTTTAGAAGATGCGATGCCAGAAACAAAAGGAAAAAAGAGGGATTTTCTGCCGGAAATTTCTATAGAAACTAAGGTAGAAAACGACTCTTGCGTTATTAAAATTGCCGATAACGGAGTGGGGATGATGGAGGACGTTCGGCAGAAAATTTTCGATGCTTTTTTTACTACTAAACCAGTGGGTTCGGGTACGGGTTTGGGGTTGTCTATAGCCCGGGAAATTATCGTCAAGCAACACGGGGGCGAGTTAGAATGTTTTTCAAAACCGGGTAAGGGGACGGAGTTCGTTATTTCTATTCCGATTAAACAGTCTGGTAATAATAAGTCTAGTTTGCCCCGTTTTCACGCTTAGGAACGGTCGAGAAACCCGGTTTTTTTGGTTGGGAAAAACCGGGTTTCTGGGAATACTTGACGGGAGCATCCCATATTTGTAAAAATATCGAATATTCGGTTTTTTATCTAATG
>CAZSTZ010000097.1:13192-23295 GCA_964609515.1 uncultured bacterium | reverse complement strand
AACAGGCAAGATGCCTGTTCTACGAGGTTACAAAAGAGGGTTATAAATGTAGCCGTAATTTCCTCCACGCAACACCCATTTAAAATCAATAGGTATGGCGCTAGAATCGTAACCGATGCTAATTTTTTCCCAATCTCCCCTCAACCTTACTAAAGCAAATCCTTCGGAAAAATTGCTAACAGAATAAAATTGAGGTTGAATAATTACGTCGCCTTTTTTATCGAAAAAACCACAGATAGGAGGTATCTCGAAATGCCAAGAATCCATACCGCCAATACATACTGGCGCTAAACCTTCATAAAAAGAACCAAAGCTACTAAATTCTGGTTCCAATACCACCTTTCCTGTCTTGTCAATAAAACAAGATTTCCCATCAAAAGAAACTACTGCCCAACCTTCTGAAAAATTCTCGGCGCTGCTAAATTTTGCTTCCACTATCCAGTTGCCATCGAGGTCGATATAGCCCCATTTATTATTAATTTTTACCGCCGCTAACCCTTCAGAAAAATCTTTAGCTTCTTGAAATTGGAGGGGAATTACGGTGTTGCCGTTAGTGTCGAGATAACCAACAGACTTGTCAATTTGTATCCGCGCCCGACCTTCGGAAAAA
Organism: uncultured bacterium; assembly: GCA_964609515.1. GTDB lineage: Bacteria > Cyanobacteriota > Cyanobacteriia > Cyanobacteriales > Microcoleaceae > CALKCV01. The sequence goes on along the minus strand of CAZSTZ010000097.1, from coordinate 22,685 downwards.
TCGCTTATGTTAAAAATTATATGGTCGACTGGATAGCCAATTTGAGGAAGGGGGTTGGGATTTTGAGGTTCGATCGCAAACTCGCCGCTTTTGTCGATATAACCCCATCTATCCTCAAAAGTTACTAAAGCTAAACCGTCAATAAAATCCCCCGCGCTACCAAATTTTGCTTCTATAACTAAGTTACCATTTTTGTCAATATAACCTCGTTTTCCTTCATATTCTATTTGAACTGCTGCCAATCCTTCCCTAAATTTGCCCATACCAAAAACCAAAAATTTTGGTGGGATGACAACATTTCCCGTCCTGTCTATATAGCCACCTTCGCTATTAATTGAAAACCCCGCCAATCCTTCAGAAAAAAGAGTTGTGTAAGTTATTTCGGGGTTGGGGGCGATGACAAATTCCCCGGTGGAATCGATAAATCCACCTTTTTTATCTCCCTCTTTTTTAGCCCCAGCTAATCCCTCAAAAAAGGAACTAGCAGACTCAAATATTGGCGGAATTGCAAAGATATTATTAGTAGCAAGATAGGGCGAATCTCGACGGGTAATCTTTAAAGATTGCCGTATTAAAGCAGCTATTTCGCCTCTAGTGGCGCTGCGGTTTGGCTGAAATTTTTTAACGTCGGGATAATTGAGAACCATCCGATTAATAACAGCCATAGCCATCATTTTTCTAGCATAATTAGGAATATCGGCGGCATCGTCGAAATACCTTTCCAGAAGCTTTCCTGGATTAAAAGGACTGACGTAATCTTGTGGATATAGTGGTTGAAATTCTCCACTGTCGAAAACCACGAGATAATCTCTTTGCAATGCTGCTAAAACGATGGTAGCTTGTACCCTTGAAATGGGCTCTTGCGGTCGAAAAGTTTGGTCGGGAAAGCCGGCAAAAAATCCTTTTGCCGATGCAGTTTCGATATCTTCTTTTGCCCAATAATTATCGGGAACGTCGGTAAAAGCAATTGGTTCCTTTTTTACTGGAATAACTGAATATGCCCGACACGTTAAAACAGCAAATTCGGCGCGGGTGACTGGTTTCTCCGGGCGAAAAGTTCCGTCTGGATAGCCTTTAATAATGTTCTTATTTTGCAAGCTGTAAATTGCCTCTTTTGCCCAATAATTTTGGGCATCTGAAAACACCATTTTTTCTCCTATTTTTTATTAGTTAATCGCTTATGAATCTCCTTCCGAAGAGTTTTCCTCAGTCCATAATAATTCTGTTTTTTCCTGAAAATCGCCTTTTTCTGCCCGTTTTTCATCTTGAGCTAAAAAGACTTCTTCTTGTTTAATTTTATAAGCTTCCATCAAAGCATCTATTACTTCCAGTAAGTCGGCTATTTCTTCTGCTAAATTAACCTGTGAAGCCTCAGCTACTTCTTGAGCTTCTTCCATTAATTTTTGCCGCAATGCTTGACGATACTCCTCTTCAGAAAGAGTTCCAATTTCGTATTTAACGCCCTTTTTGTTGAGAATACTGGGGATGCGATCGCGCACTAATTTCTTATATTCTTGACGCATGGAATTACTCCTTTTTTTGCTAGTTTTTTGGTGTCCCAGAAACCCGGTTTTTTGAAAAAACCGGGTTTCTTGACTGGTTCTCTAGTTATGGTAAAATGTCATCGTTGTCGTTTTCATAAACCAGCCACCATGAAACATTTTAGAAAACATCTTTACATTATAACACTGCTATTTTACGTTTTTTTAACAGGCTTAACCTTGAGTAGCTGTACTGTAGAAACTGGGGCAGTTAATTCGCAAAATGTTTATCAACAAAAGATTTTTCATAACCCAGACGGTATCGGTAAATTTTATCTAGGCAGAGAAATAGCAAAAGTGATGGGTCACGAAGGGGCGGGATGGTTGGAAAGAGATAGTAGAAGCTATAGAGAAAGGCCGGATTTAGCGATCGCCGCCCTAGACTTAAAACCTACCGACACCGTAGCAGATATTGGGGCGGGAACCGGTTATTTTACCTTTAGAATTAACCCCTTAATTCCCGAAGGAAAAGTCTTAGCGGTTGACGTTCAACCGGAGATGTTAGAGTTAATAGAATTTGTCAAAAAACAGGAAAATATTAACAATGTCGAGACAATTTTAGGAGAAATTGACGACCCCAAATTGCCAGAATCTCAAGTTGACCTCGCCTTAATGGTGGATGCCTATCACGAATTTCAATACCCCCGAGAAATGATGTTAGGAATTGTCAAATCCCTTAAACCGGGGGGGCGAGTAGTGTTATTAGAATATCGCGGAGAAAACCCTTTAATTATGATTAAAGGATTGCACAAAATGACCCAAAAACAAGTTAAAAAAGAAATGGAAGCAGTAGGTTTAGTTTTCGAGGAAAATAAAGATATTTTGCCCCAACAGCATTTTTTAGTATTCAGCCTTCAAAGTCCCCCTTTTTAAGGGGGATTTAGGGGAATCGAATATGCTTTTGTACCTCATCGTTTTGAAAAAGGCTATAAAGAATCCTTGTACTCTTCCAAACACAACTCCAAAACTTCTTTAAGATTGGTTTGAAGTTCGTCTAAAGTTGCCCCTTGGGTATGGGCACCGGGAATTGCTGGAATAATACCAACATATAAATTGGTTTCAGAATCCCACTCTACATAAGCAGTAAAAGTTGTCATAACCTGACTCCTAAAAATTAATAAAAAACCCTAATCCGCCCAATCCAAAGACCACTTACTAGAATTAACCTTCGCCGTTTTTTCCTCAGTCTTTTGAGAGGGAACTTGCTGATTGTTAATCGCTTGCGATACCCAACTTCTAACCATAGCTAAACTCGGCAGTTTTTGCACCAATTTTAACTGGCGATTTGCTTTAACCATTTTCGAGTATAGAGTTTCGGGAAACTGTCCTTTTAATTCCTTAACTGTATGCACTCCCACCGCTTCTAATAACTTAGAATATTCCCCGGCGACGCCTTTAATTCTAAATAAATCTGCTAATTGTACCCATTCTAAAATTAAGTTGCGATCGATTTCCGTTTCCCGTTCTAAATCTTCGATGCCTTGAAGGGATGACCCTTTTTCTAATAATTGTTCGAGGGTGGTAATGCCAACTGCGGCGAGTTTGTTGGCGTGGACTAAATCGATGCCCTCAATTTCTTCGATGTTATAGTTCATTGGCGCTTGTCTCCTTGGGATAAATAGGCTTTAGCTCTATCCTATTACATTTTGTCTCTGGAGGATGCTTTCTTTAACTTTCTTAACAATTGCACTTTGGGTTAATTGTTAGTTGTTAATTGTTAGTTGTTAATTGTTAATTGTTAATTAAACCTGACTAATTGCCTCAATAAACCAGCGAGAAATAGCGGTATCATCGCAATTATGAGAACGCTTTAAAGCTTCTTCCACAAAAGCTAATTCTAACCCTTCCAAAACTAGAGATTTGTCCGCTTCCTTGCTGCCTCTATCGGCAATAGAAAAAGCAATAATAGAATCGTTATTAGCATCAACCGACCAATATTCTTTAATTCCCAATTGTTCGTACATTAATCGCTTTTTTCCTAAATCGTCCCCAAGAGAAAATACACCTATTTCTACTACTAATGCTGGCAGTTTAAACTCCCTAATATTAATCGGCAAATCGGTAAGAGGCGGTAATTCAAAATCAGCACCAATATAATACGATAAATCCGGTTGAAACTCCACTACATTAGGATGGTGAAAACTGCTATTTCTTAACTCGATAAAGCGAAAATTTTTGAGAGTTGCATAATAACTAATAACCCCAGAAACAATCGAATGTTGTCTGCCATGAAGCGAACCGACATCCGCCGTTTCAATCCTCAGACATTCTCGATAATAATAAAACTTCCCCTTTTCATAATCGGGATTATTTGCCAAAGCAAGAAATTCTTCCCAACTTGCTTTTACCCAGGCATCAGTAACTAAATTTTTCTCTGTTGTAATTACCATATTTTGCCTCTTAACGAACCTTCGTAGTAAGCACTTTAGTGCTTTTAACCAAGATGTTTTTTAGCACTCAAATGCTTACTACAAACTTAACACAAAACTAAAATTCCGTGTCGCCGACCTCAATAATTTCCGTATATTCAAACTCGTTGGGACTGCGTTTCACCAAAGAATACTCTACCCCGTTTAACTTAATCGAATCCTCCTCGCAATCCTGTTTCGGAGAATTATAACAAAGCACATATTCTTTACCGACATAATTCGCCATTTCCTCAGCAACTTCCCCCCGCCACTGAGTCTTAGTCACCAACACGATTAATTGATTTGCCAACTTCGGAATAATCCTCGCAATTTGCCTGCGATAAATCTCGTCCAAACTGCCAAAAGGAGAATCCATTACCACTGGAAAAGTGCTGCTATCTGGACCCATCAAAGCATTTTTTTTACTCCAATCTCTAACCTCATCAATAATACTCCCAATAAACGCCAAACTGAGGATTTGATTTTCCCCCGTGGAAGCGGCAACTAAAGCATCTTCGCCCCCCGTTTGTTCCACTAAAGTTAACTCGTATTTCTCGTTCAATTTGGGGAGATAAGGAGTAAAAGAAATTTGACCGAACAATCCTTGAACTCGTTTTTCTAAAGAAGCTCTAAACTGTTTTTCTAGGCGCGATCGCACCTCAATCAACCTCTCAATAGCATCCTGAGTCGCCGCAATTCTCCTCTGAACTAAAACTTGTTTAATCTCGTTCATTTGCTGCTTGTCAACTTGCTTATCTAAACTTTGCAAATCCCTAGCTAAATTCTCAAGTTGCAACTGATTGGAACCAGTTTCCCGGTTTAAATCTGCCATCCTCGCCTCAATTTCATCCAAACGCTTCTGCAAATTCTTAATATCTTCATCGGGATAATTCCGCAGCTTATTATTAATATCGTCTAACTGACTTTCCACCTGAGAAAGTTCCTTTCTCCACTGTTCGATATTAGCTAGATTTCTATCTATTTCCTCCCACATTTCCGGCCCTTGTTTCTCCAATTCATCTATCTTAACGCTCATCCTAATAGCAGCTTCCTCCACATCGGCAATACCCGCCTTTTCCATCCAACTTTCCACTTGTTTCCGCGCCTTAGAACTCTCCTTTAATTTCGTCCCGCAAATACAAGTTTCCTTCTCCAACAACTGTTCCACAAACTGCTTTTTAATCCCCATCGGCAGCTCGCCTTTATCGTTAAAACCCGCCACAATTTCGCGAAAATCCGCCACCGCTTCGGGTAAAAACAGCAAATAACCCTTATTAGAAATTGCCCGTTTCCAAAGGTCTTTAGCTTGACTTACTTGTTCCCTAATACTCGCCGACCTTTGCTTTAAATCGTCCCGCTGTTGTGGCAACCCTTCGGCACCCTTAAACTCCAACAAACGACCGCTAATTTCCTTCTTTAATTCTCCCTGATTTTTTAATTCCTTTTCTACCTCAATTTGACGTTGGGAAAGCTGTTCCATTTCCTGTTCGATTTTGCTCTTATCTCGCAAAAACTTTTTAGTTTCCGGATCCCCAATTAACCTCAAGTCAGTTTCCAGAGATTTCTTCGCTTCTCCCAAATGTCTAATCGAACGATTTAAAACCTCAACTCCCAACAATTCCTTAGTCGCTTCGGCAATTTCATTTTTCCTTTCTTCCCTAACAATATGCTCGATTCTTTCCCCATCAAAAAAGAAATATCGATGCAAACTTTCGGGTAAAATTCTGCCAATAATATCCTCGGGATGTTGGGGAGGCGGCGACCACCTGCCGTCGTCTCCCGCTACTTGCATATAAAGGTCGCTTTTGCCGTGTTCGATAATACCTTGTTCGTTTCTGTAAGCGCGACACAAACGTTTTGCTTGATAGCGTTTGCTGTCGTGTTCGAACACGATTTCTACCCAACAAGCAACCGCTTTTCCTGCTTTTGCTTCATTAATTGCCCGCTTATTTACTAACTGTTCTTCTGCCTGAAAAGCAGAACTAAATTTGTCGTAAAGCACCCAGGTAAAAGCATTCATCATGGTAGTTTTTCCCGCGCCATTATTGCCGTGAATAATAGTCGTATTGTGCTTGCCAGATGCTAAAACAATCTTTGGAGTTTTGCCGTAGAATTGGCGAAAGTTACAGAAAATAATTGAAATTAATTTCATTGGATTACTTCTTTAATGATTTTGAGGATGTCGTCGTTAATTTTGGGCGCTCTTTTGTAGAGTCTATCTTTTTCGATTTCCAGAACTTCTTGGATGATTTGTTTTACTTCTGGGGGGGCGGTTACGATGGGTTCTTGGATGTGACTGAGGGCGTTATTTCCCTTGGCATTGTAACCGGATTTTTTCTCGGCAAATATGCTCGATAAAGCGGAAACTACGATATTTTCTGAGTAATTCACAACAATTAACAATTAACAATTAACAATTAACAATTAGTCATTTTCTTGTAGGTTGGGTGGAGCGAAGCGGAACCCAACAGTTAGCGTGTTGGGTTCCACTGCGTGGAGCCCGACCTACAAAGAACTAAAGCGATTACTACGAACTTTTAAAGGTCTAATAAGCCGTACCTTTTTTGAACTTCTAATAATTTTAACCTAGCTTCTCCGGCGTTGTCCGCTAAGTCGGCAAACTCTAAAAATCGACTCAATTCTTTTCTTAAAAAATTGCGTTCGACATCTTGAGTTTGCCTTCCCAAATCTGGGGGTAAGACAATTGTATCAAATAAAGTGGCTCTTTCTTTGCCCGGATGGGGACGCAAAATTCGTCCCCGCCGCTGAATAAATTGTCGGGGATTAGTAGTGCTGGCTAAAATTATAGCATTTTGAATTGCGGGGATATCTACTCCTTCATCCAAACAGCGAATGGCGACTAATCCTTGCAATTCTCCCGTTTCAAATTCTCGCCGCAAATTTTCTCTTTCTTTGAGGGAGGTTTCGGCGGTATAGGTGTTGACTCGATAGCCTAATTCTCGACCTAAAATTCTGAGGACTTCTTGTTTTTGTTTGATATAAATTAGGGGTTCTTTTTCTACGGAACCGTCGCTGCAATAAAATAAAGTATGGCTGGTATGGAGGCGATTTTTCATAATGTTTTTTAGGGCTGTTAGCTTGTTAGCTGCGGCCCCAATTAATCGCGATCGCTGTATTAATAAAGCAGTAACATCTTCATCGTTGTCGATATTATTTCCTTCTTGGTTTGCTAATAATAAAGCCCAACCAATTTTAGAAGTTAATCTAGCATAAGCGCGAGTTTCCCACTCGGTTAATTCTACTAAAATAGGATGATAAAGATAGCGAACTAATGCCCCTTGTTTTATGGCATCCCCAAGGGAAAGTTCTGGAGGTAAAATAGGACCGAAATAATCTAAAATTGCAGCGGTGCCTTCTTCGTCAAAATGTCTTTCTGGGGTAGCGGAAAGTGCCAATCTCAAACCGATATTTCTCGGCAAACTTTCTTCCAGTTTGGGACTGCCTAAATTGTGCGCTTCGTCGCCGATAATTAAGGTTTTTTCTGGGAAGTATTTAAGTTGAGATTGGAGACTTTCTGAGATTAAGGTAGCGTTGGTGGCGATCGCGGTAACGAAGGGGCGATCGCCGTAACGCACGTTATATAAAGCGAGAGATAGTTCGCTTTGCCAAGTGCGAACGCTTTCAAAAGCTAACAAAGGTTCGAGACCGAATTTCTCCGCCTCCCTCGCCCACTGGGTGACTAAGTGGCGATAGGGGCAAATTACCAGGAGAGCTTGGAGGCCGATTTTTTGGTAAAGTTGAGTAGCGATCGCTAAGGCCAAGATAGTCTTGCCGCTACCGGTGGCCATTTTCAACGTCCCCCGGCCCCGATTGCCGAACCAATTGGCCACGGCCTCTTTTTGATAGGGCCGCAGTTGAATGGATGGGGGTATGGCCGGACATCCTCTCTGAGGAAAGTTAATTATTACCGGTCGATTCACCTCTGATTTCGTTAAATACATGATTTCCAAAAAATCAACAAAACAAATTATAGTCCCTTGAGCCAAATTTACGATCCCCCTAAATCCCCCTTAAAAAGGGGGACTTTGAAAGTTCCCCCACCTTAAAAAGGGGGACTTTGAAAGTTCCCCCCTTGATAAGGGGGGTTAGGGGGGATCGAAATATTCTACCTTATAAATTCAAGAATTGCTATAATTATTAATTATTAATTATTAATTGTTAATTGTTAATTACTTACCATGACTAAAACCGGACTTTTTGTAGGAATGCTAACCTTAGACTTCCTCTATTTAACTAACACTTATCCCGAGAAAAATCAAAAGGTTGTCGCCACTGATTATGCCGTTACTGCTGGAGGACCGGCGACAAATGCTGCTGTTAGTTTTAGCCACTTTGGCAATAGTTCTAATTTATTAGCAGTTGTCGGCAATCATCCGATTACTCAGTTAATAAAATCCGATTTAGATAACTACCAAATTAAGATTTTAGATTTAGATAAAAATCGTTCCGAACCGCCGCCAGTTTCTTCGATTATTACCACGGAAAAAACGGGCGATCGCTCTGTTATTTCTATTAACGCGACTAAATTTAAAGTCGGCGGCGAGGTTATTTCTGAAGAAACGATGCCAGGAGTAAACATCGTTTTAATAGACGGTCATCAAATGTCTGCCAGTTTGGAAATTGCCGACATGGCTAAAATTCAAAATATTCCCATAGTCATTGATGGCGGCAGTTGGAAACCGGGTTTTGAGGAAGTGTTGCCTTTGGCAGATTATGTTATTTGTTCTTCTAATTTTTATCCGCCAAAATGTAAGACTAGGGAGGAAGTTTTCTCCTATTTATCGCGGTTGAATATTCCTTATATTGCGATTACTGGGGGAGGGGAGGCGATCGAGTATTTAAACACCGGTTATTTTGGCAGATTTGAAGTGCCACAAGTTGAAGCGGTGGATACTTTAGGGGCGGGGGATATTTTCCACGGTGCTTTTTGTCATTATATTTTGGAAGAGGATAACTTTGTCGCTGCTTTGGAGTCGGCGGCGGAAGTTGCTTCTCATTCTTGTCAGTTTTTTGGGACGCGGGAATGGATGAAAAAAATGTAGGAGTTTATTGATAATGAAAAAGTAGTAAAATGTAGTAGTAAAATGTAGGTCGGGCTCCGCGAACCTCCACCCAACATTAACAGCTTTTTGTTAATTACTAAGTAAAATGTAGGTCGGGCTCCGCGAACCTCCACCCAACATTAACAGCTTTTTGTTAATTACTAAGTAAAATGTAGGTTGGGTGGAGTAAAACGGAACCCAACATTAACAGCTTTTTGTTAATTATTAAGACAATTTAAGCGATGATAAACAATCGAAGAATTAACCTCTTAAAAAACCTTAAAAGGCAAGCGGCAGACTTAGAAGCAGAATTAAAGCAATTTGAGACTTAATATCAAATGGGTTCGGAAGACTTTTATCGACGTTTTAAAAATGGAGAACTCGGCGACGATATCGATTTTGTCGAGTGGAGTTCTTTTTATAAAATGAGGCTTTCTTTGGAAAAACGACTGGAAGTTCTTCGAGGATGAAAAATGGGTTT
>CAZSTZ010000097.1:0-13092 GCA_964609515.1 uncultured bacterium | reverse complement strand
ACCCCCGCCAAATCCTCATATTCCGCCAAACTTCTAACATTTCCCAAACCATAAATCCCAAAATTTTCTTCTGGAGTTTCCATACCCAAAATCTGCCGAAATCTCTTTTCCGAAATGCGATTAAAAACCCACCAATCTTGCCGATCCGCCCAGTGGACCGGTCGTTGTCCGCCGCTGTTGTAAAAATGCCAGATTATGGCCCGGTGGGGATGATAAATATCCCAACCCCTCGTCCACGCCCTCGTCGCCAACAACACCTCTTCGCCACCAAAATAAATCTGCGGATCGTAGGGCACTTCTTGAATTAACTTCGCCTCGGCAAAGATGTATCCCGCCGCTACAAACATCCCCGGTTGAGGCGCGGTACATTTCCTCAAATTGCCCCCCGCCTTCAGACTTAAGATGCCAGAGTTGGAAAAGTCTTTTGGTACTAAGCGGGTGGGGGTGTCGTCGATGAGGTTTCTCGGCGGTTCGTAGGCGGGGGGATAGGCGCTTAAAATTGGTTTGGCGCTGGGACACATCGCCAGCATATCGATAATGTCCGCATCCCACCCGTCGGCAAACCTCATGTGGGCGTCTGTTTGCAGGGTGTAGCGTTCTTGCTGCCAGAGTTTCTGGACTAGGGCCCGGGCCCAACCGACGCCTCGGGCCTGACTGGCGGTAATAGCTACGATCCGACAGTTGCTAAATGGCCTGAGTTGTTCGATGTAGTCCAGTTCTTCCTGGGAGGCGTATTGCCAGCAGATGCCGAAGGTGAGGCGATCGGGATGGGTTGCTCGGCTAATGGCCTCTTTCACTGTCGGCACCAGTTCTTTATCTCTATAAGCGACGATTTGTATAAAAATTTTGTCCACGGACAGGTTGCTTGGTTGCTTTTTTTCTTTTTTCCAATTTAATATAAAGGGCCCTTTGACGGGGAGGGGGAGGGCCCAGCAGGTTAAGAAACCCGGTTTTTCTAAAAAACCGGGTTTCTGAGGCCTGGAAAAACCGGGTTTCTGAGGCCCGGGCGGGACATCCCTAGAAGGGGTTGGGGGTTTGATAGGAGGGACACCCGTTCTACGGATTGCGGTTTCGCAGACTGGATAACGGTTCCAGTCAAATATTAAAAAATAATTAAGAAAGCTTTTAAAGGATAGAAGGAAGATCTATTCTATGAAAGTCGATCTAAATCACTAAAAAAAGCAGATTTTGTCACGAGGTTTATCTGACAATAGTCACGGCAAAAATTCTTTGGAGAAGAGACTATAATAATAGAGACTTCGTTTACAGAACTGCTCTGTTTCCTAATGCTGTTAATGGGTGGATAGAGGGTGAAACCCCTTAAAATTGTTTGGAATATTGCGTTATTTTTACTGAGGCCAAATCGCCTATAAATTATTGTTTTGAATCAAGGTTTCAAACTGCGTAATTTCACCGAACAGTTAGGAAAGATTTGTTGTAAATTCAGGGTTTTTACCTAATATTAGATATGAAAACTCCAAATAGCATCTCCCAAAAAAGTTATATGAAAGCACCAGATCCGGTGGAATGGGTTCAAGAACATCATTTTCTAGCGGGATTAATCGACAGCGCCCGCCATTTGACTCATGCCCTTTCTCATCAAGGTCATACTGCGGATGACGAGGGATTAATTGACACTAATATTATAGATTTTCTCAAACCGCATTACAGCGAGGAATCGTGGAAAGATGTGGAACAATATCTTTTAGGAAGTTATTAGGCAAAAGGCTTTTTTTGTACGAGTTTAACTCAAACAAAATTTTAATAAATCCGTTTGGCCATATAAATATCTGGTTTTCCTAGACCGTTGGCATCGGGCATAACTCCCACTATAACAAAACCAATTTTTTGATAAAAAGCGTAGGGATGGCCGCGCAAATTTGTTTTGGGCGCGTTCCCAAAGCTATTGATTTTTGACAAATAGCTAATTAAAATTCTGTTAACCCTCGTTTGTTGTTGCCTCTTGCCTATTGCCTCTTGCCTCTTGCCTCTTGCCTCAATTAACTGCTAGCTAACAAAACTGGTTAAAATTCCTAAGATTTTGGGTAAATTCTTGATGGAATATTCTTCTAAATCTACCGTCACGTTTTGAGATTCCAGCTCTAAAAATTGCCAAGCAGTTCCATTAGTTACAACCCCATAAATTTTAGGGATATCGTTACCTTCCCTTTGATTAAAAATTTGTGCTGCCACCATTTCTGCCATGCATTGAGCTAAACCTGATTTGATATTATCGTTTTTCGCCTCGACTAAAGCAACAACTGGCGCTTTGACTAACAGTTGCAGAGTGGAACGACTAATAATAAAGTCGCAAAAACCGCTCAATCCTAGTTCGACGTTGACGTTAAATTCAGTACCGGAAAACACGCTAATTTGATTGTTTAACTGTTTTTTGATTGCAAATAAAATAGGCGCAACAATTAACTCGGAACGTACTTTTTCTGTACCAATAGCAACGGCTAAAGGTATGTAATATTGTAATGTTTCTTGCAAAGACTGACTTGGTAGAATTTCCGGCAAGTCATTAAATTTTCCCGCTGTCTCCGCGATAGTTAGATTAAAGGTTTTTTCCAACTCTTCTATGGTAAATTTGCTGTAAGGCATGAGTTTTAACTATGGGGAAAGAAAGAGTATTAATTCATCTATTATATTAGTCCCAGGGGATTTTAGCCTCGCAAAATAAAACCCGCCAGATTGCTTCTGGCGGGTTTCCTACGCAGCGGCGGAACGTCTAATTGACAACTCCCCCGACCAAAGGGAAGGGCCTTTTAGACAACCGTGCGTAAATGACTAGATTTATTCACGACCAATTCTATTTTATTATAACAGTTTTATTTTTGACAAGCAAGAAAGCCGGTTTTTTCAACAATACCTTCTAGAAACCCGGTTTTTTCAAAAAACCGGGTTTCTGAGATTCCAAAAAACCGGGTTTCACCAGATACTAAAGACTCAACTTCCGCACTCCCTCCACCTCATCGCGCACGACATTTATAGGAACTAAACGTCCGACGGTGGTATAAAAACCTCGGTCGGTTTTAGTGGTAGTTGACCTTTCCCGAAATCTATCGATATTGGCAGCGAACCACTCCCGAGTTGCAGGCATCGGTAGTAAATAGAGAGTGCGGGGAGTAACAAAATAATATAATACCCAGTCGGCTGCGGTGTAGAGGAAGCAACCGGGGGTTCCTCGTTCTTGGTTGCTGTGAGTTTCGAGGAAAAAGTTGCCGGTTTTATGGTAGCGATCGCCCTTGATTTCCAGCTTATAGGAACCTTTGTTAGTAGTCAAGAGTAAATCCACATCGACTTTCTGATATTCGGGGTCATCTTCGACGTTGACGACGCTTATAGTTCGGGGAAGACTCAACAACCAGGATTCGATATCTCTTGCTGCCTGTCTGGCGACGCCTTTACCTTCGTTCATGCTATACACGGGCAACCTCCTGAGTTTGTAGGTTGGGTGGAGTGCAACGTAACCCAACATCCCTAAAGTTTAACCGAGTTTGTAGGTTGGGTGGAGCGAACCGAAACCCAACATCCCTAAAGTTTAACTGAGTTTGTAGGTTGGGTGGGGCGAAACGGAACCCAACAGAAACCGGGTTTTTCTAACAATACCTTCGCCAGCATGAAGATTTAAGAAACCGGGTTTTGCCGAAATTACCCGGTTTCTGGCGGGCGAGTTAGCCTTTAGTAGAAAAGTAGGTTTTCTGGAGAACTATTGGGGGTTGAGGGAGCGATCGCCTCCCGTAGAGTTATTATTAAGGAAAAAAAGGAGAATTAACCATGAGATTTATCAGTCCCAAAACCGACTTTGCTTTTAAAAAAATCTTCGGTTCTGACAAGAGTAAAAACATCCTTATTAGCTTTCTAAACGCCCTGGTTTACCAAAACACAAATACGATTAAATCCCTAGAGATAATTGACCCTGCCAACCAAAGCTCTATCGAAGCTTCAAAAGATAGTTTTCTGGATGTAAAGGCAGTTTTAGATAACGGTTCGACGGTAATTATAGAAATGCAAGTCATCCACACCGCAGCTTTTGAGAAGCGAGTAATTTCTAACCTGGCAAAAGCTTATGGGAATCAATTAGGTAAGGGAGAAAAATATCCGACTATACGACCGTTTATTGCTTTAACGATTACCGACTTTGTGTTGTTTAAAGACAGCTCCAAAATAATTAATCGATTTCGGTTAAAAGAGGAAACGCTACCATTGAATTATCGAGACTCTTTAAGCTTAATCTTTCTGGAGTTGCCCAAATTCAACAAAGAACTTTCAGAGTTAGAAACCCTTAGCGACAAGTGGATTTATTTTATGAAATCGGCACCCGATTTAGAAGTAATCCCCGAGTCTCTGGGGGCAGTGCCAGAAATTGAAGAGGCATTAAATGTTGCCAACCGCGCTAGTTTAACTGCTGAAGAATTAAATAAGTTGGAAAGGCAGGAAATGTTGATTCAAGACAGGAGAGGCGAGATTGATTTTGGTAAAACCGAGACTGGTTCTAAAATAATCTTACTTCTACTCCAGCAGAAGTTTGGAGAAGTCGCTCTAGAAATTCAGCGCCAAATAGAGGATTTATCTGTGGAGCAATTAGAGGTTTTAGCAGGGGAGATTTTAGGTTTTAACGCTGTGGAAGATTTGCAGAATTGGTTGGAGAGTCAAGTGGATATGTAGGGGTAAAGCATTCGGAGGGTAAGTTTGGATAAAAAGCAGAAAGCGTTCTTTCCGAATGCTTTGCCCTTAACCCAATCGAGAGCGCGTGTTAAAATAACTTAAATTAGTGGAATGATTCGTGGCATCTTAGAAACCAGGTTTCTTTGAGAAACCTGGTTTCTGGACCCCTAATTTCACAACTTATTTAGGATTGCTATATGTCAAAGGTAATAGAGATTGGTAAATTAATAGAGCGATCGTCGGAAACTTGTGGCAACCGCCCTCGTATTGCTGGCACTAGAATTACTGTAGGACGCATTGCGACGGGAGCATCCCATATTTGTAAAAAGACCCAAAAGTTAACTATCTTTGTCAGTTGTCAGTTGTTAGTTGTTAATTGCTCAACTAACACCGAGAACAAACTAACAAAAAGCATCTAATTCTTGGCAATATCAAAATTGAGATGCTCCCCATTGCGACTCTATGGAAACAAGGGATTACTCCAGAGGAAATGGTGGATAATTGGGATTATTTGACTTTAGCGCAGGTTTATGCTGCTTTGGCTTATTATCATGCTAATAAAGAATAAATAGAAGGTATTTTAACCGCAGACGCAGCAGAATATGCTATTAAGCTTTTCTTTATTCTAGTCTAATTTCCTTCTCCCACTTTGTCAGAAAAAGCTTGACCAACTCAGGGCGCCGATTAGTTTTGTTGCTAAGTGGCGATCGCCTAAATCAAAAAGTAGCGATCGCCCCAACAGCAACCAAACCAGCGCCTTTATTTTCCCTTCCCAAATCCTCGGTATCCCAGAAACCCGGTTTTTTGAAAAAACCGGGTTTCTTAATCGCTCCTCTAGATTAAATGAATAACCCTCATCAATTTAAAATAAAATTAGGAGAACCTTTACTAGAAAAATTTGCCGACCCTCCCGAAGATATTTTAGGAGAATTGTCTCATTTTGAAATGGGAATTAGGCGTTTTTGTTATGAAAGCGATCGCCCCATCTTTATCCAAATAGGCGACGAACAAATCCAAGTCTTTTTAGACCCCGACATCTCCATGCTTCTCGAAGATAACTTACCCCAAAAAATCGCCCGGTTATCAAATGGGGAAACAATAAGATTAGAATTTGTTGAGAGTTGTTGCGCCACCATAGAATTAGTTCCAGTTGGCAACAACGTTAACTGCAATTTACAATACTTTGGCTATTCGGATAATAACAGCAACTTTTCCCTAAATGGCAGTTACAAGCAATTTCAATTAGACCGCCAACAAGTATTAGAAACTTTAACGGATTTTCTCATCAAAATCGCAGATATGGCAGCGGAAAAAGGTTATATTACCAGACAAGAAAGAGACAGTTTTCTCTCATCGGCGATTGTTGTTTTTAGTTAATAAATAATCTTTTGTTGGGTTGAGGTTCGCTCCACCCAACCTACAATGTCTGACGAGCTAAATTAGCAGTAAAATCTTCTGGAGCATCTATTTCTATGCGCTTCAGTTTCGACATAAACGTAGGTTTATTTTTTATCGGTTTGGTCTCTGAAAAATTTTTGATTAACAAATAAAGTTCGTCGAAATATTCTTCAGAAATGCTGTCTATTTCAGCGTAAATTTTTTCTTTGTTAGTCATAGTTTTACTAGGTGCAACATTTTAGTATTATACAGAAAAAAACGATTAAGCGGATATCCGCCCCATCCCATCGGGCCCCTCCACCTTGCGGCCCCCACTGGCCTACTCCTTCTCCCCAATTTTAATCGGACTCCCATCGCTGGTAAAATCGATAAGACCGAAAACAAACCAACTCTAAAATCTAAAACGGCCCCGACAATGCGCTCTACCAAAGTCGAACGAGTCCGAGGAGTAAACGACCTCCTGCCAAACGTCTACCAAACCAACCAACAACTCCAAAACACCCTCGCTAAGTGCTTCGGGTCCTTCGGGTATCGCCCCATCGATGTCCCGCTGCTGGAACACACGGAACTCTACCTCAGAAAATCGGGGGAGGACATCGTTACCCGCCTCTACGACTTCACCTACCGCAACCGCCGCCTCTGCCTCCGGCCCGAATTTACGGCCTCGGTGGTTCGCGCCTATCTGGATAATCTCGAAAGTCGGCCCTTGCCCCAACGTCTCTATTATTCCGGTCCCGCCTTTCGCTACGAACGGCCCCAAAAGGATAGATATCGCCAATTTACCCAAATGGGTGTCGAACTTCTGGGGGCGGCGGGGGCGATCGCCGATGCGGAAGTTATCTCTACGGCCTGCAGTGGCATCGACTCCCTGGGATTAACCGACTATAAAGTAGTCATCGGTCATATCGGCGTACTCAATCAATTCCTCGATAACCTCAAACTAGAAAATCGCCTGCGGAGTTTGATTCTTTCGATGATGGAAACTCTCAGAAAAGAGGGCACCGAAGCAGTACAAAAACGCTTAAAAAGAGTCTATTCTTCCTTGGGAACTTATAAAGTTGATGAGGAAGAAACGGAGGTTAATTCTACTACCAATACCCTGACGGAAATCTTACACGGCATGGAAGAAACCGAAGGCAGGGATGCGATTTTGCACTTGCTAAAAAATATGAATATCGGGTTAGATGGCAATCGCGAACCAGAAGAAATTGTCGATCGCCTTTTAGCAAAAGTGAAACGCCAAGACCAAACCCCTTTGGTAGGACAAGCCTTAGATTTTATGAAAGAATTAGGGCAACTCCAAGGAGAACCTTTAGCAGTAGTTAAAGAAGCAGAAAAACTCCTGGCAAATTACGGTATCGATGCCTCGCCGTTACAACTATTGCAGCAGATAATAGACACCTTAGAATTTCATAACCTCGATAAGAATAAAATTAGTTTAGACTTGGGATTTGGTCGAGGATTGTCATATTATACCGGTACTATTTTTGAAATTTACCACGGACAACCCGGGGCAGAAAGACAAATTTGTGGCGGGGGCAGATATGACGATTTAGTAGTAACTTTGGGCGGCAAACAAGAAACCCCCGCAACCGGTTTTTCTTATGGCATGGAACGCCTGCACAAAGCTTTAGAAATTGAGGGTAAGTTGCCAGGGATTTCTCGTTTTGTGGATGCCTTGGTAGTGCCGGTAAGTTCTGAGGATAACGGTTGCGCGATCGCCACCGCCCAAAAATTACGCCAGTCCGGTTTGAGGATAGAATTTGATATTAGAGGCAAAGGAGTTTCCGCCAATTTAGAATATGCCAGCAAACAGGAGATTCCTTTTGCAATTATTATCGGTGGCGACGAAAGAAAAGCAGATAAAGTAGTATTAAAAAACCTCGCTTCTGGAGAACAAAAAACCTTGAGCGTTGAAGAAGCAATTCAACAATTAAGTAATAAATAATGGGTTTAAAAATAACCGATTACCCATTACCCATTACCCATTACCCATTACCTAAAAAAGATGAACGAACCATTAAGAATTGCCCTGCCGAGTAAGGGCGCGTTAGACACAGGAACTCGTAACTTATTAAGCGCCTGCGGTTTAAAAGTCTCTCGCCCCAACGACAGACAATACTTCGGAACTATACCCTCCCTCCCCAAAACAAAAGTATTATTTCAAAGGGCGGCAGATATTTTTACCAAAGTAGAAGAAGGTAGCGCCGACTTGGGAGTAACCGGTTACGATGTCGTCGCCGAAAAAGGAGAAGGACACGATGATGTTGTCGTAATTTGGGAGAAATTGGGTTATGGAAAATGCGAGTTAGTTTTAGCGGTTCCCGAAAACTGGATTGATGTTTCTTCCGTGGAAGATTTGGCAGATTTAAGCTTGACTTTTCGCGAGAAAGGTAAAAATTTAAGGATTGCCACCAAGTACCAAAATATGACCAGAAATTGGTTGTACGAACAGTCAATTGTTAACTTTTCTTTAGTAGAAGTTCAAGGGGCAATGGAAGCGGCACCCAGTATGGGATATGCTGATATGATAGCCGACGTTACCAGTACGGGAACTACCCTCCGAGAAAACCGTTTAAAGCGGATTAATGGGGGTACTCTTCTGGTATCTCAAGCTTGTTTGATTGCTAATAAACGGTTATTATTAGAAAATGAAACTAAGCTAGAAACTACTAAGGTAATTTTGGAGTTAATGGAGGCGCATTTTGAGTCGAAAAGATATGTTTCTATTACCGCCAACGTTCGAGGAAAATCGGAGGTGGAAATAGGCGATCGCCTCATGGAGGAAGGCGGTTTTCATGGCATTGCCGGTCTCCAAGGCCCCACTATTGCTAAAGTTTATGCTGGTGGTGACAGCGATTGGTTTGCCGTGACTGTCGTGGTGAGGCAAGATATGTTATTATCGGCAATAAATCATTTAAGAAATGTGGGCGGTCGAGATATGACCGTGTTTTCCCCTCAATACGTTTTTTCTTCCAAGTCTTCTATTTATGAAGCGTTTTTGGATAAGATAAAATGATTGATAATTGTTAATTGTCAATTGTTAATTGTTAGTTAGTTAAAAGTTAATTATGTCACACACGATTGTTACTGATGTTTGCGAAGGAGTTGCCGATTGCGTTGGCGCTTGTCCTGTTGCTTGCATCCACGAAGGACCGGGAAAAAATACTAAGGGAACTGATTGGTATTGGATTGATTTTGATACTTGTATTGATTGCGGTATTTGCCTCCAGGTTTGTCCGGTGGAAGGGGCGATTTTAGCCGATGAAAAACCCGATTTACAAAAAACTCCGGTATAATTGTTAACAGAAAATTTGACGGTAGGAGGGGGTAAAGCATTCGGAAAGATAAGAAACATGATTTTTCCAATAATTAATCGCCCGAATGCTTTACCCCTACAGATTTTTATTGTTAATTGTGAATTGCTAATGGGAGCATCTCATATTTGCAAAAATTTTGTAAATCCGCACCATTAACAATTAACAATTAGCAAAAAGCGTCAAGTTCTTGGTTTTCTTCAAAATTGAGATGCACCCTTGTTAATTATTTCTAGCGATCGCCTCCAAACTATTACTAACCACGCCGAACATTCCTATCCTCGGGAGTGTTGCGGTTTGCTTTTGGGTACCCTCGACGACGAGACGAAAACAGTCGTCGAGGTTTGGCCCGCCGAGAATGCCTGGCGGGAGGAAGCAGAAGAATATTGGCCCGAAGAAAATGACTTGACAGAAGAGCGCAGATATGCTATAGCGCCCGAGGTAATGTTAAAGGCCATGAAAGAGGGGAGAGAGCGATCGCTGTCCATCATCGGCATTTATCATTCCCACCCCAACAGTCCGGCCCGACCTTCGGAGTTCGATCGCCTCTACGCCTGGCCGGAATATTCTTATCTCATCGTCTCGGTAGCGGGCGGAGAAACTAGAGAGGTTTTAAGTTGGAGTTTAGACGATGGGCATCAATTCAAATCGGAAGAAATTGTTAAGAATTAGGCAAGTAGTAAAAAAATAGATTTACATTTAACAGATTTGACCGAAATGGATGGTGCGCGGCACGCACCCGACGAAAAGATAAAATAATAAGTAGCAAGCACTAACACCGAATTGCGATGTTAAACCCAAATCTGGAGGAAATCCAGTTAAATAGAGAAGAATACGAACGTTATTCGCGCCATTTAATCCTACCCGAAGTAGGATTAGAAGGGCAGAAACGTCTCAAAGCTGCCAGCGTTCTTTGTATAGGAACTGGCGGTCTCGGTTCCCCATTATTGTTGTATTTAGCAGCAGCAGGAATAGGACGAATTGGCATAGTCGATTTTGACATTGTTGACAGTTCCAACCTGCAACGCCAAGTAATTCACGGTACCTCTTGGGTGGGGAAACCAAAAATCGAATCGGCGAAAAATCGGATTCACGAAATCAACCCTTATTGTCAGGTTGACTTGTACGAAACCCGGTTGATGTCCGATAACGCCCTAGATATTTTGGCACCTTACGATGTGATAGTCGATGGCACCGATAACTTCCCGACTCGCTACCTGGTAAACGATGCCTGCGTACTTTTAAATAAACCCAACGTTTACGGGTCAATTTACCGTTTTGAAGGTCAAGCGACGGTGTTTAATTATGAAGGCGGTCCCCACTATCGCGACCTCTATCCCGAACCCCCACCGCCGGGAATGGTTCCTTCTTGCGCCGAAGGTGGAGTTTTAGGAATTTTGCCCGGGTTAATTGGGGTAATTCAAGCAACAGAAACGGTCAAAATTATTCTGGGGAAAGGCAATACTTTAAGCGGACGTTTGCTGCTTTATAATTCCTTAGATATGACCTTCCGGGAGTTGAAATTAAGACCCAATCCCGTCAGACCGGTGATTGAGAAATTAATCGATTACGAACAGTTTTGCGGTATCCCGCAAGCAAAAGCAGAGGAGGAAAAAAATAAAGTGGAAATCCCAGAAATGACAGTTGGGGAATTGAAGCAATTAATCGATAGCGGGGCGGATGATTTTGTACTAATTGATGTCCGCAACCCTAACGAGTACGAGATTGCCAAAATTCCCGGTTCCGTATTAATACCGTTACCCGATTTAGAAAAGGGTGGCGAAGCTGTTGAGAAAGTTAAGGAATTAGCTAACGGTCATAAGTTGATTGCTCATTGCAAGATGGGGGGGCGATCGGCAAAGGCGTTAGGCATTCTTAAGGAGGCAGGTATTGAGGGAATTAATGTTAAGGGAGGAATTACTGCTTGGAGTAAGGAAGTAGATCCTTCAGTTCCTCAATATTAGACTTTTTGCAAAAGTAGGCAAAAGGCAAGAGGCAAAAGGCATGCATTTAATAGTTTTTGAGGAAAAACATATTAAAAAAGATTTTCCTTGAACTTTTGCAAGAGGTGTATTAAGGCTTTTTGTTGTTTGGGGTGCGCCGGGGCGCACCCTAATTTTTGGCCCAAGGTACGCCCGAACCTCGATAAGTTTTTCCTCGATCCCCGTTAATTATTAAGCTATTTTACGATAGTTTGCCTTAAAGCAAAAAAAATGTAATAATAGGAATAGGGAGGGTGGCGGTGCCACCTCCTCATAATGAGTTGAGGATAAAAGTATGGTTTATCTGACATCAAAAACTCAAAAATCTGTCTCCAGGCAGAGGTTAGATTCCAAATCGATTAACGCTAAAATATTAGAGTTGGAGAAGAGTATGTGCCAGGAAAATAGAAGAAAGTGTCGGGATGAAGCTTTGGTAGAAAGGCAATTAGAAGAGCTGTCAGAACTGCTGGCATCTTTAGAAAGTTTTTCTGAAAAATAATAGGAGGTAAAAGGTTAGAAATTCGCTCTTAAGAGCCAAACGAGTTGATGAGAATAAATAGAGGAATTAGGGAGGGGCATAAGGGTGCTGGAAATTGCCCCTTTCCCTTATTGCCATTCTCCAGCAAAGATATTTTTAACGGCGATTCCGATCCGATCTATATCTTCTTTTAATAATGGAGGCCAACTAATGCCTTTACGGCGTCCCGCTTCATAATAGTGAAGACTTTCTATTGCTAATAAGTAAAGCGACAAGACAAGTTCGCGGTCTAAGAGTGGGTCTTCTTGTAGGGCCTCGAAAGTAATTTTTAGAGCTAATAAAATATTAGTAACGTGACCGGGAATGGGAGGTTTACCCTGTTGGAGACGCATGAGAAAGGCGTCGGGGTTAATTTCCGTTTCCACGGCGGTGCCTTGGTCGATGAGAAATTGACGGGCGGTGTTAAAGTCCATGTTTGGTTATTTGTTGGGTTGGGATTGGTTGTTATAGCAATTCTCGAATCCATGAAGTACAGTATTTCGATCCCCCCCCGCCCCCCGCTGAGTTGGGGGGAGCCAGAAGTTTTCCAAGTTCCCCGCTGAGTTGGGGGAGCCCTCAAAGTCCCCCTTTTTAAGGGGGATTTAGGGGGATCGCATAAGTACCTCACCAGACCAAGAAAAGCTATAATTTTAACGGTGTTATTTTAACAGTGTTTTGGGGGCGATCGCTTGCGATTAAGTTACTTACTTTTGTCATTGCGATCTACAGCGAAGCAATCTCAAATCGATGGTTTTAATTGTACTATTATTCAAGTTCGTTAAGCCAAGTTTCGAGGGCGCTTTTGAGGTTAGGTTGATTGGGGGGAAAACCTCTTAAAGGGGGTTCCAGTGGCGCGTCAGTTAAGCAAGCAATACTGACTGCATTGGTGAGTTTGTGGCAGAATTTGATTAATGAGGGATTTGGTTCGCAGTTTTGGAGAATGAAGGCGATATTTTGTGCGTTCAGATGGGTTTTAATTTGAGGAATTAAACGTTTGAGTTGAGAGGCGTTATTAACTGTTGGGATGTTGTCATTTTCTGGGAATAGTTGTTGATAGATTTGGTTGCAGATTTCTTGAGCTATTTCCTCTTTGTCAGTTTCGTTTTCTAAGGGGTAAGCGTCGATAGGAATTGGATGAGCTTTATCTGTTGGTTGAAGTTGAGAGAGGATATCGACAACTTGTTTTTCTAAGGTTTGAATTGAGTCG
>CAZSTZ010000096.1:20734-23468 GCA_964609515.1 uncultured bacterium | reverse complement strand
TAACAAGCGGTCAATTAACAGTTGATAAAGACTTGATAATTGATGGTGGGGATGCGGCAGGTTTAACTATTAGCGGGAATAATGCTAACCGAGCGATCGAACTTGTATTCCAGAATGAGTTGACCGTTAAAAATCTAAATTTCGTCGATGGAAAAACTAACGAAGAGGGTGTAGCTGGAAGCGGCGGTGCAATCTGGACCGCATCCCAGACTACCTTAACAGTAGAGAATAGCACCTTTAGCAATAACGTAACTGCAGGATACGGAGGCGGTGCGATTTGGGCCGGTCATAAAAGCAATACCACCATCATTAACAGTACATTTGATAACAACGATGCTACACTTGGTCAAGCCGAGAGAGGAGGCGGTGCAATTTCTACCAACGGATTTGCAGTCTTAACAGTAAGAGATAGCGAGTTTACCAACAATAAAGGAATAAACGGTGGAGCGATTAATAGCGTTTCCACGGCTCTAACTGTAGAAAATTCAAAATTCATCAATAACGATACCACACCAGGTGCGCTCTTAGAAAGCAGCAATAGTTCTCCCAAAGGTTTTGGAGGAGCGATCTACACCGATGGAGTTGCTGCTAGCTTTGGGGGAGAAAACGGAACAATCGCAATTCGCAACAGTGTGTTTGACGGCAATAAAGGTGCTGGTGCGGGTGGGGCAGCATTTTTGTTTATTTATCCCGGAGACGATGTAGTAATCGAAGATACTCGGGTTATAAATAATTCAGTAATTGAAAATTACATAGATAAAGCTCAAGGTGGAGGCATAAGATTAGGAACTCACGATAATGGCAGTAATTTGCCATCCAAGTTTGCAATTAGGAACTCTACCTTTGCTGGAAATACCGCAGAGCAGGAAGGAGGCGGATTGTGGATAGATCGCGAATTAGATATTAGCGAAACGAACATTACCAATACTACCTTTTCTGGTAATAGAGCAGAAGGTGCAGACGGTACCGGCGGTTATGGAGGAGCGATCGCTGCTTACTCGCCAACTACGATCGCTAATACGACAATTACTGACAATTATGCCGGAAATCAAGCGGGGGCTATTTACACTAACCCCAATCCAGATTATACTCCACCGATTAAGCTGACGAATACAATTTTTGGTCAAAATAATGCGGCGGGAAATTATCAACAAACTAACGTGCAGTTAATCGATGATGGTAATAATTTGCAATATTTTAGCGATAATAGCAGCGAAACCGTCACTGCCAATATAACCATTGCCGATCCCAAACTCGGACCTCTAGAAGAAATAAACGGCAGACTAATTCACCCCCTTCTCGAAGGGAGTCCCGCTATTAATGCCGGCACCGACACTAACGCACCTACAACAGATCAACTCGGTCAAAGTCGCGTGGGTCAAGTTGATATCGGCGCTTACGAATTTACCGATACAACTACCACCAACCCTCCAGAAGGACAAGGATTTTATGGTGGTGCCCAAAACGATACCCTCAACGGCACCGACGGTAACGACACCGTATCTGGAAATGGAGGCAACGATCTTCTTAGAGGGAATGGTGGTAACGATGTTATCAACGGTGGCGATGGTGTCGATACCATGAACGGCGGTGCTGGAGACGATATTTACATAGTTGACAACAGCAACGATGTCGTTAATGAAGGTCTCGATGCCGGCAACGATGTAGTCAGGGCAAGCGCTAGCTACAACTTAAGAGGCAATATCGAAAACTTAGTTCTCACTGGAAACAGCGACATCGATGGCACGGGCAACAATAGCGATAACCGCATTACCGGTAACGATGGCAATAACAAACTCATCGGCGGCAACGGTAACGATACCTTAGTCGGTAACGCGGGCAACGACACCTTCAACGGGGGGGGCGGTAACGACGTTCTCAACGGGGGAGCCGGTAATGACGTTCTTAACGGTTGGACTGGTGCCGATACTATGAACGGTGGAGCCGGAGATGACATTTATGTGGTCGATAACAGCAACGATGTTATCTACGAAGCAGTTAACGATGGCAACGATGTAGTAATTTCTAGCGCTAGCTACAATTTAGGAGGTAACATTGAAAACCTAACTCTTACAGAAAGCAGCGACATCGATGGCACGGGCAACAATAGCGATAACCGCATTACCGGTAACGATGGCAATAACAAACTCATCGGCGGCAACGGTAACGATACCTTAGTCGGTAACGCGGGCAACGACACCTTCAACGGGGGGGGCGGTAACGACGTTCTCAACGGTAACGATGGTAACGATGTACTTAACGGTTGGACTGGTGCCGATACTATGAACGGTGGAGCCGGAGACGACATTTATGTGGTAGATACCAGCAACGATGTCATTTACGAAGCTGTTAATAGCGGCAATGATGTAGTCATTTCCAGCGCCAGCTACAACTTAGGAGGTAACATTGAAAACCTCACCCTTACAGAAAACAGCGATATCGATGGCACGGGCAACAATAGCGACAACCGCATCACTGGCAACGATGGCAACAATCAACTCATCGGCGGTAACGGTAACGATACTTTAGTCGGTAACGCGGGCAACGACACCTTCAACGGGGGGGGCGGTAACGACGTTCTCAACGGTAACGATGGTAACGATGTACTTAACGGTTGGACTGGTGCCGATACTATGAACGGTGGAGCCGGAGACGACATTTATGTGGTAGATACCAGCAACGATGTCATTTACGAAGCTGTTAATAGCGGCAATGATGTAGTCATTTCCAGCGC
>CAZSTZ010000096.1:0-20634 GCA_964609515.1 uncultured bacterium | reverse complement strand
TTGATAGGTCATGAAGGTAGCGATCGCTTTCTCTACAACACGGGCAGCAGTTTCAGCACGACAGATATCGGTCAAGATATTATTGCCGATTTCAACAAAGCTGAAAACGACAAAATCGTTCTCAGCAAAACAACCTTCGACAGCCTCAGCAGCAGCGCTGGAGTTGGTTTCAGTGTCGTTGCAGAGTTCGAGGCAGTCGCCAGCGATACTGCTGCCGCTACTTCCGATGCGTTTATCGTCTATAACAGCAACAACGGTAAGTTGTTCTATAACCCCGACGGTAGCGCGGCAGGTTTTGGCAGCGGCGGTTTGTTTGCCACTTTAAACAATACCGCCTCCCTGGAAGCTAACGACTTCGTGCTTCAAAGCTAGCGATCGCTCCTCCAAACAAAAACCCGGTTTCTCGCAGAAACCGGGTTTTTTTTATGACAAATCAAAACCTGGCATCCTTGCACTCGATAACCTTACCATCAGCCTCAAAACCGCGCTGCAAACCATCATAATACCTCTCCACGTTCGACTCCATCCATGCCGCCGTTTCCCAATAACCTAACTCCCTCGCTTTCTCCACGCTATGATGCAAAAACATCAAAAGCGTACCCGACTTTTGCACCGCCTCAATACCTCGCCAAACCCGATCGGGCACTTGCACTGGAGATACCGCATACTTTAACATCTCTTCGGCATTTTCTGGGGAAATAATTACATTATTGTCAACGGCAATATAACCCCGATCGCCCCAACTCTCCCCTTGCCACTGCACCTGACCGCTTAAAGCATAACCCCAAGGTGCAATAAAATTATTAATAAGATATTGCAACCACTCGACGTAATAATAAAACTTTTCTCCTCCATCCCATTCAATACCGCCGCCATCCGCAGTGGGCACCCACTGACACCATAATCCGGGTTGTCCTCGGGGCGGTCGATTGTAGTCTATAATAGAACTCTCCGAATCTCGATCCCATTTTTCATTAACAAAATAACAGCCATCCTCTCCCACTGGCAAACCGACTGCCTCTCTTGCCGGATCCGGCGCGTTTGCAAGTCGGGCAGCACTTCGCTTCATGCGTCTGGTTTTGGCGAACTCTAATAAATAGAGAACCTCCAGGTCAAACAATCGCTTGTTTAAATGAAAGATGCCCTCAAATGTTGTAGTGTATCCCATGTTTTCCCGTCGCGCCTTTTTCCAAAACAAGTTTTTTCAATTTTTGGGAATAGGGAATGGGGAATTGTCAATTGTTAATTAGCCATTACCTATTACCCATTACCTAATATTTTTTGCCTGGCGCATCTCCCACCAAATAGGAATCGCCACCCAGGCGATCGCCAATACCAAAGCCAGTATCCCAAATTGTGCCACCCAACTAACCAACTGTTCTAAGGAGACAATATTTCCCACAAAGAAAGACAAACTTACCATCACCGATGCCCACACGCTCGCCCCTGCCGCGTTACACAATAAAAATTTCCAATAGGGCATTTGAGCAATTCCCGCCATTGGCCCAGCAAAAATCCGCAGCAAGGTAATAAAGCGACCAAAAAATACTGCCTTGGCCGCATTTTGGCTAAATTGGTCCTTAACTTCAATCAGTTGTTCTTCTCGGAAGCGGAAGATTTTACCCAAGGTTAGCAAAAATGGCCAGCCCGCCCATCTACCCACCCAATAGCCGCAATTATCCCCAAAGATCGCACCAGCAATTGCGCATCCCAAGACATACCAATAACCAAGCTCTCCGCTACCCGCCAGAAAACCTCCCACTAGAGTTATGGTTTCTCCTGGAAGGGGTATGCCTGCATTTTCCAAAGCTATTCCGACAAACACCGCCCAGTAGCCATACTGCCGAGCAATTTCCTGTATTGTTTCTAAAGATACAAATTCCACAGACCTTCTCCGCTAAGATTGTAAATATTTACTAAGTTTTGTTTCTTTTTATAATGGCTCTATTGGGGCTGTTCTGTCAAGACTTGCGATCGCAGCTCGGTTGCGATCTTACCCGCAAGCCTCACCCCTCAGCTACTTTATAATGAGTACATTAGGGGTCATAGTTGCATCTATTTAAGTTTTAGTCCCTTTGTTCTAAAGCTAAGTTCTTTTTAAGAAATTTTACGGAAACAGGGGCCAACAACTTGAAACTTTATTGTTAGTCTTTCTGTCTCGATTGCTAGGCTAGCAACATTACTTAATAATTTACTTTTGGGAGACAATAAATTATGACTGCTCTGGATTTCGGTCGAGATATCGTCCTAAAACCCCGCCATCGTTTGGACATTGAAGCTGCCAATCTTCTCAAAAAACAGTTTGCCCAAATCAAAAGCGATCGCCACCAAATCTGGGCCATCGACATGACTGATGTGGAGTTTATTGATAGTTCTGGTTTAGGGGCTTTAGCCGTGGGCCTAAAAACGGCTCAAAAGCAAGGCTGCCGCCTGGTAATTTGTAATTTACAACCCACAGCTTGGCTAATTTTTGAAATTAGCCAACTAGATAGGGTGTTTGAGATTGTTGATAGTTTAGATGCGCTGGTATCTCAAAAAGTGAAGTTGGCAGCTTAAATATTACCAATTACCATAAGGCTGTTTAAATGTCAATAACTAATCTAATATATGGCCTTATAAAACTCAACAATGCAGGCGATCCTTTAAATCTAGGCTAAGAATGTTTTCGCCACCGCAGCATGGAAAAAAAAATGCGAACAAATTTGATGATGCCGAGCTTGATGGCAGAATTGGAAGTCAAGCTCGGCATCAAATATTTGCTGGATTTTTAGCCAGGTTAAGCATTACCCAAACTAGGCATATCCACAGAGCCGAAAGAGGGCAGGTCCAGACCGTTGCTGCGACGATTTCTGATGGCCAGACGATAGCTGACGCTTTGTAACTCTGCATGAAGTTGGCGGTTTTCTCGTTGTAGCATTTCCACCTTCTCCAGAACTTCCGCCAGGCGATCGCTAAACTTCTGACGATAAACCTCTGGCAGCTCTTGTACCACCTGTTCGAGCATTCCGGAGCGATCGGTTAATTCTTGTACCGACTGACGCAGTTGGTAATTTTCTGCATCCTTCTGAGCTATTTGCTCTTGGTAAAAACTAACTTGCTCTTCTACTGCTTGCAGTTGTTCGCGCAAACTTTTGAGCTGGGAACGATCGCGATCGTTCGTTTCTGTAGATGGCAGAAAATTATGATTGCCCTTAACTAATCTGAACAATTCTGCCGACAATTGGTGGACCAGTTGGTCGCGCATTTGTAACTCTTCATTGAGACGAGATACTTCTGCTTGAAGCTCTTTCGAGGTTAATTTTTTAATTTCGCTCACGATTTTTACAACTCCTATAAATTATTTATTCTTTAAAATAATCTTCTAATCGAGACGCACCAACCATATTTCACCACATTTTCAGTTCTTTACAGCAGGTTCAGGACTGGAAAAAAGGGAAGAGCGGGAAGTCCCACTCTTCCAACTTTATTAAGCAGGGGTTGCTTCTTCGGACTCCGGTTTGGTCTGCGGTACGTCTTGCTTAATGGTCATGTAGCGAATTACTTGTTCGTCGTAACGCATGGCCTTTTCTAAGACAGCTATTTGAGCGGGCGGGCCTTGATAGTTCATCTGGACGTAGATGCCATCCCGATGATTGTCAATTTCGTAGGCCAAACGACGCTTGCCCCGGAGTTGAATTTCCAGGTCGTAGGCCCCTTGTTCTTGGAGGAGGCTTTGATATTTAGCGATCGCTTGGTTGGTAATATCC
Source organism: uncultured bacterium (assembly GCA_964609515.1). GTDB lineage: Bacteria > Cyanobacteriota > Cyanobacteriia > Cyanobacteriales > Microcoleaceae > CALKCV01. The sequence continues at coordinate 16,888 of CAZSTZ010000096.1, read as the reverse complement.
TCCGTCAAGTCTGGACGTAGGATGTACATCGTTTCGTAAACAAAAGGTTTCATTTAATTAAAATCTCCTTATGGACTTTTTTGGCTTCTGCTAAAGAAGCAAGGAAAAATAATTATAACCTAAAAACAACGGCGGGCAACTCCCGCCTTGGCATCTGGTGAAACCCGGTTTTTTGAAAAAACCGGGTTTCTTGCGGTTGAAAAAACCTGGCTTTTTTTGAAAAAAACCGGCTTTCTTGACCTATTCTCTAACGTACCTGCATATATACCGCATCGGAAATGCCGGGAATTTCTGCATATTGGCCTCTAACCGATTGAACCACCACATAGACAAATGCTGCGAATATGCCTAAGAAGATGGTATTGGAGATAGTTTCGAGAATAAATGCCGACAGCCCTCCCGAGACAATACTGAGAATTAGGCGGCAGAGAATTAAAATCAGGTCTAACAAAATTGCCTGCATGGCATTGAAACGAATAAAGTGGGAGATATTTTCGTTTCTAATAACTAGAAAATACAAACCGAAGAAAATAATCAATTCGGCAAAAGGTATCGATCCAAAAAGTGCTAGCACTGGACTTAGCGGCACTAAAATTAGGCTTAAAGGGGGAAATTCCCGAAACAAATAACTACCATAGACTAATCCTTCCACTAATGGGAGTAGATAAGGCAGACAAGCAAAAAAGCGATCGCTTGGAGTTGTGGAACCGCGCCAAGTCATAAATTAAGTTCTCCTGAAGATTATTAAGAATTATTTACCAATACCTTCAGGATAGCGCAGGCCAAGCTGGATTTACCAGTTTATTTATTAATCTACAGAAGCGATTCTAAAGCCCATTTCGCATTCATATACCGAAGCTTGATTTTCCGATAGCTTGGGAACTGGATGGCCGCAGCGCAGTTGGCCCCCTTTCCAACGAGGTTGACCGTGGCTATCGGCCAGCAAACAAGTTTGACAAACTTTTTGAGGAGCAATAAGTTGATTTTCCATTACTACTACTAACATCGCAAACCTCCTAAATCCCCATACTTTATCTCCATTGTAAGCTGCTTTTCTGGGAAAACTAGCAAATTCGCTACATAACTTAACATTTTTTGGGATCCCCCCCGCCCCCTTAAAAAGGGAGGAGCCAGAGGAATAAATTTTAGTTTTTCTGGGGAATTAGGAAACGGTTTACAACCGAGGTAATTTAATGCCGTCGATCGCTGTTTCTAATCTTTCTCTTAAGCCATCTACTGTTTCTACTAAACCTGCAATTTTGCCATAAGCTTCCACTAAGCGTTCCCCTTCGACGTGAATTTCTTCGGTGGGGTAATTTTGCATTACTTCTAACAGGGTAACTCGATTGTCATCTTCGGCAGATAATACTAAAGCAGAACGCAAGGCATTTCGGTTTTCTTCTCCAGAAGGAGTATGAATAATCGTTCCAACTCGATCTAAAACAAAGTCTCCCGGCAAACTGTTTAAATTTCGGTCTAAAAAAGTCGGGCTAACTTTAATGGGTTTGGTTAAAGTTTGGCGGACTGATTCGGGATTTTCTCCAGCTTTTCCCAAAATAGCTTTCATTTTCAAAGACATTTCCCCGGTTTCCACGAAGGTTTCTAATTCGCTGACGGATATTGGGATTCTAAAAATACTGTATTTCAAAACAACTTTTTCTGCGGCAGTTGCCGAGGCAGGAGATAATAAATATCCAAAAATTAAAGCAAACAAGAGGCAGAACTTCGGAAAATTTTTGGGTGATTTCATGGTTATAATAATTTTCTTTGAGTTGTGTCCAAAATATCTCTGCTTTTTGTTAGTTTTTAATCGTAAAGTCACAATTAACAAAAAGCTGAGAAACGCTATATATTCTTAAACGCAATAGCGATCGCCAGGTTCCCACTAATAGCTAACGAACTAGATAGCCCATCGAGTATTGCTTTTTTGTTATCTGGTGAAACCCGGTTTTTTGAAAAAACCGGGTTTCTTGACCGCCTCTTTGGTCTCCTTATGTGGCCCGCAGTTGTTAATAAATTTAATCAATCTTCACAAAACTTCATTATACTTCATCATAATAGAGGGCCATTTCCCCCCTGTTGGAGAAATGGCCCTCGATTTTTAAACAGTTATTTATCGAAAGGGTCTTTATTAAGCTGACCCCTATTTATGGTTAAGGTCTATATAATGCCGACCTCAATCGATCCCTGGTACTATTTGACAGCATCTTTACCTCAATTTAAAAATTCTTAAGGTTTTCTTTAGATTTCTAATTTTTGTGGCCATAAGTTGAGAATCGCAAACTTATGTAAATTTTTGTTACTTAAACTTAGAAGAGCGATTGCTGGCTTTTTGTTCGAGGCGGAAGAGCCAGACCATGAGGGCCACGACTCCTATTTGTAAAGCAAAGTTAGGGATGGCCGTTTCCATATTGCGACCGGCGGCTATTTCGGCAAGGAAAATCACTGCGCCGATGAAGCCAGAGGCTCCGAAGGCCACATAAATAAATTGCCGCAGTCCGCGATAGGGGGCTTTGGCCTCAGCTCGGAGGCGGGCATATTTTTCTGGGCTAATTTTGGGGTTGGGGGGACGGTTGTTAGGGTTGGGATTGGACATTTTTTGTTTTTGGGGAATGGGTAATCGTTTTTGGCCGCTTTTATCCTTACAAGTAGTTCTCAAGAATAAATAACACAGAAGCGAGGAAAAGTCAAGGAAAATATGGGGCTTTACAAAAACTTGAAAATAGCTGTTAAGCAGTAAAAAGCTGATGAGGGGTCGTACCACTGGCATTGAGGCTAATTTAGGGTTAGAGGGGCTGTCTGGAGGATTATATTGTTTTTATAAAGTCTGCCCAAAAGGGTTGTGGTTTGAGAAAAGGGCGGTTATGCTAAAAACATGAAGTAATGCTTCAGCCCAATAACCCACTCGCTAACGACCATTTCTATTTGAGTTAATAACAAAAAAAGTTCAGCAGAATTGCGGATGCGGGGTGAGAGGAAGTGGGGGTAAAATAAATGAAGGTAAAAAGAGAAAAGCAGGCAAAGCCTACTGAATTCTCTTTCTAAAGTAGAAAAGTTAAAGTAAAAAACAAAGGAGGATAACTAAAATGAATAAGGTTTTATCAACAATATTGGGTGCTTCTTTAATGAGCGTTGGTTTGATTGCCGTATCGGCTCCAGATGCTTTTGCTAAACCTGGTGGTGGTGGTGGCAAACCAGGCGGCGGTGGTGGCGAAACTACCACCAACGCGGTCTGCGATGTGGATAACATTTTCAGCGATATAGCCACCTATACTGGTTGCGAAGGTGCTTTTAGCGGAAATGACTCCAACAGCTTGACAGAAGTAGCCAACCTGTTCGCTTCCGGAGCCTCGATTAATGACGGTTGGGCAAAAAATGATGCCTACAAGATCGACATCGACGAGGAATATTCCGAAGGGGTTACAACCGAATATTACAAAATGTTTGGTCTTAGTGGAGAAGACGGAAATCAAGGAAAAGTAGAATTTTTGAAAGACGTCGAGCATGAGTTCGCCATAGTCCTCAAAACTAGCACCAATTGGAGCGCTTATATGTTTGATGGCATCGAAGCAGGCACAGTCTTGGACTGGAATACTCTGGGCGTGTCAACAAACAACGGTAAAGGTAGAGGTTTGTCTCATTTATCGTTCTACGTTTCTGACATAGAAGTTGCTCTTCGCGAAGAAGAAAACAAGCCACCTAAAGTCTATGTACCAGAACCTAGCGCTGTTCTCGGTTTAGCTTTCTTGGGCGGTGGAATGTTCCTTTCCCGTCGTCGCAAGTCTTCCTAAGAGTTAGTGGTAACTGACGGGGAAGAGGGTAGAATTGGAGGGGTTAAGGAAAAAAAGCCCGTCTCGCAAACCCTTCTTTCCCAACAGTTAAAGCCTAGCCTTTTTTTGGCAGCGCTAGGCTCTAGGGAGGATAACAGTCGAATTTTTTTCTAAAAATTGCTGGAGGCTTTGTTTGAATATGATTAGTTTTTATAAATGATGATTAAAACTGATTTAAGATCCCCCGACCCGGTTTCTCGAAGAAATCGGGTTTTTTAATGGGAGGGCATCGACATGAAATGGGAGCAGGTAACCTTTGAAACGAACCAAAAATTAGACGCTTTTTGTTAGTTGTCAGTTGTTAGTTGTTAGTTGCAAAAAAAAATTTTGCAAAACTGACGTGCTCTCCATAAAATCTGAAGAAACCGGATATAGCGGATGGTTGATGGTGGGAAAACAAGGTTGGTTGGCGACAGGAAACCTGAGAAACCGGGTTTTTGCGAAAAACCCGGTTTCTGGGGGGTGAGTTAGCCTTAAAAAATTGGCGAAGGTATTTTTTGAAAAACCCGGTTTCTGGTTTCGGAGCTCTCCTTTTTTCTGCTTTCTGGGGGGATATAATGCGATCGCCACGGCAGACCGATACCGGTTCGCCAGGGACAAACAACTAAGACAAACAACTAAGCGGATAAAAACTATGACTATCGACTAACCACAAATCTAATCAAAACGCTCATTAGTGTTTAAATGGTTAGTCCAGCCCACTTTTTTAAAGTAAACGTTATTTTGGTCAGAATACGTCGGGATGCGCGGCCAGTTCCGACCTCTATTGTTCGGCATTAAACAGGTAAAAAGATTTGAAAAACCAGTGTGTCGGGCCTAACAAGTCAACATAACCGGGCGAGGCCAACTTTACGCATTTATGCAGGAGAGACGCAAAAATGTCCAATCCAACCAATTATGTATTCGTGCTTGACGCGAAGAAAAAACCATTAATGCCCTGCAAACCAGGCATGGCTAGGTCATTATTAAAAGCAGGTAAGGCAAAGGTTTTCCGGCGCTATCCGTTCACAATAATTTTGAAGAAATTGGTAGCAGAAGAACCAGGGAGTTTACAATTAAAAATTGACCCCGGTTCCAAGCAAACAGGCTTTGCCTTAGTAACCGGAGCTACTGAAGTTATCTTTGCAATGGTCTTAATCCATCGAGGCCAGCAAATAAAAAACTCTTTGAACCGACGGCGAACTCTTCGTCGGAGTCGTCGTAATCGAAAAACTCGCTATAGAATGCCGCGATTTTTAAACCGCAAACGAAAAGATGGATGGCTAGGGCCTTCTTTAATGCACAGAGTTTTAACTGTTGAAACTTGGGTTAACAAACTATGTTTCTTAGCACCGATCGGTTCTTTGGCAATGGAATTAGTGAAGTTCGATACCCAAAAAATTGAAAATTCCGAAATCTCTGGAATTGAATACCAGCAAGGAACTTTATCGGGATACGATATCAGGGAGTATTTGCTGGAAAAGTTTAACCGCAAATGCGCTTATTGCGACGCCAAAGATACCCGGCTAGAAATCGAGCATACAACTCCTCGTTCAAAAGACGGTAGTAACCGGGTGTCTAACTTAGTTATCGCTTGTCATCAATGCAACGAAAATAAGGGTACTATGGATATTAGAGAATTCTTAAAGGATAAACCATCTATCTTGGAACGAGTTTTGAGACAAGCCAAAACGCCATTAAAAGACGCAGCAGCAGTTAACACAACTCGCACTCAAATTTGGGAAATTTTAAAAGTGACGGGGTTGCCCGTTACTACTGGTAGCGGTGCTAGAACTAAATACAATCGCCGCAGGTTTAACTTACCCAAAGAACATTGGGTCGCTCGGCCAGGCAAGTTTAGCGACAGCGATGTTGCCCTCGCCGAGCGCCAAGGAATTGATGCAGCTTGTGTAGGCGAAGTTGAAAAATTAACAATAAAGACGCATCAACCGTTACTTGTCACAGCCATGGGACACGGTTGCAGACAAATGGTGCAGATGGATAAATACGGTTTTCCGCGTAAGGGTTATAAGGCTAAAAAACCTGTACCGGGCTGGAAAACTGGAGATATAATCAATGTCGTAAAAGGCAAAAATGCTGGACTTAAAGGAGTCAGGATTAAAACCGTCAGAAGTAAAGGCAATTTTGACATCCGACACCAAGATGAAATTTTGTCTGTTTCTCGAAACCATATCCAACCTATTCACAGGCGAGATGGATATAATTACTCGTTTTGAGTATATTTTTTCTACGAGCCGGATGCGGTGAAAGTCGCTTGTCCGGTTTTGAAGTAGAGGTGCGGAGGGTAATACCGGACCACGACTATAACAAACCGGGTTTTACAGAAATTACCTGGTTTCTGGCGGGCGAGCTAGCCATGTAATTGTTTCTGGCATGGTCTTTAATTGTGCTAGTCGTTCGTAGTAAATTATAATCCCAGCAACCGCAATTGTCAAGGAACGATTCCCCATTCCCAAACTGTGATAAGGTAGAGGATTGTAACAAATCCTTAATGGAGGTCTCAAAGCAAATATGACTCAAATAGCACCATTCGGTTCTTGGAAATCTCCCATCACCGCCGATGTCATCTTGGCGGGAACCGTCGGACTGGGCGGCATTGCCATCGATGGGGAGGATATCTACTGGGTAGAAGGACGACCCACGGAAGGGGGACGCAACGTTATAGTGCGTCGGACCCCCGACGGAGGAACCACCGATATGACACCGCCACCGTTCAACGCCCGCACTCGCGTCCACGAATACGGCGGGGCGGCGGTGACAATAGGCGATCGCTCTATCTATTTCTCCAATTTCGCGGACCAACGCCTCTACCGACAAACTCCAGAGTCGGAACCCCAACCCCTAACCCCAGAGGGCAACTGGCGTTATGCCAACGGCGTTATCGACAAAAAACGAAACCGCCTGATTTGCGTTGGGGAGGAAAACACGGGCAGCGGCGAACCGAGTAATAAATTAATTGCGGTCAATTTGGATAATGGCGAAATAACCGTTCTCCATCAAGGAAAAGACTTTTATGCATCTCCCAGTTTGAGCCCAGACGGTTCGCGACTTTGTTGGATTAGTTGGACTCATCCGAATATGCCCTGGGATGGTACCGAGTTATGGGTCGCTGAAATTAAGGCAGATGGGGAATTGGGAGAAAGCGAGGTCGTGGCCGGCAGCAGCGAGGAGTCGATATTTCAACCCCAATGGTCGCCGGAGGGGGTGTTGTATTTTGTCAGCGATCGCTCTAATTGGTGGAACCTCTACAGGTACGTCGGCGGCGAGGTGGAACCGATGTGCGAAATGGAAGCGGAATTTGGGATGCCCCAGTGGGTGTTTGGGATGTCAACTTATGCTTTTGCCGGAAGCAACCGAATTGCCTGCACTTATAGCAAAGACGGCATCTCCCATCTGGCAACTCTCGATACTACGACCAAACAACTCGAAGAAATCGAGACTCCTTATACGTCTATTGGCGGGATTAAAGCAGAGGGCGATCGCTTGTTCTTTTTGGGAAGTTCTGCCACGGTCGGAACGGCACTTCTGGAAATGAACTTGACAACAAAACAGATTTTCGTTTTAAAACGTTCCAGCGAATTAGAAATAGATAACGGTTATTTATCCGTTCCCGAAACTATCGAATTTCCCACGGAATCTATTTCTCAATCTACTTCTGAAAAGGGTCAAACTGCCTACGGTTTTTTCTACCCGCCAACCAATAAAGATTACAGCGCCCCAGAAGGAGATAAACCACCTTTATTAGTAAAAAGTCACGGCGGTCCGACTGCGGCAACTTCCAGCAGTTTTAGTTTAAAAATTCAATATTGGACGAGTCGGGGTTTTGCCGTTTTGGACGTTAATTATGGAGGCAGTACCGGTTACGGACGGGAGTACCGCCAGCGATTAAAAGATAGTTGGGGAATTGTTGACGTCAACGACTGCGCTAATGGGGCGAAATATTTAGCAGAAAAAGGCTTGGTTGACGGGGACAAAATGGCAATTTCGGGAGGCAGCGCTGGAGGTTATACGACTTTATGCGCTTTGACTTTTACCGATGTCTTTAAGGCGGGAGCTAGTTATTATGGAGTTAGCGATTTAGAAGCTTTAGCAAAGGATACTCATAAATTTGAGTCTCGTTATTTGGATGGTTTAATCGGACCTTATCCAGAAAGGAAGGATTTGTATGAAGAGCGATCGCCGATTCATTTTACAGAAAAATTGTCCTGTCCGGTGGCTTTTTTCCAAGGTTTAGAAGATAAGGTGGTTCCCCCAAATCAAGCGGAAATGATGGTGGATGCTTTAAAGGAAAAAGGTTTGCCAGTTGCTTACGTTGCTTTTGAGGGAGAACAACACGGATTTCGGCGTTCCGAGAATATTAAAACGGCGTTAGAGGGCGAGTTTTATTTCTATTCTCGGGTGTTTAAATTTGAACCTGCCGAAGATTTAGAAGAGGTAGAAATTCTGAATATTTAATGCCGTTTGTAGCGATCGCTAACGGTATCTCAGAAACCCGGTTTTTCTAAAAAACCGGGTTTCTTGACTGCTTCGCTTATATTACTAATTCTTCCGGGGAATTAATGGTGGGGATTTGGGAAGCGATCGCCTCCGGGCATTATCTATCGAAAAGTTAGAAGCGTTGGCCGTGGCACTTTTCGATTTGTCTTCCACCGAGGATTTAATTGCTTGGTTGGAAGAACAGGAGTAATCTGTTGGTGGGGGTGTTGGATGTTAAACTAACGTCCAACGTTTTAGCGATTCAAGATAAATCGCGCTCATCGATTACTACAAACTTACTTTAAAGACAATGTTTGAACAAACAAAAATCGACATCAGAAAAGCAAGTTCCACAGAAGTTCCTCTTATCGCCGAGCATTTTTATAAAATGTGGCGGGATCTCGGCGTGCCTGCAGAGTCGATCCAGTCTAACTGGTTCGACGTTACGATTCAGTTTATCGATATCGCCCGCCAACAGCTATCCTATCAAGCTTTTGTGGCGGTGGCGGGCGGTAAAATAGTTGGTTCTGCTAGCTGTCAGCTATTCGCCGGACTTTATCCGAATATTTTAGCAACAGAATATCGGCAATACGGTTACATCTGGGGGGTGTATGTGGAGGCATCCTACCGACATCGGGGTATCGGCAGTCAATTGGTTCGAGAGGCGATCGCTTATCTAAAATCCCTTGGTTGCACTCGGGCAGTTCTCAATGCACCCCCACTAACTCAACCGCTTTATGCTCATCTTGGTTTTACTGAAGGAAACCAGATGCATTTAGACTTACGTTCGTAGTAATCGCGAAGAGCGATTTTTCCGTTTTAAATCGCGCTCATCGATTACTACGAACAGCTCTATTAACTATTAACAAATGGCAAAAAAACAGAAATTTCCTCATTTAGTCGGTTCCAAATGGACGGCAACTCAAAAAACTTGGGGTTGGCGGCATTTCCAAGTAGTAAACCGGAAAAATGAAGGCGAGTGGGTATTTGCTGAAATGGTAGCTGCCTGCGATTCTAACGTCAGATTTTGGCTCAATGCCAAACAGTTAAAAGACCGGGGTTTGTGGATACCCGGTTGGCAATCTACCCAGGAGTTAGAACCTCTGGAGTAAGGGATAACAGGAAAGGACAGGCGAAATCTCTGTCCCTTCTATTTCTGGGTTTGTTTTTGGGGTGCGCTTGACGGGCATCTTATTTATTAGTTAAAGTCGTTAAAATTTTGTGTAGATTGGTTAGCCATTGCTGGCAAGGTTCGTCGATAGGAGCCAGGTCTCGACGTTTTTGAGATAAGGATTCCGTATAGGCTATTAACCAGGCACTTGCTAACTGTTTTTCAGTTACTAAATCAGTTTCTAAAGCTCGCGCAAATTGCTTTTGAACCCACTCAGCAAATGTCAGTATTTCCAGAGTAATTCCAAAATATTCTTCTATTTCTTGACGCCTAGATGCTAGTTCTTCTTGTCGTTCTAGTTCCACACTGGTTACAAAACCAGCTAAGATAACCTCTGGGTTTCCTAACAACTTATCTGCTAGTTCTTCCAATTCATCTCGCAAGTAAGCTTTGCCATATTTAGCATCCCAAGCTTCAACAATATTTCCTTCTATCAGAATTTCAATATCCCCAATATTGCCATGTTTTTTGTTAGCAGATCGCATTTGAGATAGAGGTTTTAGTTCTCCTTCTGGAAATAGTTGCGCTTCTTGTAAGGCTTGCATCAAAGCGTGTATAGCAATTTCCATAATGCGGGCTGCATAATCAGACTCATCAATATGTCTCCAAATTAAAGCAGCGATATTTTCTCGATTTATCTCTTCGGTTGAGTCTAAAAAAACTTGTAAAGTGGCGAGAGTTTCCTTAGTTAATGTCTGAAAAGCGCTGGCTTTATTTAGGAGCTGCGATAACAAGTAGTGCAGAGCAGTTTCTGGGTTTATTTCCTCTGCTTCAATGGCTTCTACAAGATTCAGCCATTCCAGTCTAGCTCCTTTAATATTAGCTTTATAAACCGGAGAATAGGGATAATTTTCAGCCAAACTTCTAGTCATCATAAATCCATCGGCGTTTAACTTGAGCAAGTCGTATTTACGAAGAACGGGGGTTATGTACTGTTTATCCAAAGACCGCATCGGTATTCCTTCCTGCCAAGAAAACGCGCTGCGACTGGCGCTGCTTTTATGCAATCTAATGCTTTGTTGTGGTTCGATCGCTTTGACGCATAACTGTAGAATTGCCAAACCAACTAGAGCCCTACCTACTTCGCTGGTAACAGAATTGACTAGCTTATTTAAAATATCGAAATGAATCGATTGTAGCTGAGATAATTCTAGAGAACCAGCGCGATCGCGACAATAAATAATTTGTCTTTCCAGATAACCACTAGAGAGTTCCCTAACTATTTTTTGGTATCTTAGTTTTGAATTTTGGCTTGGTTTTCCTTCTAAAAACACCTCTGTTTTGCCATCATCTCGCACCAATTCGCTCTTATTATTAAAAACCCGTAAATGCAGTTCGCTCATAGTTTTATCCTAAACTTTTTCGCAATTGTACGCTTTTTGGTGTTAGCGTTGGAAAAGAATATGGAATTAAATATTCTCCCAAAGCTATCTGAGGATTTGTTTTGTGGTTCCTGACTTCATAACCCATTGTTCGCAAATGCTGGAGATAACCAAAAACATCATCAGCATTTACCTTCCACAAAATTGCTAAATCTTCAGCCGATAACTTACTGGCTACCCCTATCCCCCCAACAACAGATGCAATTACACGCCAAATAGAATCGACCTTTAACTGAGGATTAAAAATTATTAATCCCTTGATTCTCGGTTTGTATTGATAGTAGCCAGACAATTGAACCAAATCTGCTTTACCTGTTATCTCCATTGCCTTTTCTTCAAATCCTTTCCATAAAGCAGTAAAGGTTAGAAAATCTAAGTCTTTTCCAAATAGCCTCACCTTGTTTGTGGCTAAAGCCCAATCTTTAAAACCTTCTCTAGGCAAGATTTCAATACAATATTGATAATTACGATCGGGTTTGCCCTTCATTTTCGCTTCTATCGTCCAAGATTCTAAATCTATTTCATAGCTCAAATTAATTGAAATGCTGTTCTTAATTTCTTGGTCTTTCCAAGCAAAATCACTGGATAAAAAGCGCACCATTTCCCCTTTTTGACAATAACCATTAGAAGTAGAAAATGCTTCTGGTTTTTTCGGATAAATTTTTAAAATTGCTGCCTTAGCTTTTTCAGCATATTTCTGGGTTAATTGACGCTTTCGCTGTCTAAATCCCAATTGGCGATCGGGTGGTAAATAGTGCATGGGAAATGGCAATTTAACACCCATAATTTGGTCTAAAATACTTAAAGCTAAAATTCTGCCCAATTGTGGCGGTACTGAATTGCCAATTTGTTCGATGCAAGTCAATCTATTACCTACTAATTCGTAAGCATCAGGAATTGTTTGCAGTCGCTTCAATTCCGCTAGAGTAAAGCGCCGATTTTCCCAACTTAAAGGCCCCGTATATTGTCCCCCTTGAGCTTTAAGAGTTTTTACTGGCATTTCTGGATCTGCTTTATAAAGAAAATCAGAAAACTTAGAACGCCAACTGAAAACCGGGTGAGGATGCCCCATTTTTTCAGTATAAAAACTGTAATTTAGTCCTGGCGGAATATCCTCTAGTAAATGCCCGTATCGCCCGCAAATACCAAATTCAGCATCAGTTACATCGGCATATTTCACAGCTTCCCCGGCTGAATAAAAGGGCTGTTGACCTGGAGAATCTGGCCCATGAGTAGGAGAAGGAAATAAATAATTTCCTTGCTTTAAGCCAACAATAAATAACCGCTCCCTATGCTGTGGAACTCCATAATCTGCGGCATCAATAACCCGATAATAAAGAGTATAGCCAGCTTCTTGAAAAGCGGTTTTAATGTTTTGCCAAGCCGTTCCTTTTTGCGCTCCAATAATGCCATAAACATTCTCAAATAAAAACCCTTTTGGTTGTAGCATTTTGAGGATGCGAACGTATTCATTAAACAGAGTTCCTCTTGGGTCGTTAGTTCCAGTAACCCCTGCCGCCCTTCGAGCAGCAGCCGAAAATGTTTGACAGGGCGGACCGCCAATAATAAAGTCTATTTCTAAGTCGGTCGGGGGAAAATACTCCCTAATATCTATGCAGGTTGGTTGGGAATTTTCTAGCCATTTTCCTCGGTGAGAATTACTCTCTAAAGTTCGTACATATTTTGGCTCTATTTCAACCATTTGTACGATATCAAAACCGCAATCTTGGAAAGCTATATCTAGTCCGCCGCCCCCCGTAAATAAACTAAGAGTTTTAATGCTCGAACGTTCATTTTTGGCTAGCCAGTTCCTAATAGCAAGCCCAAATTTATCCGGCCATCCTGGGGAAATATTGATACCAAGTAAGGTTAATATTTGCTGAAACCATCCAACATTTTTGGCATAATTTAACGGCAAAGATAATTGTTTCATTATGTCACCTATTTTTTCTTGTTGAAATCTCTACTCTTAAGACTCCTCATGCAACTTATTTTTATATTCCTTAATAATTTCCGTTAACTCTTTGCTTTGAGTTTGATGTTGTCTCAAGCAATCGAGAAAGGAATTAATTATTACTTTAAATTCCTTCATCCCTTCCTGTTGTTCTTGAACTAATTCGATTAACATTTTCTGCGCTAATTGCATCTCTTTCATCGTGTCGATTAAATCTGAAATTGATTTACTATTAGCGCTAATAAATTTCTCATTTAGATTGCGGTCTTGAACTAAAGTCGAACCCAAAGCAGCGATCGCTCTACTATTAGACTCGATTAAATGTCGATAAATCTTGCCATCAATTTCCATTTTGTCAGTTAAAGCCGATATCGCTTTACCGTTCGACTCCATCAACAGTCTAGTTTCCAGAATCTCTTGTGCTAATTTATCCTTGGCTTGCATATTTTTCTCACTTTTACCCAATAAATCGTAGCCGACGAGATATTTGTCGGCCTTTTGTATTTTAACCTTAGTTTGTCCCTTGACATTTTTTGGCTTTTGTGGTACGAGATCCCAAACAAGCTGAATCTGAGTATTAATACGAGTATAAAATTAAAATTAGTCCATTTAGCAAAAGAAAACAGACCCAATTTATGTCAACCTAAACGGTAACAGCATCTCGCTACAAAACATAAAGACAAAAAGGAAAAACCATGCAAACCCTTGTCAAACCAACCCCAACCCCATCTACCCAACCCAACTTCGACACCACCATCCACAGGCGGAAAACCCGTCCCGTCCAAGTCGGGGACATCACCATCGGCGGCGGCCATCCCGTAGTCGTTCAATCGATGATTAACGAAGACACCCTGGACATCGAAGGTTCCGTGGCCGGCATTCGTCGCCTCCACGAAATCGGTTGCGAAATCGTCCGCGTCACCGTCCCCAGCATGGCCCACGCCAAAGCTCTCGCAGACATCAAACAAAAACTGGCCGCCACCTACAAAACAGTCCCCCTCGTAGCCGACGTCCACCATAACGGCATGAAAATCGCCCTGGAAGTGGCCAAGCACGTCGATAAAGTCCGAATCAATCCCGGGTTGTACGTCTTTGAAAAACCCAAAGCAGATAGAGGCGAATACACCCAGGCCGAATTTGACGAAATCGGCGACAAAATCCGCCAAACCCTCGAACCCCTGGTAGTCTCCCTCCGAGACCAAAACAAGGCCATGCGCATCGGAGTCAACCACGGTTCCCTGGCCGAAAGGATGTTATTTACCTACGGCGACACCCCCGAAGGCATGGTCGAGTCGGCCATAGAATTTCTCAAAATTTGCGAATCCCTGGACTACCGCAACCTGGTAATCTCCCTCAAAGCATCCCGAGTTCCCGTGATGCTGGCGGCCTATCGCCTCATGGTCAAGCGGATGGACGAACTGGGCATGGACTACCCCTTGCATTTGGGAGTCACGGAAGCGGGGGATGGAGAATACGGGCGGATTAAATCTACGGCGGGTATTGGTACTCTCTTGGCAGAAGGCATCGGCGATACCATTCGCGTCTCCCTCACCGAGGCCCCAGAAAAAGAAATTCCCGTTTGCTACAGTATTCTCCAGGCTTTGGGCCTGCGGAAAACTATGGTGGAATATGTGGCCTGTCCTTCCTGCGGTCGGACCTTGTTCAATCTCGAAGATGTCCTCCACGAAGTTCGGGAGGCCACCAAACATTTGACCGGTTTAGACATCGCCGTGATGGGTTGCATTGTCAACGGGCCGGGAGAAATGGCCGATGCCGATTACGGTTATGTGGGCAAGCAACCCGGGTACATTTCCTTGTATCGCGGGCGGGAAGAAATTAAAAAAGTCCCTGAAGATCGGGGCGTGGAAGAGCTAATTAACCTGATTAAGGCCGACGATCGCTGGGTCGATCCCTAGAGGAACTATTGAGAAACCAGGTTTTGCCGAAATTACCTGGTTTCTGAGATACCAAAAAACCGGGTTTCTTGGCCGACTCTCTAGCTCCCTGGGTTGACCCCTAGTTCTTAACCTAATGGCTATAATGGAACTGAGGAATTGAAGAAATCCGACCTCCGGACTGTGAAAGGATAGAGATGTTAAATTTAATATCTCTATCCAACCAAAATAATAAGTAGGGGATATTAAGCAGATGTCTGGGTGCATAATTTCATTGAAAAGGCATGAATTTAGAGACAAATATCGATTTTTTGAAAAGCAATTCCCCTATTGCCTTAATGCTAAATTGAGTTTAGCGCAGATGTAGTTTTTATTGTTGTAAATTTTTTAGAAAACAGATGGTTATAGCAAAACGCGGGCTAGTTCTCGGTGCGACGGCAGTGATGTTAACTGGTGTCACTGTTATAGGCGCTGGCATTCACCTTTCCAGCCAAGCTTCTTTTACCAATAACGATCCTAAAGAACTCATCGATCGAGTTTGGCAGGTTATTGATAAAAAATATGTAGATGGTACTTTCAATCAAGTTGATTGGCAGGCAGTTCGCAACGAGTATCTAGATCGAACTTACACTAGCGACGAGCAAGCTTACGATGCCATCCGAGAAATGCTCGAACAGCTAGACGATCCTTATACTCGCTTCATGGATCCAGAAGAGTACAAAAATCTCCAGATAGATACTTCTGGGGAGTTGACTGGTGTGGGTATCCAGATTACTCAAGACCGAGAAACCGATAAGCTGACGGTAGTTGCGCCCATCGAGGATACTCCGGCTTTTAATGCGGGAGTTTTGGCCCAGGATATTATTATCAGAATTGACGGTCAAAATACCGAGGGGATGGATATTAACGAGGCGGTACAGTTAATACGCGGTCCTATTGGTTCTGAGGTTATTCTAACTATCCAACGGGGTAGCAGAACTCTTGATTTTCCCATCACCAGAGATAGGATTGAAATTCATCCGGTTAAGGCTTCTGTCCAGCAAGGCCCTTCGGGAAATGTGGGTTATATCCGCCTGAACCAGTTTAGCGCTAACGCTGCCGAGGAAATGCGAGACGCAATTCAAGATTTCGAGCAGCAGGATGTTTCTGGTTATATTCTGGATCTGCGTTCTAATCCTGGGGGTTTGCTCTACGCTAGTATAGAAATTGCGCGGATGTGGCTGAATGAGGGCGATATTGTTTCTACGGTAAATCGCATTGGCGTAACGGATCGCCAGAAGGCTAACAGCCGAGCTCTGACTGATAAGGCTTTGGTAGTTTTGGTGGATGGAGGTTCGGCAAGCGCTAGCGAGATTCTCTCGGGGGCTTTGCAGGATAATAAGCGGGCGATGCTGGTGGGAACTAAGACTTTTGGTAAGGGTTTGGTTCAGTCGGTACAAAGCGTTGGCAATGGTGCCGGTTTGGCGGTTACGATCGCTAAATACTTTACTCCCAGCGGTCGCGATATTAACCATGAAGGCATCGTTCCAGATGTGGAAGTTAACCTCAGCGAGGAACAAATAGAAGCTTTGCGCGACGATCGCTCTTTAGTCGGTACTCTTTCGGATCCTCAGTATGCTAAGGCGATGGAGGTTTTAATTCAAGAAATTGCCGCCCGCCAAAATCAAAAGGCTCAAGGCAATTAATAGACTTCTTGGAGAAGTCAGCTCATGGGGCAAAAGGCAAAAGGCAAAAGTAGATTAAATTGTTGATTTAAGCTCTTGAATTGATTTAATTATTACTTTTGCAAGAGGTCTAATAATTAATAATTAACAATTAATAATTACCCCTTCTTGTTTTGAAGAAGGGGTAATTTTTTAATTATTTGGTAATGGGCTTTTTTATTGCGGTTTGCATTTTCCGGCTCTAATTAATCCTACGCGACGGGCGATCGCTTCGTTCTTTGAATCTAACGGACCCCACTTCTCGACGATGGTGGGGTCTTGTTTTTCTGCGACTTTTTCCTGGGGAAGGATTTCGCAAGTTCCCGAGGGTCGTTTGACGATGTAAAATTTTTCCATGAGTAGCAATTAACAATTAACAATGCATTGACTCAACATGGCCGCTGTTGCCTGGGTGCTAGGCGGGCCCAATTATGGGAATTAAGGGAAACAGTCTGGCCCCGAGGAATGTTGCATCGG